>NZ_JBEZEX010000049.1:0-35205 GCF_040649115.1 Micromonospora sp. NPDC049049 | reverse complement strand
GCCCGACCCACTCCGGGCGGTCAGGCTTGATCCCTGCGTGGGTCGGGCTGCCCCGGAACCCCTGACCTGGTCGCGGCAGCTGGCGTGGTTGGGCACTCGCCGACGGGCGCTATTTCACGACCGAGGCGGGATCGGCCGGCGGTCGTTCCGGCAACACCGACTGCAACGCCACCAGGTCCGATCTGCGCAACGTCGGGGACAGTGCGGATCGTGGCGTTGTGAGGCACCAACGTCACCGACGACGGGCAGATCGTGCGGCGCTGACCAGCTACTTCATGGGGTCGTGGCCCCAGTTCATGAGCGACCAGCGCCACTTGGTGTCGCGGACGTTGCCGGAGGGGCGCTGCGCCATGTGCCGGCGTACGTAGCCGACGACCTTGCGCATGTGCTTGTAGTCGCCCTCGGACAGATCGCCGCGTTTGCGACGGAGCAAGTTGATGATCTTCCGACCGGACTCGTGCCCGACGGACTCGCCACCACCCGCACGACCGCCCTTGTGCCAGCCGACCTGCTTCGACTCGTCGGTCTCCAGCCACGTGGACAGCTCGCCGGGCTTCATGTTCACCGCCTCGGTGAACTCCCGGTAGGTGTCCCGGCCCTCGTCACTCTTACTCATGGCGCAGCGCCCCGGGGCGGTGGGCCACGTCGCGGCCCGTGCCGTCACTGCGGACCCGGTACTGCGGGTCGTCGGGGGCCGCGTTCACCGCCCGCCCGCTGACCCTGGTCCGCTCGGTGATCGTCTCCTGCACCACGCCGTACGCGCGGCTGCCGTGGGCCGACCAGGAGACATGGTCGCCCTTGTGAAATCTCGGTTCGGCCATGGTCCTCGGCTACCCGACCCGGCTGGGGCGAAACGGCTACGGCGTGATCTCGGCGACCGGCAGCTTGATGTCGAACGGCTCAGCCAACTCGATCACGTCGGCACCGTCGGCGACCAGCTCGTACTGCCGCTCACCGCCCGGCCCCACCCGATCGCCGATCCGGTACGCGTACACGTGCACCGGGTCCTGCTCGATTCGCCAGTAGAACGGGATGCCCGCGGCGGCGTACTCACCCGGTTTCGCGAACCGGTCGATCCGTCGCGTTCCCGGCGAGACAATCTCCACGGCGAGCACGACATCCTCTGGCCGCAGAGTGGACCGGGAAGGAGCCACGCCGGCCCGCCGTAGGAGCACGTCCGGCTGTCGGCTGGTATTGGGACTCAGCCCGACTCCGACCGCCTGGACGACTCGTAGGTCGGCCGGCGCGTGTTGCAGCAGCCAGTGCGCTAGCAACAGCGAGATGTCTTGATGGCCCAGGGTGGGGGAGGGTGTCACCTGGATAACTCCGTCGACGAGTTCGACGCGGGGGGCGTCGTCCGGCAGGGTGAGCAGGTCCTCCAGCGTGTAGTCGGCACGCTGCTGCCGCATCGGATCCGGACACCAGGGGCCAGGTGATGTCGGGACGGGCTCGGCGCTCATGGGCACGAGCCTACCGGCGGTCGATGGCTCGCACGTCGGACAACGGGTGCGGCGCTCACCCGGCGGGCTTCTCGGTGACGAAGATGGCGGTGCCGGGGAAGAGTCGTCCGCGCAGCGGGCTCCACTGCCCCCAGATCCCCTCGTGTCCCTCCGACCACTCCGGCTCCACCAGGTCCAACAGCCGGAACCCGGCACCGACCAGCTCGCGGATCCGGTCGCCGAGGGTGCGGTGCTGCTCGACGTAGGTGGCCACGCCGGTCTCGTCCTGCTCGACGTACGGGGAGCGGTCGAAGTACGAGTGCACGGCCGTCAGGCCGCCCTCGCCAGGGTCGTCGAGGAAGATCCACCGCATCGGGTGGGTCACCGAGAACACCCACCGGCCACCCGGGCGCAGCACCCGGTGCACCTCGGCGAGCAGCGCCGCCGAGTCGTCCACGAACGGGATCGCGCCGAACGCGGTACAGGCGACGTCGAACGACCGGTCGGCGAACGGCAGGGCGAGCGCGTCGGCCTGCACCAGCGGTACGCGTACCCCGGTGCGGTCGGCGGCCTCGGCGGCGTGCCGCAACATGCCGGCGGACAGGTCGAAGGCGACCGGCCGGGCGCCCTGGGTGGCGAGCCAGCGGGCGGCGGCCGCGGCGCCGGCGCCCACCTCCAGCACCCGCCGCCCCGACACGTCGCCGAGCAGCCGGGCGTCGGCCTCGCGCAGGCCCTCGGGGCACCACACGAAGTCCACGTCGCCGAGGAACGCACCGTGTTCGGCCTGGTAGTCGTCGGCGTCGGTGTCCCACCAGCCGCGGTTGGCGCGCCGGGCCTCGGCGTCACCCACCCGGCGCCGGGTAACCCGGCTGTCGTCATCCACGCGCTCACGCTAGGCCCCACCCAGCCCATTGGGCACGGCGGCGCGTCCAGGATCTGCGCGACTCCTCGCGCGCTGGGCTTGATCGACCCGGCTTCGGTGACGTCGCGGTGTCCGAGCCGCTTCGACCGTGCCGGCGGGCCGCAGCGATACCCGGGGAGCCGGGGCGACCAAGCGCGGCCCGTGGTGCGCGCCGACGGGGCGGGAGGGGCTGCTGTGACGCAGGAGACAGCAGCGGTGTTTTCCGGGCGATTGTTCGGCTTTCGCAGGTCATCGCACGAAGAGAACCCGGGAGGGCTTGCACGCTGTGGTAATGCGCACGGTAGGCTAGACGATGCGCTCGCGGATCGCGTTGCCTCGGCAGGGAGCAGGTGCGCGGTCGACGGAGCCACATCATGATCTCACTAGGCGATCGTTCGGTGTGCCCGGCGACGGATCCGCTGGCGCGAACAGGTCACTGCGACACACCAGCCTGCTGTGACAACCCACCGACCGGAGCAACCGCCCACATGACGAGCAGCATCGAGGCCCCCTCGAGCGCCACCCGGGTCACCCACGACGATCTCGGTTCCGAGGAGGCATTCCTCGCCGCGATCGACGAGACCATCAAGTACTTCAACGACGGCGACATTGTCGAAGGCACCGTCGTCAAGGTCGATCGGGACGAGGTCCTGCTCGACATCGGCTACAAGACCGAGGGTGTCATCCCCTCTCGGGAGTTGTCGATCAAGCACGACGTGGACCCCGCCGAGGTTGTGACGGTTGGCGACCACATCGAGGCCCTGGTCCTCCAGAAGGAGGACAAGGAGGGTCGTCTGATCCTCTCCAAGAAGCGGGCACAGTACGAGCGGGCCTGGGGCACGATCGAGAAGATCAAGGACGAGGACGGCGTCGTCCGCGGTTCGGTCATCGAGGTGGTCAAGGGCGGCCTCATCCTCGACATCGGGCTGCGCGGCTTCCTGCCCGCGTCCCTGGTCGAGATGCGTCGTGTGCGCGACCTGCAGCCGTACGTCGGGCGGGAGCTCGAGGCCAAGATCATCGAGCTGGACAAGAACCGCAACAACGTGGTCCTGTCCCGCCGGGCCTGGCTGGAGCAGACGCAGTCCGAGGTGCGCACCGAGTTCCTCAACAAGCTGCAGAAGGGCCAGGTCCGCAAGGGCGTCGTGTCCTCGATCGTCAACTTCGGCGCCTTCGTGGACCTGGGCGGCGTCGACGGTCTGGTGCACGTCTCCGAGCTGTCCTGGAAGCACATCGACCACCCGTCCGAGGTCGTCGAGGTCGGCCAGGAGGTCGAGGTCGAGGTCCTGGACGTCGACCTGGACCGCGAGCGGGTCTCGCTGTCGCTGAAGGCGACCCAGGAAGACCCGTGGCGGCAGTTCGCCCGCACCCACGCGATCCAGCAGATCGTGCCGGGTAAGGTCACCAAGCTGGTTCCGTTCGGTGCGTTCGTCCGCGTGGACGACGGCATCGAGGGTCTGGTCCACATCTCCGAGCTGGCCGAGCGCCACGTGGAGATCCCGGAGCAGGTCGTCCAGGTTGGCTCCGAGGTCATGGTCAAGGTCATCGACATCGACCTTGAGCGTCGCCGGATCTCGCTGTCGCTCAAGCAGGCCAACGAGGGCTTCGTCGAGGGCGAGGAGCACTTCGACCCGACCCTCTACGGCATGGCCGCGACGTACGACACCGAGGGCAACTACATCTACCCCGAGGGCTTCGACCCGGAGACGGGGGAGTGGCTCGAGGGGTACGACAAGCAGCGCGAGACCTGGGAGAACCAGTACGCCGAGGCTCGTCTGCGCTGGGAGGCCCACACCAAGCAGGTGCAGACCTCTCGGGCCGCCGACGCCGAGGCTGCTGCCAACCCGACTCCGGCCGTTCCGGCCGCTGCCGGCGGCGGTGGCGGTGGCACCACCTCCTCGTCCAGCCCGGCCCCGAGCCGGCAGGCCGAGGAGCCGGCCGGCACGCTGGCCACCGACGAGGCGCTCGCCGCACTGCGGGAGAAGCTCGCCGGCGGTAAGTGACCCGCTGAACGACGACGGGCCCCGTCCCCGCGATCTCCGGATCGCTGGGGGCGGGGCCCTCGCCGTATCCGCAGTACGCCCTGCCGCGCCGCTGGCCCGCCCGCTCGTTGGCCCGCCCGCTCGTTGGCCCGCCCGCTCGCTCGCCAAGATCGTGCTCGATCCATGATGTAGGGGCCTCCCCACCGCCGTAGACCACTACATCCTGGTTCGAGCACGATCTTGGCGGTCGTGGGCGTCCCGAACCCCGCTCCCGCTGTCTCCGGGGCGGGTTCGTCGTCATGATCCGCGCAACATCAGGGATGTTGCTGGTCTCGCGCGTGCCGGAGGCAGCAACATCCCTGATGTTGCGGTGATCTTGGCGCGGGCGCGGGCGCGGGCGCGGGCGCGGGCGCGGGCGCGGGCGCGGGGGAAGGGTGCGAGCGCTGGGTGCGGGTGCGGGTGCGGGCGTGGGCGCGGGCAGGGGTGAGGGTGTGGGGTGCGGGTGCGGGCGCGGGCAGGGGTGAGGGTGTGGGGTGCGGGCGTGGGGTGGGAAATGCGGGACGCGGGGTGCGGTGCGTAGGTGGCCCGTGTGGGTGCGGCGGGGGCCGGTCGAAGCGGGCGCGCGCGGAGTCCCGGGGTGGGGTGGTGGCGAGGTCGCCGGGCCGTGGGTGGGTTGGCGGCGGGCTTGTCGATCCGGTTGACTGTGCGGGTGCTGAGGGTGGGGTTGACCGGCGGGATCGGGTCAGGAAAGAGCTCGGTGGCCGCGCGGCTCGTCGAGCGGGGCGCGGTGCTGATTGACGCCGACCGGGTGGCCCGGGAGGTGGTGGCGCCGGGTACGGACGGGCTGGCCGAGATCGTCGCCGCCTTCTCCGACGCGGTGGTGGACGCCGACGGCGCACTGGACCGTGCCGCACTGGGAGCGGTGGTGTTCGCTGACGAGACCGCCCGTCGTCGGCTGGAGGCGATCACCCACCCCCGGGTCCGGGCCCGCACCGCGGAACTGGCCGCCGCGGCGGCACCCGACGCCATAGTCATCAACGACGTACCGCTGCTGGTCGAGGTGGGTCTCGCGCCGACGTACCACCTGGTGGTCGTGGTGCAGACGGCCGTGGCGACCCGACTGCAGCGGCTGACGCGTGACCGGGGGATGGGTCGCGCGGAGGCCGAGCGGAGGATCGCCGCCCAGGCCGACGACGCCCGCCGCCGGGCGGCGGCGGACGTGGTGCTGACCAACGACGGGAGCCTGACGGCGCTGCACGACGCCGTCGACCTGCTCTGGGAGCAGCGGTTGGTGCCCTACGAGGACAATCTGCGCCAGCGGCGGGTGGTCGCGCCCGACGAGGCCGAGTTGGCCTGGGCCGACGCGAGTTGGCCGGAGCAGTACGCGCGGCTGGCCGCCCGGATCCAGCACGCGCTCGGCTCGAGTGCCCTCCGGATCGATCACATCGGTTCGACGGCGGTGCCCGGCCTGGCCACGCAGAATGTCATCGACGTGCAGGTGGCGATCGCCAGCCTCGCCGACGCCGACGGGCCGTTGGCCGATCGGCTGGCGAGCGCCGGGTTCCCACGGGTGCCGGGGCAGTGGTGGGACGATCCGCGTCCGGCCGGCAGGGGCCGCTGGGAGAAGCGGTTGCACGGTAGTGCGGACCCGGCCCGCCCCGTTCGTCTGCACGTGCGGGTGGCGGATTCGCCGGGTTGGCGGTACGCGCTGTTGATGCGCGACCACCTGCGTGCCGACCCGGATCAGCGAGCCACGTATCTGCTGCTCAAGCGGGACCTCATCGACGCGGCCCCGGTGGCCGGCGATTCCGGGACGGGCCGCAACCCATGGTTCGACGAGGAGTACCTGCGGGCCGAGCAGTGGGCCGCGCAGACCGGCTGGCGTCCCTGAGGAATCGGTCAGCGGGCACCGGGCCGAGGGGCCGAAGGTCGAGGGGCCGGGGGTCGAGGGTTGGCAGCCAGTCGGGGCACGACGGCGGGCTGGAGATCCAGGTGTGCCCACGCGCCGGCGTCGGTCTGCAACTCGAGCCGGCGGAGCGACCCGTCCCGGTCGAGCCAGTAACGCAGCCGCGCGTCGGCCGGGCCCGACTCGATGACGTCCACTGTTCGTCCGGCAATGACGTCCTCGCGTACCCGCACGGCCACGCCCCGCTGCCCGACCGACCCGGCGGCTATCGCGGCGTCGACCAGCACACTCAGGTCGTCTCGGGCGGGCCGGGAGACGCGCCACCCCCCGGTCGGGGGCGGTAGCGGCGGTCGGGCCGGCACCTCCGCGGTGCCGCCGCCACCGTCGGCCGCGGGCAGGTCCGCCCGGGCCAGGCCGGCGGCGTCGCGGCGCAGCAGGGTCCGGCGATCCGGTACGCCCAGGTCGGCGACCGCGAGGTACGCGCTGCGCGCGGTCCAGCTCAACCAGCCTGCGCCCCGCAGGTTCGTCTCAGTGCCCATCGGTGCGGTCAGCGTCACGGTGGCACCGCCGTGGGCGCGGAGCCGGGCCGGCAGCCGGTCGAGCCGACGTTGCTCGGCGTCGGTCAGCGCGCGGGGCAGACCGGGGCGACCGCCGAGCGCGTCCACCGGTCGTAGTGTCGGCCGGTCCTCGCGGTTGAAGATCATCGTGACCGGCCCGGTGCCGGGCAGCACGGTTACCAGCTTGTGCAGGCGGGCGTCCTGATCGAGCCAGTACCGGGTCTGTCCGTCCGGGGCGGGCGTCGCGGCGCTGGGGGTGCCGATGGTCGTGCTGGTGGCTGGCGTGCCGCTGGGCAGTGGTGCCTGTATGACGTCCAGTGGGCCGGCCGGGACGGCCTCGCGGGCGATCCAGCGCGCCCCGTCGGACGGTGCCGTCCGGGTCGTGGGGTCGGGGCGGTCGGCCGCGAGATCGAGGAGCAGGTCGAGCACCGGTGTCAGGTGCGCCCCGGGTGCCGGTCGGTGCAGCTGCCACCGGTCCGTCGGGGGCATCAGTGGTGGTGCGGCGGGAGTGGGCACCGCCGCCGGATCGGGCCGGATCACCAGCACCGGACCGCTCTTCTGCAACAGCCCGCGTTCGGCACCCGCTCCCGGCCCGCCCACGTCGAGGTAGAGCAGTGACCGGGACCAGTCCACCCAGCCCACCAGTTCGAGGCGGGCGGCGCCGGTACCGGCCGTGACCCGTACGCCGGCGCGCAGGTCCCGCAGGTTGGTGACCCGCACGGCGGCCAGCCGCTCACCCTCCGCCAGGGTCAGCGGCCGGGCCGGCTCGGGCGGGTCGGGCGCCCAGCTCAACAGCCCGAGCACCAGCGCCGTCGCGGACGTCACCGCCGTCAGACCGAGCAACAGCAGCACCGTACGCCGACGACGGCCGGCCGAGGGCGGCCCGGCGGTGTCGGCGGTGTCGCCGCTGCGGGTGGTCTCGCGGTTCTCCGCGAGGCTCCGCTCGGCGGCGGCCCGCCGCGTGTCGTTGGTCCTGAGGCCGGCGGTGGCTCGGCGCGCGCCGCCAGCGGACCGGCCGGCTGTGGGCCTGCTCCCGGTGTCGGGGGTTCGGCCGGCCGTGGACGTGTTCCTGGCGTCGTCGGTTCGCCCGACCGCCGGGGTGCCGCCGGCCGGGCCGGTGCGGTGCCGCCCGCTGCCGCCGATCGCGCCCTTGCCGCTGGTCGTGGCCTGGCCGCCGGTCGGGTCCTTGCCGGTGCTCGTGCCCTTGCCGCCGGTCGGGCTCTTGCCGGTGCTTGGGCTCTTGCCGGTGCTCGGGCCGCTGCCGCTGGCCGGGCCCTTGCCGGTGCTCGGGTCGTCGGGCGAGGGTGTGGCGGTGCGGGCGGTGTCGGGCGCCGGGGTCGGAGAGGTGTCCACGGAGATGAAACGGGCGGGGAGGCACCGGGGTGACGAGCAGGGGCGCTCGCGGCGGCCGGTCTGCGCCTCGAGCGCGACCACACGGGTGCGCACGCCGGACGAGCCGGGTGCTGCGACCGCAGTGCCGGGGGCGACCGGCCGTGATGTTGGCCTGGCCACCGGCCCGGTCGGCCGCCGCGAGCGGCCTACATGAAGAGGGTAGTCCCGGTGACATGGGCCACACAATGGGAATATTGAAGCCGATCACGTACCTGGCGTGACGGCCGTTCCTGTCGGACCTCCGGCGTACCGTTGATGGCATGGCGCTCGACATTCCCCGGCTGGACAGCCGCTTCCAGGTCGTCAGTGACTTCCAGCCGGCCGGCGACCAACCAGCGGCCATCGATGACCTTGAGCGCCGAGTTCGGCGCGGCGACCGCAACACGGTGCTGCTCGGCGCGACCGGCACCGGCAAGAGCGCCACCACGGCGTGGCTGATCGAGCGGCTGCAACGCCCCACCCTGGTGCTCGCCCCGAACAAGACTCTCTGCGCACAGCTAGCCAAGGAGTTCAGCGAGCTGCTGCCGCACAACGCGGTCGAATACTTCGTCTCGTACTACGACTACTACCAGCCCGAGGCGTACATCCCGCAGACCGACACCTACATCGAGAAGGACTCCTCGATCAACGAGGAGGTGGAGCGGCTACGGCACTCGGCGACGATGTCGCTGCTCACCCGCCGCGACGTGATCGTGGTGGCGACCGTCTCGGCGATCTACGGCCTGGGCACCCCGGAGGAGTACCTCAACCGGGCGGTGAAGGTGCAGATCGGGCAGGAGCTCGACCGCGACCAGTTGCTGCGCCGGCTCGTCGACATCCAGTACACCCGCAACGACATGGCCTTCCAGCGGGGCACCTTCCGGGTTCGCGGCGACACGCTGGAGATCATCCCGGCGTACGAGGAGCTGGCGATCCGGATCGAGCTGTTCGGTGACGAGGTGGAGAAGCTCTACTACCTCAACCCGTTGACCGGTGACGTGGTCCGCGAGGTCGACCAGCTGGTGATCTTCCCGGCCACCCACTACGCGGCCGGCCCGGAGCGGATGGAACGGGCGATCCGTGACATCGAGGTCGAGCTGGCCGAGCGCCTCGCCGAGCTGGAGCGGCAGGGCAAGCTGCTGGAGGCGCAGCGGCTGCGGATGCGCACCACCTACGACATCGAGATGATGCGGCAGGTGGGTTTCTGCTCCGGCATCGAGAACTACTCGATGCACATGGACGGGCGGCTGCCCGGCAGCCCGCCGCACGCCCTGCTCGACTACTTCCCCGACGACTTCCTCACGGTGGTCGACGAGTCGCACGTGACCATCCCGCAGATCGGCGGCATGTACGAGGGCGACGCGTCCCGCAAGCGGATGCTCATCGACCACGGCTTCCGGCTGCCCAGCGCGGCCGACAACCGGCCGCTGCGCTTCGACGAGTTCCTGGAGCGGGTCGGCCAGATGGTCTACCTATCCGCGACCCCCGGCACCTGGGAGATGGAGCAGGCTCAGGGCGAGTTCGTCGAGCAGGTGATCCGACCTACCGGTCTGGTCGACCCGGAGGTCGTGATCAAGCCGACCAAGGGCCAGATCGACGACCTGATGCACGAGATCAAGCTGCGGACCGACCGGGACGAGCGGGTGCTGGTCACCACGCTGACCAAGAAGATGGCCGAGGACCTGTCCGACTACCTCCTGGAGAACGGCATCCGGGTGCGTTACCTGCACTCGGAGGTCGACACGTTGCGCCGGGTGGAGCTGCTGCGCGAGCTTCGCAAGGGTGACTACGACGTGCTCGTCGGCATCAACCTGCTCCGCGAAGGTCTGGACCTGCCCGAGGTGTCGCTGGTGGCGATCCTCGACGCCGACAAGGAAGGCTTCCTGCGCAGCGGCCGGTCGCTGATCCAGACCATCGGGCGGGCCGCCCGTAACGTCTCCGGCCAGGTGCACATGTACGCCGACAAGATCACCCCGTCGATGGCGGCGGCGATCGACGAGACCGATCGGCGTCGGGCCAAGCAGATCGCGCACAACGAGGCGCACGGCATCAGCCCGGAGCCGCTGCGTAAGAAGATCCACGACATCCTGGACGACATCTACCGCGAGGCGGAGGACACCGAAAACTCCCGGGTCGGCGGCGCGGTGCGTCAGCTTTCCCGAGGCAAGGCGCCGGTCAAGGAGACCCGCAGCCGGAGCCGGTCCGCCGCGACCGTCACCTCACGGGAGGGGATGGCCCGCGCCGACCTCGCCCAGCTCATTCAGGAGCTCAACGACCAGATGCTGGCCGCCGCCCGCGAGCTCCAGTTCGAGTTGGCGGCCCGGATCCGCGACGAGGTCTCCGACCTGAAGAAGGAGCTGCGCGGCATGGACGCCGCCGGCGTGAAGTGACGGCCACCCGGTCGGCCCCGCCCAGCGCACCGCTCGGGCCCGGCCGACCGGGGCACGCGAAGGGCGGGCACTGTTGACGGCGGTGGCGCCGATCGGCGAGATGGTCTTCGGGCTGCCCGACGCCAGCCTGCGTCCGTTCGTCGACAGGTACGTGGGCTACCGGGAACGGGCGGACGTGCCACTGGTCCGCCGGGAGTCGGCGGGCGTCTTCGTGGTGCTGATACTGGGCTGGGGTGCTCCGCTGGACGTGACCGACCCGCGTAGCGCGCAGCGTGGTGTCACCGCTGTCGACTCGTTCGTGGCCGGCACCTTCGACAGTTGGTGCACCACGCGCACCGTGGGCGTGGGGGAGGGCGTCGAGTTGCTGCTCGCCCCTCTGGCCGCCCGCCGGCTTCTCGGTCTGCCCCTGGGTGAGCTCACCAATCGGGCCGTCGGCGTCGGGCAGCTCCCGGGCCGTTGGCTGGATCGGCTGCGCGACCGGCTCGCCGAGGCCACCGGCTGGTCGGAGCGGTTCGACCTCCTCGACCGGGTGCTCGCCACCCGGCTGGCGGCGTCCCCGCCGGTGGACCCGCGGCTCGACTGGGCGTGGCGGTGGCTGGCCGCCAGCGGTGGGCGGGGGAGCGTCGGTGTGCTCGCCGACGAGTTGGGCTGGAGCCGCCGGCACCTCGCGTCCCGATTCCGGCAGGAGGTCGGGCTGCCGCCCAAGATGGCCGCCCGGCTGCTGCGTTTCCAGCAGGCTCAGGCCGCGTCGACCCACGCCGGCGAGGCCGGGCGGGGAGTCGACTGGGCCGCCGTGGCGGCGGGCTGCGGCTACTACGACCAGTCCCACCTGATTCGGGACTTCCACGAGTTCGCGGGGGCCACGCCGGCCGCGCTGCTCTCCGGCCGCTGACGGCCGCCGGCCGACCCGAGCCGGTTCGGCGACCCGCCGAGGTCACATTCGTCCAATCCGGAGCCGCGCCACCGGCCGCAGAATCGGGTCATGCGAACCATCTATCCGATCTTCCGTTATCCCGATCCCCGCGCCGCGATCGACTGGCTCGGTGCCGCCTTCGGTTTCCGGGTGCACGCCGTGCACGAGGCGCCGGACGGTGCGGTCGCGCACGCCGAGCTGGTCCTCGACACCGGCATGATCATGCTGGGTGGTCGGGCCGAGGCCCCGCCCCGGCCGGCCGACGACGACTGGTCGGTCTACGTGGCCGTGCCGGACGTCGACGCCCACTGCGCCCGGGCCCGCGCGGCCGGCGCCGAGATCATCCGCGAGCCGTTCGACACCGACTACGGCTCCCGTGACTACGCGGCCCGCGATCTGGCCGGCTACGTCTGGTCCTTCGGCACCTACCGACCCTGAGTCCGGCCACGCCGATCGGGGATGGCCGGCCCGCCGCGATCAGCCTTCGCGACCCGCAACCGCGCTGACCTGCGGAAACGATCTGCTCCGGCGAGCCGGTCCGGCCAGCGGCGTCGAATACCCTGATTGCGGTGCGCGAGCGAGCTATTGCACTGGGTGATCGTCCTGCGTAGTCTCCCTCGGTGGGGAGGCCGGGATGCCGCTGCCAACAAGTCCTGTCATTCGACGTGCACGTCTCGGCGCAGAGCTGCGCCAACTCCGTCGGCGCGAGTCGCTGACCCTGGAGCAGGTCTGCGACCGGCTGGGCTGGGCCTCGACGTCGAAGCTGTCCCGCATCGAGCTGGGTCAGAGTCGCCCGGACCTCGCCGACGTGCTCGACCTGCTGGACGTCTACAAGGTGCCCACGCCCGCGCGGGAGGCGCTGATCGTCATCGCCCGGGACGCGGCGACCAGCCGAGGCTGGTGGAAGACGCTGGGCGAGATGAGCGAACGGCAGCGCACCTACGCCGAGTTGGAGGCGGGCGCCGCCGACATCGTCGAGTACCAGCCGTCGGTGGTGCCGGGGCTGCTCCAGACGCCCGCGTACGCCCGGGTGTTGGTCAGCGCCGGCGTCCAGCTCACGCCGGACGTCGATGTGGAGGCCGAGGTGCGCGCGCGGGCACTGCGGCAGGAGGTGCTTCGGCGTGCCTACCCGCCGCGCTACACGGCGGTGCTCGCCGAGGCTGTCTGCGACCCGGGTGACCTGCCGGTGGCGGTCTGGCGTGAACAGTTGCGTCACCTGGTCGCCGTGACCGGCCTGTCCCACGTGACGGTGCGGCTGTTGCCACGCGGAGCGGCCGGTGGCGGGCTGCATCCGCTCACACCGTATTCCTGCTACGCCTTTCCCGACCCGGCGGACCCGCGCACGGTCATGCTCGAGGCGTTGACCACCGACATCCGGTTGGCCACCGTGCTCGACGTCGACCGCTACGAGCGGATGACCGCAGCGCTGCTGGCCGCGGCGCTGTCACCGGAGGAGACGGTCACCGTGCTGGCCCGCCGCGTCGGCGAGTGAGTGTTGACCGTGCCGACGGTGACGCGCCGCGCGGCCACCGGACCCGGCGCCCCCGAGCCCGTCGGGGCCGGCGGCCGGCGCGTGCGCCCGGCACGATAACCGCGGGGTACGACAGCTTGGCTCAGGCCGGTACGTCGAGGAAGTGTTCGACAATGGGCGGTCCCGCGAAGTGCGGCCCGATGAGCGCCCGCCACGCGTCGAACCGTTCGGTGGCCCGGAAGTTGTTCTCGTGCGCCTCGACCGAGTCCCATTCGACGAGCAGCACGAACCGGGTCGGTGACTCGATTCCTCGGGTCATCCGCACGGACCGGCAGCCGGTCGCTCCGGCGAGCACCGGGTGACCCTCGGCGTACGCGGCGGCGAATGCGTCCTCGTGTCCGGGTAGTACGTCGATCAACGCGACCTCAAGCACCATGTCGGACAGCCTCCCACGGCGGTCGGGCCGGTCGGTGTCGCGGGTCCGTGCTGGACCACTGCCTGGACTCCGCCTCGGCTCGACAGAGGGCGTTGACACGGACCCTAGGGTGGCCTCGTGATCATCGACTGGCTCACCGGCACCGCGTTTCGGGTGGCCGGGACGGGCACCACCTGGGCGGAGCTGCTGGGGTTCGGAACCGGTGTGCTCAACGTGTGGTTGGTGGCCCGGCAGAAGATCGCCAACTGGCCGATCGGCATCGCCAACGTGCTGCTGCTCATGGTGCTGTTCTGGACCGCCGGGCTGTACGCCGACGCGGGGCTCCAGGTCGTCTACGTCGCGCTCGGCTGCTACGGCTGGTGGCACTGGCTGTTCGGGGGCGAGCGGCGTACCCGGCTCACTGTCAGCCGGACGGGGCGGCGGGAGTGGCTGGGGCTGGCCGCCGCCGGGCTGCTGCTCACCGGCGCGCTCTGGGTCCTGCTGGACCGGGCCACCGACTCGACAGTGCCGCTGCCGGACGCGTTGACCACGGCGCTGTCCCTGCTGGCCACGTACGGGCAGACCCGAAAGCGGGTGGAGAGCTGGTGGCTCTGGATCGCCGCCGACCTGATCTACATCCCGCTGTACGCGTACAAGGGGCTGCACCTGACGGCCGTGCTCTACCTCGTCTTCCTCGCCCTGTGCATGCTCGGGTTGCGGGCCTGGCGCGCCGATCTGCGTCGGGCCGACCGGCCGAGCGCGGTTCCGCCCGGCCCGGCCCCGGTCACCGCGTGAACCCCGCGACATCCGGCCGGCCGCCGGCACCACGCGGGCCGTCGCGTCGGTCTGCCGCCGAGTTCGGGCACGGGATGGTGGTGGGCAAGTTCTATCCGCCGCACGCCGGGCACCACGCGCTGATCCGGGCCGCCGCCGCCCGCTGCGCCGAGGTGACCGTCGTCGTGGCGCCCTCGCGTCGGGAGTCCATTCCGCTTCCGCTGCGCCTCGACTGGCTGCGCGAGGTGCACGCGGACACGCCGTGGGTCCGCGTCGTCGGCCGGTACGACGACCACCCGGTGGACTACGCCGATCCGGCGGTCTGGGACGCGCACTGCGCGGTGTTCCGCGAGGCGGTCGGGTCGGGGTCGGTGGACGCGGTCTTCTCCTCCGAGGCGTACGGCGTCGAGCTGGCGCGCCGCTTCCACGCCGTACCCGTGTCGGTTGATCCGGACCGGCGGACCGTGCCGGTGTCCGGGACGGCCGTGCGCGCGGACCCGGCGGGTCACTGGCGGTGGCTGAGCCCGCCGGTGCGGGCGTGGTTCGCCCGTCGGGTGGTGGTGGTCGGGGCCGAGTCGACCGGGACCACGACGATGGCGGCGGCGCTCGCCGGGCACTACGGCACGTCCTGGGTGCCGGAGTACGGCCGGGAGTTGACCGCTCGCAAGCTGGCCCGGTTGCGGGAACGAGCGCCGGAGGCGACCGTCTTCGACGTTGCCTGGGACCGGGACGACTTCCGCGCGGTGGTGCGCGAGCAGCAGGCGGCCGAGGACGCGGCGGCCCGGACGAGCGGGCCGCTGCTGGTCTGCGACACCGACGCGCGGGCGACGGCGGTGTGGGAGGAGCGCTACCTGGGCAGCGCTTCCGAGGAGGTACGGGTGGCGGCCCGCCGGCCGGCGCTGTATCTGCTGACGGATCACCGGGGGGTGCCGTTCACGGATGACGGGCTGCGCGACGGTGAGCACCTGCGGGCCTGGATGACCGAGCGTTTCCGGGCCGAGCTGGCCGGGTGTGGCGTGCCGGTGGTGGAGTTGACCGGGTCGCACGCCGATCGGTTGGCCGCGGCGGTGCGGGCCTGCGACGACCTGCTCGCTGCCGGCTGGTCGCTCGCCGACCCGATCGCCGCACCCGACGTGCACTAGCCTCCTAGGAAGCCCTAGTGGGTGTGCGGTGCGACGCGTCGAGTGGTGTCCGGCGCCACCGGGTGCCCGGGGTGTGATCACGGGGCGTGGTGGGCAACAATGGTCATTGAGGAGGGGAGTATTCCCCCGCAACGGAGTCGTCAGCACGGTCGATCGCCGGAACCACGGTGCCCGACCCGGCCCCGTAGGTCGCCGCCCCCCAGGGGCGGCGGCGGAAGAGACCTCCGACAGTCACCAGAGTGAGCGACAGCGGCACGCCGGCTCCCGCAGGGGCGTACGGTGTGCCCGACGCCGCGTGTCTGCCGGAGGAATGAACGTTGGACGTGTCCGGATTGGTGTGGGCGGGGACGCTTGTCGCACTGACTGCGGTCCTGCTCGTCGACCTGTTGATCATCGGTCGGCGCCCGCACGAGCCGAGTGTGCGGGAGTCGAGCCTCTGGGTCGCCTTCTACGTCGGCCTCGCCCTGCTCTTCGGTGTGGGTGTCTGGCTGACCTCGGGGGCCAGCGCGGCCGGCCAGTTCTACACCGGCTGGCTCACCGAGTACAGCCTCTCGGTGGACAACCTCTTCGTCTTCGTGATCATCATGGCGCGCTTCGGGGTGCCTCGGCAGTACCAGCAGAAGGTGCTGCTCGTCGGCATCGTGCTGGCGCTGGTGATGCGCGGCGGGTTCATCGCCGCGGGTGCGGCGCTGATCACGCAGTTCTCCTGGGTCTTCTACATCTTCGGCGCGTTCCTGATCTACACCGCGGTGAACCTGGCCCGGCAGGGTGAGCCGGACGAGGACGAGTTCTCCGAGAACGTACTGATCCGGTGGAGCCGCAAGGCGTTGCCGATCTCGAAGGACTACGACGGCGCGAAGCTGACCACCCAGGTGGCCGGCAAGCGGCTGTTCACCCCGATGCTGATCGTGATGATCGCGATCGGCACCACCGACCTGATCTTCGCGTTGGACTCGATCCCAGCGATCTTCGGCATCACCCAGGAGCCGTACCTGGTCTTCACCGCGAACGTCTTCGCGCTGATGGGCCTACGGCAGCTCTACTTCCTGCTCGGTGGCCTGCTGGACCGGCTGATCTACCTGAGCTACGGCCTGGCCGTCGTGCTCGGGTTCATCGGGGTCAAGCTGGTGCTGGAGGCACTGGCCGACAACAACCTGCCGTTCATCAACGGTGGCGAGCACGTCGGCTGGGCGCCGCACATCCCGATCTGGTTGTCGCTGCTGGTCATCATCGGCACCCTGGGCATCGCCACCGCCGCGAGCCTGGTGAAGTCCTCCCGGGACCGGCGTCGCGAGTTGGCCGAGGCCCGACACTGACCGGTCCACCGGCCGGGTGCGGACAGGCACCCGGCCGGTGTCGGAAGTGCCGGCCGGCCTGCGCCGGGCCCAGATGCCTGGGCTCCGGCTCGGGTCGACAGAGACCCGCCCTAGACCCGGTGCGCGCCCACCAGTGTGGCGGTCCGGTCTGCCGGCAGTTCCTCTTCGATGACCCGCCGTCGCCGGTAGCAGGCGTGCAGCATCCGGCGTTGGCCGCCGTCGCCGGGGGCGGCGGTGACGATGCCGATGTGGTGGATCTTGCGGCCCGGTCGGGCGAAGAAGTAGAGATCGCCGGGGCGTTCCGCGCCCAACGACAGTGGGGTGGTGGCCACTGCCTGATCGTCGGCGTCGCGGGGCAGCAGCACCCCGAACCGCCGCCAGGCCAGATGCACCAGCCCCGAGCAGTCGATGCCGTGCGCGGAGAGACCGCCCCAGATGTAGACCACGTCCAGCAGGCGCTGTGCCACCGCGAGCGCCTGCGCGGCGGCCGGCGACGCGACCGCCGACGACACGAGGTGGCGGTCGGGCAGCCAGAGCGGGGTGGCCCGACCGGGGACGTGCACCGGCCGCCAGTCGTCGAGCGCGGGGCCGGCCGGGACGAGCCGGGTGCCGACGACGACGCCGGGCAGCACCACCGGCCCGTTCGGGGCGGCGTGCAGCCCGGTGACCGTGGCGTCCACCACCAGCGGGTGGTCGGTGCCGGTGTGGGTCGGGTCGAGAACGGCCAACTGCTCGGCGGGAAGCCAACCCGGGTAGCCGCGGGGATCCAGCTTGGCGGCTGGTTGTTCGACGGCGACGACCCGGGCCCAGCCGTCCGGGCGTACCTCACTGACGAGGACCCGTTCGCCGAGCAGGAGTTGGCTCAGTACGCAGTCGCCGACCTGCTGGTCGGTGTCCATCCCGGAGACCCAGGTCGGGATGTCGACGCCGGCGGTCAGCGCCGGACGGTCGACCGGGCGGACGGCCTCGGGGTAGGTCCACAGTGTCGCCACGGCGACCCGGACGACGGCCTCGCGGCCCGGTTGCAGCTCCACGTCAACCCCCAGATCGTGTCGGCTGTCCAGGGGAACCCTATGAAAGAAACCGACAGCCATCAACCATGGGCCTGCACTTTTGCTTCAGCGAGGCCGGAGATGCCCAGGCCAGGGGCATCCGGCAGAACCACCGTCGCCCCGTCGTAGCGAATGCCGCCCTGCACCGGTGACCAGGCCAGCCACCAGGCGGCGTCCAGGTCGGGAACCGCTGTGGTGCCGTACGCGGCGACCAGGCTCGCGGCCGCCCCGATGCCGACCTGGCTCTCCATCATCGAGCCGACCACAGTGCCGAGGCCGTGCGCGGAGGCCAGGTCGAGGAGGGTGCGGGCCGGGTGCAGTCCACCGCACTTGGCCAGCTTGACGTTGACCAGGTCGGCGGCCCGGCGGCGGATCACCTCCACCAGGTCACGCACCCCGAAGACCGCTTCGTCGGCCAGGATCGGCACGGACACCCGGTCGCTGACCCAGGCCAGCCCGTCCAGGTCCCAGCGGGCCACCGGCTGCTCGACCAACTCCACGTCGAGCCCGGCGTCCTCGATGCCGCGGATCACCCGGACCGCCTCCCGGGGCGTCCAGCCCTGGTTGGCGTCCAGCCGGATCCGGGTGCCGGGGCCGACGGCCGCCCGGACCGCGCGTACCCGGTCCAGGTCACCGGCCGCGTCGGTGCCGACCTTCAACTTGAGCACGCCGAAGCCGTCGGCCTGGCGCTGCCGTGCCGCGGTCGCCAGGTCCACCGCGTCGCCTGCCGCCAGCGTGACGTCCGTCGGGACCCGCAGCGTGGTGCCCCCGAGCAACCGCACCAGGGGTACGCCCAGTCGCCGCGCGGCGAGGTCGTGCAGGGCGACGTCCACCGCCGCCTTCGCGGCCTCGTTGCCGACCACGGCGCGCTGCACCTCGGCGCACCGGGTCACCAGGTCGTCCGGGTCACGGCCGATCAGCCGTGGGCCGAGCAGCTCGCGGACGCACGCCTGCGCCCCGGCGACCGACGCGCCGGTGACCTGCCAGACCTGCGGCGCCTCACCGAAGCCGGACCGGCCGTCGCTGTCGACGAGTTCGACGACCAGGGTGTCCACTGTGGTGGTGCGACGTAGCGCGGTGACGAACGGGGTGTGTAAGGGGGCGGAAACCCGGTGGGTGCGTACCGCCGAGATCGTCATGTCAGGCACCCTATACGGAGGTTCACCTTCGGAGGGGAGACCGCATGACCGGGCAGGGCTGGGAGCTGGTGGGTGCGCCGAACGCGCGTGACCTGGGCGGGCTCGTCGGCGCGGACGGGCGGAGGGTCCGGGTCGGCCAGTTGATCCGCACTCCGGCTCTGGGTCGGCTGACCGACGAGGACCTGCCGGTCCTGGCGAAGCTGGGGCCCGCGTGCGTGGTGGATCTGCGCGACGCCTCGGAAATCGCGGTCGCGCCGGAGGACCGCTTCGCCGGTGAACCACGGGTGGTGCGCCTGCCGGTGCACGACGCGGAGCACCCCGTCTTCACGTACGTCTCGGCGGTGCTGCTCGGACACGACCTGAACGCGTACGCCGAGCTGGCCCGGCAGGGCACGGCGGGAGCGATGGAGGCGATCTACCGCTGGTTCGTCACCGGTGAGTCGGCGCGGGTCGGTTTCGCCGAGGCGGTGCGGCTGGCGTCCCGCCCGGAAAATCTGCCGCTGCTCTACCACTGCTCCGCCGGCAAGGACCGCACCGGTTGGCTGACCGTCATCCTGTTGACGGCGCTCGGGGTGGACGAGGCGGCCGTTCGCGCCGACTACCTGCGCAACAACGACCTGACCGACAGCCTGCGAGCGGTGATCGTCGAGGCGATGCGTCGGCGGAATCCCGAGCTGGACGTCGACGCGGTGGTGCCGGTGCTGGAGGTCCGCGCCGAGTATCTCGACGCCGGTTACGCCGAGGTGCGTCGGGTCCACGGCTCGTTCGACGCGTACCTGCGCGACGGGCTGGGGCTCACCGACTCCGACCTCAGGGCGTTGCGGGCGCAGTTGCTGGAGTGACCGGCGCGTCGGTGGGTGTGCCGGTGCGGGCGGCGCAGCCGGTGACGATCAGTGCCTGGCCGGCGGCGTAGGTCGCCATGACCAGCACCGGCGCGCCGGGTGGTTGGGCCACCTCGGCCACCCCGGCGGCGATCAGCAGGTCGGAGCCGAGGAAGAGCGCCGCGCCGACACCGACCCGCCAGCCCTGGGTGGCGGCGGTGCTGGCCATGGCGGCCAGCGCGATCGCGTAACCGGCCACCGGTATGGCCAGCCCGGCATCGGAGAGCCCGGCCCACATCCAGGTCAGCGCGATGACGGTCAGCGCCGCGTACCCCAGGGGGACGGCGGCCAGCGGCGTACGGCGCAGCGCGGTCGCGGCGCCGCGTCGGGTGAAGGCCGCGAGGTAGCAGAGGTGCGTGCCGAGGAAGCTGGCCATGCCGGCGAGGAACCAGCCGGTGCCGTCGAACATCAGGGCGATGTCGCCGCCGGTGGCGAAGGCCAGCGCGGCGAGCAGCAGCCGGTCCGGTCGGGCCGCGCGTTCGGTGCTGACCCGCCAGAGGTACGCGGCCAGCAGCGGCATCAGCAGCGGCTTGGTGAGCAGGAAGGCCAGGCCGCCGCCGGTGGCGTTGGCCAGCAGGTTCGCGGCCGTCACGACGAGGAAGGCGATCAGCACGGTGCGACTGCGGGGCATCGGCGGCTCCAGGGTGGGGGTGCGAGCAGCGTAGCCGCAGTCGGCGGTGCTGGCATCACCGCCGAGGCTGGCGGGTCAGAGGTGGTGGCGGGCGGCCCAGACCTGCGCCGAGATGTGCGCGAGCAGCAGGCAGGCGTCGTCCTCCACCTGGTCGTCGCCGTCGGCCAGGTCGGTGGTGGTGCAGACGGCGATCAGGTATGGCGGGGCGTCGTCGGGCAGCACCACGCCGGCGGCGTGGCGGACGCCGCGTACCCAACCGTTCTTGTGCGCGATGCGGGTGCCAGTGGGCAGGCCGGCGGCGAGGTCCTCGCGGTGTTCCTGGGCGAGCAGGACGTCCAGCATGGTGGTGCAGGCCGCCGGTGAGGCGAGTGGGCCGGGGGTGTCGGCCCCGGTGGCCAGTGCGCCGAGCAGGGCGGCCAGGTCGGCGGCGGTGACCGTGTTGGTGATGCCGGCCTCGCGGGCGGCGAAGTCCTCGATGCCGCGGCCGGTGACGCTGTTGCGGGCGCCGGCGAGCGCCCAGACCTCGGCGACCGCGGGCAGCCCGACGTGGCCGAGGACAAGGTTGGTGGCGAGATTGCTGGAGCGCACGATCATGCGGTCGGCCAGCCAGCGCAGCGTCGCGGTGCCGCCGATGCGGTCCCAGACCGCGTCGTCGTTGTCGTAGGGCTGCACGTTGGCGAAGCGGGGTGCGCCGGGCTGGGCGGAGGCGAAGTCGTTGACGACCGGGACCGGGGCGTCCAGGTCCAGGGTGCCGGCCTCGGCGGCGCGGTGCAGCGCGGCGAGCACCGCCACCTTCATGGTGCTCGCCGCGTAGTGGCCGGCGTCCGCGTGGCGGGTCCAGGTCGGCGGCGCGTGGAGGCGCCCCACGTACGCGGAGACGGTGCCGGGCACCCCGTCCAGGTGGGCGTCGAGATCATCCCAGGTCATGCCGGTGACCGTAGCGGATCAGGTGCGGGTGGGCTCGCGTACCCGTCGGGGGGAAAGCGACCGGGCGCGCCGACCGCAAGCGGTCGACGCGCCCGGTGCCGGGTGCTGGGGTGGGTCAGCCGGCGTGCTTGCGGCGGGCGGCGGCGCGGCCCCGCTGCTGCTGGTCGAGCACTACCTTGCGGATGCGTACGGCGGTCGGGGTGACCTCGACGCACTCGTCCTCGCGGCAGAACTCCAGGGCCTGCTCGAGGGAGAGCTTGCGCGGCGGGATCAGCTTCTCCGTCTCGTCGGAGGTCGACGCCCGCATGTTGGTGAGCTTCTTCTCCTTGGTGATGTTGACGTCCATGTCGTCGGAGCGGGAGTTCTCCCCGACGATCATGCCCTCGTACACCTCGGTGGTGGGGTCGACGAAGAGCTGGCCGCGTTCCTGAAGGTTGATCATCGCGAAGGCGGTGACCGCGCCGGACCGGTCGGCGACGAGCGAACCGTTGTTGCGGGTACGCAGCTCGCCGAACCACGGCTCGTAGGACTCGAAGACGTGGTGCAGGATGCCGGTGCCCCGGGTGTCGGTGAGGAACTCGGTGCGGAAGCCGATCAGGCCGCGCGCCGGCACCAGCCACTCCATCCGGATCCAGCCGGTGCCGTGGTTGACCAGCTGCTCCATCCGGCCCTTGCGGGTGGCGAGGAGCTGGGTGATCGCGCCCAGGTATTCCTCCGGGGCGTCGATGGTCAGCCGCTCGACCGGCTCGCAGGTCTTGCCGTCGATCTCCCGGGTGACCACCTGCGGCTTGCCGACGGTCAGCTCGTAGCTCTCCCGGCGCATCTGCTCGACCAGGATGGCCAGCGCCAGCTCACCGCGGCCCTGCACCTCCCAGGCGTCCGGCCGCTCGGTCGGCAGGACCCGCAGGGACACGTTGCCGATCAGCTCCTTGTCGAGCCGGTCCTTGACCATCCGCGCGGTGACCTTGGAGCCCTTGACCCGGCCGACCAGCGGCGAGGTGTTGGTGCCGATGGTCATCGAGATGGCCGGCTCGTCAACGGTGATCAGCGGCAGCGCGACCGGGTTCTCGACGTCGGCGAGGGTCTCACCGATCATGATCTCCGGGATGCCGGCGACGGCGATGATGTCGCCCGGGCCGGCGGTCTCGGCCGACGTGCGCTCCAGGCCCTCGGTCATCAGCATCTCGGAGATGCGGACCCGCTGGGTGCTGCCGTCGGTGCGGCACCACGCCACCGTCTGACCCTTGTTGATGGTGCCCTGGCGGACCCGGCACAGCGCGAGCCGGCCGAGGAACGGCGAGGCGTCCAGGTTGGTGACGTGCGCCTGCAACGGCGCGCCGTCCTCGTACGAGGGTGCCGGGATGGTGTCCAGCAGGGTGCGGAACAGCGGCTCCAGGGAGGTGCTGTCGTCGGGCACCGAGCCGTCGGCGGGCTGGGTCAGCGAGGCGATGCCGTCGCGGGCGCAGGCGTAGACGATCGGGAAGTCGATCTGCTCCTCGTCGGCGTCCAGGTCGAGGAAGAGCTCGTAGGTGTCGTCCACGACCTCCTTGATCCGGGCGTCCGGACGGTCCACCTTGTTGATCACCAGGATGATCGGCATCCGGGCCCGCAGCGCCTTGCGCAGCACGAAACGGGTCTGCGGCAGCGGGCCCTCACTGGCGTCGACGAGCAGCACCACACCGTCGACCATGGTCAGGCCGCGCTCCACCTCGCCACCGAAGTCGGCGTGGCCGGGGGTGTCGATGATGTTGATGGTGACCGGGTCGGAGCCGTCGGCCGGCAGGTACCGCACACCGGTGTTCTTGGCCAGGATCGTGATGCCCTTTTCCCGCTCCAGGTCACCGGAGTCCATCACCCGCTCGGTGTTCTCGCCGCGTGCGCCGTACGCGCCGGCCTGCCGCAACATGGCGTCGACCAGGGTGGTCTTGCCGTGGTCGACGTGAGCGATGATGGCGACGTTGCGGAGGTCGGTGCGAAGCTGCATACCCTCTATCCTTCCGCCTGCGCTCGCGCAGGCTGCGTCGGGGTCACCCCCAGGTGCCCCTGATCTATGGTGAAACCGCTGTGCCGGTGGTTCCCCCGGCTGGCATGCTGGCTCCCGTGTCCTGGGGGCCTGAGTGCACGACCTGCTGACCTGGGTGCAGGGTCTGCCCACCCTGTGGATCTACCTGGTCGCCGCGCTGATCGTGGCGGGCGAGACCGCGGTGATCTTCGGCCTGCTCGTGCCGGGTGAGGCTACCCTGCTGCTCGTCGGCTTCCTCACCTACAACGGTACCTTGCGGCTCGGGCCGGCGTTGCTCGCGATGATCGTCGCGGCGGTCCTCGGCGATGGGCTGGCCTTTCGGGCCGGGCGGCGGTACGGCTCCCGGCTGCGCGCCGGGCTGGGTCACCGGGTCGGGCCGCAGCGGTGGGCCCGCGCCGACGCCATGCTGGCCCGCCTGGGTGGGCGGGGGGTGTTCGCCGCCCGATGGGTGGCTTTCGCCCGAACCCTGGTGCCCCGGCTGGCCGGTGCGGCCGGTATGCCGTACCGGCGGTTCGCCCTCTGGAACCTGGCCGGGGTGGTGACCTGGGTGGGCGGCTCGGTGCTGCTCGGTCACCTCGCCGGTGAGTCGTACGACACGGTCTCCCGGCTCCTGGGCCGGGCCACCGGGGTGGCGTTCCTGCTGCTGGCCGGCCTGGTGGGTGTGGTGCTCGTGGGTCGGTGGCTGGGCCGCAACCCCGACCCGGCGCGCGCGCTGCTGTCCCGGGCCGGCGCTCTGCCCCCGGTGCGGTGGCTCACCGCCCGCTACGGGGTGCTGTTCTTCCTGGTTGCCATGCGGATCGGCCCGGCCTGGACGCTGCTGCTCAATCTGGCCGCCGGGTTGCTGCTCCTGTTCGCCGCCGGGCTCGCCATCGCCGGTCTGCTCGCGCTGGCGGTCCGCAACAGTGGTCTGGCCGCGCTGGACGGCGCTGTCGCGGGGTGGTTCGCGGCTCGGCGTACCCCGGACGCCGCCGACGCCACACTGGTCGTGGTGTCGGTGGTACGCGGGTCGGTGCTGATCCTGTTGGTGGCGCTGGTGGCGGCGGTGCTGGCGTGGCGCAACCGACCCTGGCGTGCTGATCTGCTCAGCGTGGTCGGTACGGCGGGCGCGTTCGTGCCGCTGGTGGTGCTGGCCGTGGTGGCCGAGCTGACCGGCCCGCACGGGACCGCCCCGGGCGGCGGTGAGGTGGCTGCGCTCTCCACCCAGAGCGCCGTGGTCGCCGCGAGTTTCTGCACCCTGGCGTGGCTGGTGTCGCGCAGCGCCCGCTGGCCGGTGGCGGTGGCTGCCTGGACCGCCGCTGCGGCGGGGGTGCTCGGGATCGGCGGCGCGCGGCTCTATCTCGGACTGGAAACGGCGAGCGGGACGGCCGCGGCGGTGCTGCTCGGGGTGCTCTGGACCGTGGTGTTCATGGTCGCCTGGGCGACCCGGGACCGTGCGGTGGGCAATGGTCAGTCCCCGGTGGACCAGGCCCCCCGGCGGCCGTCGCAGGGGCAACGCCGCCCGGTCGAACCTTGTTAGGGTGCGGCGACAATCACACGGGGGAGGCAAAGGCATGGTTCGACGCACCGATCGGCTGGGCGCCGCAGTGCTCGCCGGGCTTGTGCTGGCGGGCGCGCTCGTCGGCTGCGCCGCCAAGGGGGAGAGCCCATCGGGCGTGGCCGCGCCGGTCGCCATCACCGACGGGCCGACCGATGCCCCGTCCGACGAGGTCGACGGGGAGCCGAGCCCGTCGGTGAGCGCCGTGGAATCGATGGGTTCCGCGCCGAGTCGGAGCGCTACCCCGAAGCCGAAGACGACGAAGAAGCCGACCCGGGCGGCGCCGAAGCCGCGCCCGGTGCCGAAGCCGCCCACCGAGACCGAGGTTCCCCCGGCGCCGCCGAAGCCGGCGCCGAGCTCCTGCAAGCCGACCTACAAGGGCAGCCAGGCGTCCCGGTCCGAGGTGAAGGCGGCGCTGACCGATGCGGCCAGCCGCACCTACTGGCCGGTGTCGGCCCCCGACATCAAGATCCCGCTCAACCTGCTCAAGGCCACCGCGTGGCAGGAGAGCGGCTGGCAGTCCAACATCTACGCCTGCGACGGTGGAGTCGGGCTGTTGCAGGTGATGCCGGACACCGCGACGTGGATGAACCAGCGGTTCGAGAAGAGCTACAAGATCGACGCGTACCAGGACAACGCCTACCTCGGCGCCACCTACCTGGCCTGGGCGACGAAGTACATCGGCGACATGTACTTCGAGTCAGACTTCCGGCTCGACCCGGCACTGTGCACCAGCGAGCTGAATTCCTGCCTGCTCAACGCCGTCATCGCCGCGTACAACTTCGGGCACGGTGCGGTGGCTCAGGAGGGGAAGCCGCTGACGATCCCCAACCCGTCGTACGTGCGCAACGTGCGGGCACTGATGAACGAGTGCGTCTGCCTGGCGTACTGACCCTCGCCGGGGCCGTGGCGGGTTCGCCGCGGCCCGACGGGTCGGTCAGTCGTGTGCGGCGACCGGCTCGGGCGAGCGCGGGGTGGCCTGCGCCGGGTCGGGCGTGATGCGGCCGGGCCACCAGAAGCGGTCGCCGAGCAGGAACGCCAGCGCCGGCACCAGGACCGTCCGGACCAGCAGGGTGTCGAGCAGCACACCGATGCAGACGATGATCCCGATCTGGGTCAGGGTGATCAGCGGCAGCACACCGAGCACGGCGAAGACCGCGGCCAGCAGCACTCCGGCGCTGGTGATCACACCGCCGGTGACCCGCAGGGCGGAGAGCATCCCGGCGCGGGTGCCGGCGCTGCGCGCGTCCTCCCGGGCCCGGGTGACCAGGAAGATGTTGTAGTCCACCCCGAGCGCCACCAGGAACACGAAGGCGAGCAGCAGCACACCGCTGTCCAGCGCCGGGAAGCCCAGCACGTGGTCGAAGAGCAGCCAGGCCGCGCCGAGGCTGGCGAAGTACGAGGCGATCACGGTGAGCACCAGCAGCAGCGGCGCGAGCAGACCGCGCAGCAGCAGCACGAGCACGGCGCCGACCAGCAGCAGGATGATCGGCAGGATGAGCCGCAGGTCCCGGTCGTTGGCCTCGTCGGAGTCGTACGTGGCGGCCACGGAGCCACCGACGATCGCCCCGGACGGGGCGTCGGCGCCCGCGGCGGCCGGCGGCGCGGAGTCGGGAACGGCGGCGACCGCCGCGCGCAGCGCCTCGATCGCGCGGTCCGAGGCGGTGGTGCCGGGTTCGGCGTCGAGGACCACGTCGACCTGGGCGACGGCCGCGCCGGCGTCGCCGGGGCGCGCCGAGGCGACACCGGGTACCGCTGTGGCGGCGTCGGTGACCGCCCGCACCGCCGCCGGGGTGGTGATCACGGCGACGGGCTGGGTGCTGCCGGCGGGGAAGGCCCTGGCCAGGGTCTGTGCGCCGGTCACCGCCTCGGGCTCGGCCCGGAACTGTTCGGTCTCGGACAGGCCGGTACGGATGCCGAGCCCACCCAGCGCCAGGCCGCCGAGCAGCACAGTGGCCAGCGTCGCGACCACCACCGGGCGGCGTTGCACGGCGGCGCCGAGTCGACCCCAGAGCCGACCCTCGCGTACCGGGCCGCCGACCCGGGGCACGAACGGCCAGAACAGGCCCCGACCGAAGAGCACCAGCACGGCGGGGAGCACGAACAGGGCCGAGAGCATGGCGAAGACCACACCGGTGGCGCAGGCCACGGCCAGCGCCCGGTTGGTTTCCTGCTCGCTGAGCAGCAGGGTGAGCACGCCGAGCACGACGGTGCCGCCGCTGGCGAGGATCGGCTCCGCGGTGCGGCGCAACGCGGAGCGCATCGCCGCGAACCGGTCCTCCTCGCGGCGCAGCTCCTCCCGGTAGCGGGCGATGAGCAGCAGCGCGTAGTCGGTGGCGGCGCCGAAGACCAGCACGCTGGCGATGCCGGTGACCTGACCCTGCTGGAGGTTGATGCCGACACCCGGCACGATGACGTCCACCGCGCGCAGGGTGAGCTGCTCGGTGGCGGCGACCACGACCAGCGGCACGATCCACAGGAACGGGCTGCGGTACGTGATCAGCAGCAGCAGCGCGACCACGGCGGCGGTCACCACGAGCAGGGTGACGTCGGCGCCGTCGAACACCGAGGAGAGGTCGGCGGTGAACGCCGGGGAGCCGGTCACCTCGGCGGTCAGCCCGTCGGGCAGGTCCGCCAGGGTGGCGCGCAGCTGGGTCACCGCGTCGGTGACGACCTCCTGCCCGCCGGCGGTGTCCAGCGGCACGGCGACCAGGGCCACCGCGCCGTCCGGGGAGACCTGGGCGGGGCTGATCTGCCCACCCACCGCGAAGCGGCGCAGGTCGTCGGCGCGAGCGCCGACGGTCGCCCGGTCGGTTTCGCTCAGCGCGCCGCCGTCACCGCGACTGATCACCACGATGGCCGGCTGCACGTCGCTGGAGGGCAGCTGATCCTGCAGGCGTTGCACCTGGGTCGACTGCCACTGCACGGACAGGCCGGTGGCGGAGACCGGCGCCGGGTTGTCCGGCTGGGGTGTCCCGAAGACGGCAGCGCCCACGACGATCGCGGCGGCCACTGTGAGCCAGGCGGCCAGCCGGCCACGAGCGACTCTGGTGAACACAGACATCAGGTGACCTCAAGGTCCTTCGGAAGTCGAGTATCTTGATAGCCGAGATTATCCGGGGCTGTTCTATGCTGCAACCCGGGGGATCAACGACGGGAAGAGCGGCGCGAGGTGGCGACTCACGGCATGTACCGACGGCGCGACACGCGCCGCGAGCAGCTGGCCGCGGAGATCACCAACAACCTCCGGCGGTACGCGGTGGACGCCCAGCAGGTCGGCCACGCCTTCGCCAACCTGCACGGCCTCAACCCGACCGACCTTCAGGCGTTGATCGCGGTGATGGACGCCGAGCTGCTCGGTGACCCGATCACCCCCGGCCGTCTCGGCGAGCACCTGAACCTCTCCTCCGGCTCGGTCACGGCCCTGATCGACAGGCTGGAACGGGCCGGGCACATCCGCCGCGACCGGGACACCGTCGACCGGCGCAAGGTGCTGCTGCACTACGCCGACCAGGGCGCCGCGCTGGCCATGGAGTTCTTCCGGCCGCTGGGCGCCCGTACCGACACGGTGATGGACCGCTTCAGCGAGGACGAGCTGGAGGTGGTGCACCGGTTCATGGAGGAGATGAGCGAGTCGCTGCGCGGGCACCGCGACGCGGTGCGCGCCACCCGGCCGGAGTCACCCCGGCGCCCGACGGGCTGACCGGTGCCGCACCTCGTCACCCGCCTCGCCAGCGCCGCGCTGCGCCTAACCCCGACCCGCCCCGGCCCGGTGCGGGTCAGCCGTGACCTCGCGGTGCGGGCCCGCGACGGCGTGGTGCTGCGCACCGACCACTACGCCCCGGCCGTCCGCGCTGCGCCGACAGTGCTGATCCGCACCCCCTACGGGCGGGGTGGGCCGCTGCGGCTGCTCGGTCGGCTGCTCGCCGCCCGGGGTCGACACGCGGTGATCCAGTCGTGCCGGGGCACCGGCGGCTCCGGTGGAACGTTCGCCCCGCTGGTGCACGAGCGCGACGACGGCGCGGACACGCTGGACTGGCTGCGTCGCCAGCCCTGGTGGTCCGGGCAACTCGGCATGTTCGGGGTCAGCTACCAGGGCTTCGCCCAGTGGGCCCTGGCCGCCGACGCCGATGAGGAGCTGCGCGCCATGGTCGCGGTGGTGACCGCCTCGGCCACCCGCGACTCGACGTACGCGGGGGAGTCCTTCGCCCTGGACACCGTGCTGACCTGGGCGGAGCTGCTGCACGCGCAGACCGTGCCGTGGCTGGCCCGGCAATGGGAACTCAAACGTGGGCAACCCCGGCTGGCCGCCGCGCTGGAGCACCTCCCGCTGGCCGAGGCTGACCGGGTGGCCACCGGCGTGACCATCCCGTTCTTCCAGGAGTGGCTACGCCACCACACACCGCAGGCCGCTTACTGGCGGACTCGGGTCTTCGCCGACCAGGTCGCGAAGGTGCGGGCGCCGGTGGTCATGGTCACCGGTTGGCACGACATCTTCCTGCCCGCCCAGCTCGACGACCACGCCGTGCTGCGCGCCGCCGGCACACCGCCGCGCCTGGTCATCGGCCCATGGACGCATGGCAGCCCCGGGCTGTTCGTGGGCGCGCTGCGCGAGGGGTTGGCCTGGCTCGACGAGCATCTGCCGGCCACGACCCGATCGCGCGGCCCGGCGGGACCAGCCCGGCCGCCCGTGTGCATCCACGTCGGCGGTGCCGGCGGCGGCTGGCGGGACCTGCCGGACTGGCCACCCCCGGCAATCCAGACCGCCTGGCACCTGCAACCCGGTGGCGCGCTGGCGGCACGCACACCTGTCGTGTCGACACCGGACGCGTTCCGCTACGACCCCGCCGACCCCACCCCGTCGCTCGGCGGTCCACTGCTCGTCGCCCAACGGGCCGGCCCGGTCGACAACCGGCGGGTCGAGGCCCGCCCCGACGTGCTGACCTACACCAGCGCCCCGCTGGCCGCGCCGGTCGAGGTGATCGGCCCGGTCCGCGCCGAGATCCACCTGCGCAGCGATCTGCCCTACCTGGACGTGTTCGTTCGTCTGTGCGACGTGGACCGCCGGGGTCGCTCGTGGAACGTGTGCGACGGTCTGGTGCGGGTCACGCCCGAGCGCTTCCCGGCCGACCCTTCCGGGGCGCTGCGGATTCCGGTGCCGCTCTGGCCGACCGCGTACCGCTTCGCCGCCGGGCACCGACTGCGGGTGCAGGTCTCCGGCGGCGCCCATCCACGGTGGGCGCGCAACCCCGGCACCGGCGAGCCGCTCGGCACGGCGGTGACGCTACGTGCCGGTTGGCGGCAGGTTCTGCACGACCCGGCGCACCCCTCGGCGCTGCTGCTGCCGATCGTCCACTCTGCCCCGCACCAACCTCCAATCTGAACAGACCCCTCCTGAGCTGGGCGTTTACCGAAAATGCGGGCTATGGTGGAGTCAACGCCCGGCGCCGTGCACCAGTAGGCCGGGCTCGCCCGAAGCCCAGCACCGCGTACGCGGTGTGACGTCGTGCCCGGTCCCCGCCTCTCGGAAAGGGGGACCCCATGACCCGGGCCCCGGCTAACCTTCTGGCCGTCCGAAGTCTGCTCCTCACTCACCTCGACAACGCTCCCGGGCCCGACGACCTGGATCCGGGCGAGGTCGGCATCGTCGGTGACTCGTCCCACCGGGGCGGCTACCACTGCGGATCGGACCGGGTGGTCCCCAACGACTACTCGGTGGTCGAGTCGCCTCGGGACCGGGCCGGGCTGACCCTCGACGCGGCGGCGCTGGACGTCGGACAGTTCGATGTCCGTTCCGGTGGCCGATCGAACACCCTGCCCAGCTTCTCGGTCTGGTGCGTGGCGCAGTGCGCCGCGAACGCGGCCGACACCCGGGACATCCGGGAGATCATCTACAGCCCCGACGGCAGCACTGTGAAGCGGTGGGATCGCCTCGGTAAGCGCACCACCGGCGACAGCTCACACCGTTGGCACACCCACTTCAGCTTCTTTCGCGACGCCATCAAGGCGGGCCGCGACCAGCGGCCCCTGTTCCGCCGCTACCTCAGTTCCATCGGACTCCTGGAGGACGACGACATGACCCCCGAAGAGCACAACTGGCTGGCCACCGTCCACAAGAACCTCACCGTCCTGGACGGCCGCAACCCGATCGGGCAGATCTACACCCGGATGGCGATGGGTGAGGACGCCACCGTTCCGAACTTCAGGTCGGCCCACCCGACCCTGAAGTCGCTCGGTTTGCAGGTCACCGCCCTGCAGGCCGCGCTGACGGAGTTGTCCAACCGGGACTTCACCGACGAGGAGGCGATCATCCAGGGCGTGCTGGCCGGGCTGACCCCGGAGGAGATCGCCGCCGCGATCCCGCCCACGATCGCCAAGCAGGTGGCCGACGAGTTGGCCCGCCGGCTCGTCGCCTGAGCGAGGGGCGGTTCGTAGCCGCCGGGCCGCCCCTCTTGACGCAATCCGCAACGACTGTTGGGCAATAAGTGTTGCGCAACAGTCGTTGCGGATGTCAGGCTGTCGACATGAACAGCCCCGACGTACGCCAGGTCACCGACTCCCGGGTGCTGGCCGCCATGTCCCACCCGCTGCGCCGCCGGCTGATGGACGTGTTCAAGGTCCACGGGCCCTCCACCGTCGGGCTGCTCGCCGAGCGCACCGACCAGGCCCCCGCGAACGTCAGCCACCACCTCAAGGTCCTCGCCGCCGCCGACCTGGTCGCCGAGGCGCCCGAACTGGCCCGGGACCGGCGCGAGCGGTGGTGGCGCCTGGTGACCAGGGGGTTGCGCTGGTCCAACGCCGACTTCGACGCCGACCCGGCCTCCCGCGCGGTCGCCGACGCCGCCACCTCGCTCAACCTCGACCGGCACGTCGCACTGGCCCGGGCCTGGCACGCCGCCGATGAGGCCGAGCAGGCATCCTGGCGCGACGCCGCGTTCTCCACCGACCACTGGCTGCGCCTAACGCCCGAGGAACTGGCCGAGCTGAGCCGCGAGATGATCGGCATCCTCTCGCGCTGGGCCAACCGGGACCTGCCCGACGACGACGCCGAGCGCCGACCGGTCTTCGTGTTCGTCCACGGCGTGCCGGCGCGACCGTGACCGCCGCCACCCGCAGCGACCCGACCCCCGTGCGCCGTGCCGGCGGGCTGCTGCGGCACCGCGACTTCCGGCTGCTCTGGGCCGGCCAGGCGGTCAGCAGCGTCGGCAGCAACGTGACCACTGTCGCGCTGCCCCTGGTCGCGGTCGCCGTCCTCGACGCCGGCACCTTCCAGGTGGCGGTGCTCACGGCCGCGGCCTGGCTGCCCTGGCTGCTGATCGGCCTGCCGGCCGGCGCGTGGGTCGACCGGCTGCCCCGCCGACCGGTGATGGTGATCTGCGACCTGCTCTGCGCGGTGGCCTTCCTCAGCGTGCCGCTGGCCGCCGTGCTGGGCCGGCTCACCGTCGCGCAACTGCTGGTGGTTGCCCTCAGCGCGGGCGCCGCGCGGGTCTTCTTCGAAACCGCCGACCAGGTCTACCTGCCGGTGCTGCTGCGACCCGGGCAACTGCCGGAGGGCAACGCCAAGCTCCAGGCAACCCAGACCGCGAGCTACGTCGTCGGACCCGGCCTCGCCGGTCTGATCGCCCAGCTCGTCGGCGCCGTCGCCGCACTGCTGCTGGACGCGCTCACATTCCTGCTCTCCGCGATGTTCCTGTTGCGGATCCGCACCCGCGAACCGCGCGTACGACCCTCGCAGCGGTCCCGATCGCTGCGTCGGGACATCACCGAAGGGCTGCGTTTCGTCATCAGGGACCCGTACCTGCGGGTGCTCACGCTCTTCGGCGCGGCCAGCAACATCGGGCTGACCGGCTACCAGGCCGTCCTGGTGGTCTTCCTGGTCCGTGAACTGCGTCTCGAACCGGGCCTGGTGGGTGGGCTCGTCGGTGTCATGAGCGCCGGCGGGATCATCGGCGCGCTGCTCGCCACCACTGTGGCCCGGCGCTGCGGCACCGCAAGGGCGGTGTTGATCGGGGCGGCGCTCACCGGCCCGCCCGCGCTGCTCATCCCGCTCGCCGCGCCCGGCGTCGGGCTGGCCTGGCCAGCCCTCGGGGGCCTGCTGATCGGTCTCGGGGTGGCCATCGGCAACGTGGTCAAGGGTGCCTTCCGGCAGACCTACACGCCGCACCACCTGCTGGGCCGAGTGACGGTGAGCATGCATCTGCTCAACTACGGCACGATCCCGCTGGCGGCCGTGCTGGCCGGTGCCATCGGCGCACGTTACGGCGTCGAGACGGCAATTGTCGTGATGACCGCCTGGCTGGCGCTCACCCCGTTGATTCTGCTTGTCGGACCAATCCGGAGGCGGCGGGACCTGCCCGCCGCCCCGGCGGCGTCTTGAGTGCGCTGCGACGGCGGCCGGAGAACCGGCCGCCGTCACCGGCACGGAGCTACATCGGGCGGACGTTGTCCGCCTGCGGACCCTTCTGCCCCTGGGTCACCTCGAACTCGACCTTCTGGCCCTCGTTGAGCTCCCGGTAGCCGCTCGAAGCGATGGCGGAGTAGTGGACGAACACGTCCGGCCCTCCACCGTCCTGCTCGATGAAGCCGAAGCCCTTTTCCGAGTTGAACCACTTAACCGTGCCGGTTGCCATGCATCTCTCCCTGTTCAAAGCGGCTGACCCTCGGCCTGTGGCCGATGATCGCCCGTACCTGTTCGACAGTAACGGGCAAAACCCCGATCCGCTGGCCGAAGTGCCGTAGGTATTTGACTGAACTCGGGTGAACTCTGCGCGGCGGCATGTGAAACCCGCCCCGACCAACCGTCGCTGCGGCATGCTTGCGCCGATGAGTGATGCCGCAGCCGACGCGCTGACCGAGCTGGAACGCGAAATTCACGCGCCCGGTGCTGGTCTGGACCGGCTCCGGTTGATGCCCACCCCGTTCGTCCCCGAGGTGCGGCTGCACCTGGCCGAGGACGCGATCGTCTGGTGGGCCCGGATGGAGGCCGCCGCCGGACGCGCGCTGCCCGCGCCGTACTGGGCGTCCGCCTGGGCCGGGGGACAGGCCCTGGCCCGCCACCTCCTGGACCACCCGGAGCTGGCCGCCGGTCGCCGGGTGCTCGACCTCGCCGCCGGGTCCGGGCTGGTAGCCATCGCCGCCGCGCTCGCCGGCGCCGCGGAGGTGATCGCCAACGACATCGACCCGTACGCCGTCGCCGCCGTCACCCTCAACGCGCGGGCCAACCACGTCGCCGTCGACGCCACCGGGGACGACCTGCTCGACAGCACCGAAGCGAAGGTCGACCTGGTCGTCGCCGGAGACGTCTTCTACGACCGCGCGATGGCCGACCGGATGCTGCCCTTCCTGCAGCGGGCCGCCGCCGCAGGTGCCGACGTGCTGGTCGGCGACCCCGGCCGCGGGCACCTGCCGACGGACCGCCTGACCGTGCTGGCCGACTACCCGGTACCCACCACCGAACCGTCGGTCGACTCGTCGCTACGCCACGTGCAGGTGCTGCGCCCCGCCTGAGGCGCACCCCGACTCAGGGGCGACCCCGAGGCGGATACCAGGGGTCACTGGGGGCTACGACCGGATGTCCGAAGTGGCACCACGGCCATAGCGTCGACGCATGACGCAATGGCTGGCCCAGATCGGAGAACTACCGGTTCTGCTGCTGATGGGCGCGCTCGGGCTCGTCATGCTCTTCGACGCCGTACCCCTGCTGGGTGTCCTGGTCCCCGGCGACGTCGCGATCCTCGCCGCCGTCGGCGTGGGCCGCCCGAGCACCGGGCTGGCCACCTTCACCGCGGTGCTGATCGGTTGCCTGGCCGGATGGTCACTGAGCTTCCTGGTCGGCCGTCGCTACTCCGACCGACTGCGCGACAGCCGCGTCGGTGGCTGGATCGGCGAGGCCCGCTGGACAGCGGCCGAAGGAATCCTGCGTCGCGGCGGCGGCCGGATGATGGTGGTCGCGCCGTTCCTGCCGGTCTTCAACGCGCTACTGCCACTGGCCGCCGGCGGGCTGCGGATGTCGTACCGCCGATTTCTCGGCTGCGCGACGATCGGCGCGGCCGCCTGGGCCGGTCTCTACCTCGCCCTGGGCACCGCGTCACGGTCGGTGGCCGCGCTGCTGCCGGGCGACCCCAGCCCTCTGCTGGTCACGATGGGGGTCGGGCTGGTGTTGGCTTCCGTCGCGTTGCTGGGGGCGCGGCGGCGGTTGTTCGCCGTCGTGAGCTGAGGCTGTTCTTCGCTCTGGGGGGTGTGGGGGGCCCTGGGGCCGGGTTGCGGTGAGGTCGGGGGGCCTGCGCCGTGCCCGGCTCTGGGGCGGGGTTGCGGTGGGGGCGGGGGGCCTGCGTCGTGCCCGGCTCTGGGGCCGGGTTGCGGTGGGTGGGGGCGGGGGCCCGCCGTGCCCGGCTCCGGGCGGTCAGGCTTGAAGATCGGAGGAGCGGCGGGTAGGGAAAGTGGG
>NZ_JBEZEX010000048.1:0-37758 GCF_040649115.1 Micromonospora sp. NPDC049049 | reverse complement strand
TTCAACCACACCCTCACCCGCACCGCCCTGCGCGCCACCCAGGCCGGCGCCTACGACGTCATCCACGCCCACGACTGGCTCGTCGCGCACACCGCGATGACGTTGCGCGACCACCTGGACATCCCGCTGGTCAGCACCATCCACGCCACCGAGGCCGGCCGGCACCAGGGCTGGCTCCCGGAGGAGATGAACCGCACCATCCACGGCGTCGAGCAGTGGCTCAGCAGCGAGTCCAACCGGGTGATCGTCTGCTCCGGGTACATGCGTGACGAGGTCAACGCGCTGTTCGGCGTACCGGCCGGACGGGTCGACGTGGTCGCCAACGGCGTGGAGCCGCACCGCTGGCAGGTGCCCGCCCGTGCCGTGGCCGCCGCCCGCGCCCGCTTCGCCGGGGACGGCCCGCTCGTCACCTTCGCCGGCCGCCTCGTGTACGAGAAGGGCGTCCAACACCTGATCGCGGCGCTCCCCCGACTGCGCGAGCGGCACCCCGGCCTGCGTGCCGTGATCGCCGGCGACGGCCCGTACCGCGCCGAGTTGGAGGCCGAGGTGCACCGCCGCGGCCTGGGCGGCATGGTCACCATGCCGGGCTTCCTGGGCGGCACCGACCTGCCGGCGCTGATGGCCGCGTCCGACTGCTTCGCCGTTCCGAGCATCTACGAGCCGTTCGGCATGGTGGCCCTGGAGGGCGCCGCGGCCGGCGCTCCCCTGGCCGTCGCCGCCACCGGTGGCCTCGGCGAGATCGTCGAGCCGGGCGTCACCGGGATGACCTTCCGCCCGCACGATCCGGACAGCCTCACCGACGCCGTGGACGCGCTCCTGTCGGACCCCGACCGCGCCCGCGTCATGGCCCGCAACGCCCGCCGGACGGTCCGCGACCAGTACGGGTGGGCCGCGATCGCCCAGCGCACCGCCGCCAGCTACGCCGCCGCCATCCACCACGACGCCGTGTTCACCGCCGAGCGCGCCGAGCAGCGGATGTCGCAGGGTCGCGCCCTCCCGGCACTCCCCGAGGGCAACCTGCTCGCCGCCGCCGGCCTGCGCTGACCCTGCTGGCCCGGCTCGGCCTGGGCCCGGCCCGGTCTCGGTCCGGATTGGCCCGTTGATCGGCCCGGCCCGGCCCGTTGATCGACTCGGCTTCCTGGAAATCGGGGCATCCCGGCACGAGGGACACCGCGCCTTGCAGGAACCCGAGTCGATCATGCCGGGCCGGGACGGGACGGGACGGGACGGGCCGGGCCGGGACGGGGCAGCGCAGCGCGGAAACGCGGCAGGCCGCCGACCCCGTGGGGTCGACGGCCTGCTGGTGAAGCGAGGAGCGGGATCAGCGCTCGTTGAAGGGGACGTAGTCCCGCTCGGCGGAGCCGACGTAGACCTGCCGCGGACGGCCGATCTTGGTCTCCGGGTCGTTGATCATCTCGCGCCACTGGGCGATCCAGCCGGGGAGCCGGCCGAGCGCGAAGAGCACCGTGAACATCTTGGTCGGGAAGCCCATGGCCTTGTAGATCAGGCCGGTGTAGAAGTCCACGTTCGGGTAGAGCCGACGGGAGACGAAGAAGTCGTCGGCGAGGGCGATCTCCTCCAGCTCCATGGCGATGTCCAGCAGCGGGTCGGGCTTGGCCATCCGGCCCAGCACGTCCTGCGCGGCCTTCTTGACGATCGCCGCCCGCGGGTCGTAGTTCTTGTAGACCCGGTGGCCGAAGCCCATCAGCTTGACGCCGTCCTGCTTGTCCTTGACCTTGCGGACGAAGGACCGGACGTCGCCGTCACCGGCGTGGATCTGCTGGAGCATCTCCAGCACCGCCTGGTTGGCGCCACCGTGCAGGGGGCCGAACAGCGCGTTCACGCCGGCCGAGACCGAGGCGAACAGGTTGGCGTTGCTGGAACCGACCAGGCGGACGGTCGACGTGGAGCAGTTCTGCTCGTGGTCGGCGTGCAGGACGAAGAGCATGTCCAGCACCTTCGACATCACCGGGTCGACCTCGTACGGCTCCGCCGGCACGCCGAACGTCATCCGCAGCAGGTTGTCCACGTACCCCAGCGAGTTGTCCGGGTACAGCAGCGGCTGACCGATGGACTTCTTGTACGCGTACGACGCGATGGTGGGGACCTTCGCCATCAGCCGGACCGTGGAGATCTCCACGTGCTCGGAGTCGAACGGGTCCAGGCTGTCCTGGTAGAAGGTGGACAGGGCGCTCACCGCGGACGAGAGCACCGCCATCGGGTGGGCGTCCCGGGGGAAGCCGTCGAAGAAGCGGCGCATCTCCTCGTGCAGCAGCGAGTGCCGCCGAATCCACTCGGTGAACTCGGTCAGCTGCTGCTCGGTCGGCAGCTCACCGTAGATGAGCAGGTAGGAGACCTCCAGGAAGGAGGACTTCTCGGCCAACTGCTCGATCGGGTATCCCCGGTAACGCAGGATGCCCGCGTCGCCGTCGATGTAGGTGATCGCGGATGAGGCAGCGGCGGTGTTGACGAAACCGGGGTCGTACGTCGTCATCCCGGTTTCCTTCAGCAGCTTGCTCACCCCGACACCGGCGGGGCCCTCGACCGCAGGATGCACCGGCATCGACAGCTGCCCACCGGGGTGATCGAGCTTGACTTCCGTCATGTGGTTCCTCGCTTCGCCGGCAGATCTACGTTGAATTGCCTTCGCTTCTACCGTAATTGCGGCTCTGGGGACAACGCCCGCCGTGGTTCGGCGGTGAGGTATGCGTCACCCGATTCCCGACCGGGCGGCCGGGAAACCCGGTATCCCGCCAGACGGGACCGGACCGGCCCGAACCCGGAAGCACGGGCCGGACCAACCCCGGGAACCAGGACGGACCGGGCCCGGAAGCCAGGTCAGGAGAGGGTGAGGCGTCGCAGCGTACCGTCCGTCGCGACCTGGAAGACGTCGAGCTGGTTGGTGCCGGCGTGGAACAACTTGTCGTCGGCGAGCAGCGCGGCGAACCGGCGTCCGCCGGGGTCGGCCGGCACCACCGGGACGACGGCCCCGATGCGGCCGTTGACGGCGACGGCGAGGAGGGTGCCGTCGGGGATCCGGTCCGGGACGTCGCCCCAGACCAGTGCCGGGAGGGTGCCGGTGTCCGGGTCGGTGGCGGTGAACGCCGCCAGGTCGGCGACCCGGGCGCTGCCGGCGGCGGGGCCGGCCCGTACCTCGGTGCCGACCAGGGGGTGGGGTGTCGGCAGGGGCGGTGGGGCGGGCACGCCACCGGGGAAGGTGACCGGTTCGCCTGGGCGGTCGTAGAAGTGTTTCGTACCGTCGGTGCGGGGGGCCTGCCGGGCGGAGCGGCCGTCGACAGCCCAGGGCAGCCGGATGCCGGCCTCGTCGGCCACGGTCGGCAGCAGGTCGACGTGTTCCCAGTTGCGGTCGTCCACCCGACCGGTCTGCTGCCGGGGTTCCTTGACGAACGTCGGCACCCAGGCGACCTCGCCGGCGGCGGCCTTGATGGCGTCCATGCCGCGGCCCTGCGCGCCGGGGCGGAAGCTGACCCCGTGGTCGGCGGTCACCACGACGAGGGCCTGGTCGTAGAGGCCGTTGGCGCGCAGCGTCCGCAGCGTCTCGCCGATCAGCCGGTCGGTGTAGCCGAGCTGGGCGAGGTGCCGCGCCCGGGCCAGGTCGACCCAGCCGGCGCCGTCGTTGGGCAGGTCCTCGGGGGCGTCGTAGCGCGCCCCGGACGGCAGGTACGCCCACGGTGAGTGGGGCATCAGCAGGTGCAGGAAGTGCAGGGTGGGCCGGGTGGTCGGCTTCAACCCGGCCAGGAAGCTGGTGAACCGGGCCGGTTGGTTGTCGTCCAGGCTGTCCCAGCGGAACTTCGGGTCGGCCGGCACCGGTTCGGCGGCGTCCAGGCCGGCCTCGGCGCGGGTCTGCTCACGGTAGGAGTCTTCCGGGTCGACAGTGCTCTCCGTGGGCCCGGCGACCCGGCCGAGCAGCTTGCCGGTCTCCCGGACCAGCACCCCGAGCCCCTGCTCCGGGGTTACCGGCTGCTCGCAGCGACTGGGTGGGCAGAGCCTGGTGATGCTCTCCTCGGCGCGGATGTCGTACAGGCCGCCGAAGGCGGTGAAGATGTTGTCCGGGTACTGCGAGTAGTGCGGGGCGACCGGCTTGGCCGGGTAGCGGCCGGTGAGCATCGCCGGCAGCGCGTTGGGCGTCCACCCGCTGACCCCTGTCGAGTTGCGGTACCAGGTGGAGCCGCCGGCCAGCTCGGCGAAGTGCGGGTACCGCCCGGCGTCGATCTTCCCGTCCGCGCCGAGCAGGCTGACCAGTGGCAGCTCGTCGAGGATCAGCATGACCACCGGCGGGTGCACGGCCGAGCCCTGCGCGGTGCCTGCCGCGCCGCCGTCGCCGCGCGGCAGGACCACCGCCGAGGTCGGCGAGGCGAGCAGGAAGAGCGCCACGAAGGCCACCGGGCCGGCGGCGGCCAGTCGCAGCACCCGGCCCGGCGCCCGCCACCGCCGGTGAGCGGCCGCGCCGGCGGCTCCGGCCAGCACGGCCACCAGCAGCAGGGGTACGCCCCGAAGTGGCGTGACGTGTCGGCCCACCTGCACGGCGAGGGCGGCGACCAGCAGCCCGACCATCCCGGTGTGGGTGACGGCGCGGGCGGTCCGGCCGGCCAGTCGGCTGAGGGTGCCGAGCAGCGCCACAGCGGCCGTGGGCAGCACCGTCACCAGGGCGAGCAGCAGCAGGATCTGGGCCGGGTCGGCGCGGTGGAAGAGGAAGAAGTCGGGGCTGCGGCCGAGCACGTCCAGCAGCGGTTGGGTGACCACGAGACCGACCAGGGCGACGATCTCCAGCAGCCGCCCCAGTTCAGCGCGCCAGCCCCGGTCCCACCGCACGGCGGCCGGCGGCGGGTCGGCCGCTGTCGACGGGGCGGCGGCGACCGGTTCAGCCACCGATCACCGTTCGGTAGAGCGTGCGGGTGCCCGAGGGCAGTTCCAGCCGGTCGGTGATCCGTCCTCGGGCGGCGAGCAGCGCCTCGAAGGTGTCGCGTCGGTAGTCCGGGAAGAGACCGGCGGGCTTGTTGGCCAGCAGCCGGGTCGCCAGCGGGTCCTCCGGGTGGACGAACTCCACCACCACCGCGCCGCCCGGCGCGGTCAGCCCGGCCAGCCAGTCGATGACCTCCGGCAGCGGCACGTTGCGCCCGATCGCCAGGTGGTGCACCACGGCCAGGGCGAGCACCACGTCGGCGGACGCCCGCTCGGCGAAGCCGGCCCGCTCGACGCCCCGCCAGCCGCCACCGGGCGAGGGGTCGGCCAGATCCAGTACCAGCGGCAGGATGCGGCGCTGCCCCTCGGAGCGCAGCTGTCGGTACAGCTCGTCGACGACGGTGGGGTCCTGCTCGACGGCGACCACGTAGTCGGCGTGCCCGGCCGCCAACCGGGAGTACCGGCCGTCGTTGGCGCCGAGGTCGAGCACCAGCCGGGGGCGGGTGCCGGCGGCCACCGCGACGGCCACGAACTGCTCCTTCGCCACCCGGTCGCGGGCCGAGTAGCCGCAGGTGCGTTGGTAGTCCGACCAGTGGCTCTCGGGCGGACGGCGGTCCAGCTTGCGGACCAGTTTCTCGATACCGCGGACGGTGGCGAGCAGCAGCTCCCGGGAGAAGCCGGCGGCCCGCAGTTGGTCGCGTACCTCGGTGGTGCTGGCGGCGGCGTTGCGTTGCTGCATTGCCCCGTGCAGGTGCAGGTGGGTCAGCACGCCGGGGCGCAGCCGGCGGGTCCCGTTGAACAGCGGCCGTAGCTCGTCGGCCTCGATGCCGTCGACCCGCGCGCGCAGCCACGGTTGGAAGTCGACGCCCAGGTGGGCGGTGAGCAGCAGCGGGTAGAGCACTGTCTGGCAGAACTGCCGGTAGCCGGCCCACGGTTCGCCGTCGCGGACCGGCTCGAAGGAGCCGATGTCGATGAAGACGGGTTCGGCGCCGCGCCACTGGAGGTTGTAGGCCGAGCCGTCCTTGGTGGTGAAACCCTCGCCGAGCGCGGCGGTCAGGATCTCCAGGTGCAGCAGGGCGGCGTCGCGCAGCATGCTGAACGACCACTCGTACGGGTGGGAGACGAACGGGATGCGCTCGTGGCGAAGCACAGCCGCCCACGGTGTTCCGCCAGCGGCCTGCACCAGGGTGGGCGGTGCGTCCTCGGTGGCGCAGACCTTGCGCGCGGCGACGAGCGCCGGGAAGAACGTGCTGCCGGTCAGTGCCCGCCAGTGCTCGGCGGCCTGGGGATCCAGCCCGCGCAGCACCTCGTCGCCGACGTGGAAGACCCGGTTGGCGGGATCGCGGAAGGAGGCCGGCTCGGGCCGTACCTCGGTGGGTGAGATCGCCATCGTCGGAGCTGGTCCGCTCAGCGCTGGTCGGTGGGTTGCCGGCGGAACCGGTCGACCAGCCGTCGCCAGTAGAGTTTCGCGGCGACCGCGGCGCCCGCCACCCCACCGACGACCGCCTGCACGATCAGGCTGCCGGATCCCGCGTCCAGGTAGGCCAGATGTTCCACCGATCGCTCCTTGCCCTCGCCGCCTCGACACCGGCGTCCTGGGCGTACACCGATGAGGCTTTTGACCCAGAAAGCCGGACTTGTCCCTCACCGTACGCCGCTCGTCGTCGCCGTCGCGGGCACATCGGCGTACTCCCAGCCGCACCACCGAATGCGGCCGGGACAGCCGACCGCGCCGGTACGCTGCGGACGTGCCGTGGATGATCGTGGACGCGCCGCTGGACTCCTCCGGAGGCGGGCGCGGCGAGGAGCGGGCCCCGGCCGCGCTGCGCCGCGCCGGCCTGCGCGAGGCCCTGGCCGCCGACGACGACGGGCAGATCGACGAGGCGCGGTTGCGCGACCCGAACCGCGACCCGGTCAGCGGGGTGATCGGCGCGGCGGGCCTGGTCCGGGCCGGCGGCGCCATCGCCGCGCGGATCGGCGCGCTGATCGCGGACGGCCACCGACCACTGGTGCTCGGCGGCGACTGCGCGATCCTGCCCGGCATCTGCCGGGCACTGCCCCCGGCGACCGACCTGTGGTTCGTCGACGCCCACCCGGACTTCCTCGACGGCACGACCTCACCGACCGGTGAGGCCGCCGACATGGACCTCTCGGTGGTCACCGGTCACGGCCCGGTCGCCGTCGGCCCCGCCGGCGCGCTGATCGAGCCCGGCCGCGTCCACCTGCTCGGGCACCGCCCCGCCACCGACGAGAGCAGCCGGGTCGAGGCGGCCCGGATCGACCCGGCGATCCACCAGATCAACGCCGCCGAGCTGCTGCGCCGGGGCGCGGCGACGGTCGGCGCGAGCCTGGCCACCGACGGCGACGGACCGGCCTGGCTGCACCTCGACCTGGACGTGGTGGACCCGCGCGACCTGCCCGCGGTGACCTACCCCGAACCGGACGGCCCGCGCTGGGCGGATCTGATCGCGCTGGTCACGCCGTTGGCCCGCGCCGACCGGCTGCTCGGGATGAGCGTGACCGACCTGAACACCGATGAGGACCCCGACGGGCGGCACACCCGACGCGTCGTCGAGGTCCTCACCGAGATGCTGGTCGACTGACCGGCCGGTGACTCAGGTACGGCGGTGGTGCATGCCGAGGCGCAGCAGCACGAAGCGCAGCACGGTGGCGGCCAGGTTCGCGGCCACCAGCACGGCCAGTTCGACCGGCCGGGCCGGTACGGCAGAGACGAGGTGCAGCACTGCCAACGCGCCGCTTGTCAACGCCAGACCGAGCGCGAAGGCGAGCAACCCCTGCGCGTGATGCCGGGCTGCGTGCCGGCGTCCGCTGATGCCGAACGTCAGCCGCCGGTTCGCTGCCGTGTTCGCCACCGCGGTGAGCAACAGCGCCAGGAGGTTCGCCGGTTGCGCGCCGAGCATTCCCCGGGTGGCCACGAACAGCAGCAGGTACGCGAGCGTGCTCGCCGCCCCGACCGCCGCGAACCGGACCAGCTGCCGGGGCAGCCCGACCGGCACCTGTCCTGGCAGCGCCGTTCCTGGCCGGGCACCCGGCCCGGTCAGCGGCGTCCCACCCGGCCCGGCCAGCGGCTGGGCACGTGGCGCGGTCAGCGGTGCCCGGCCGAGCTGCGCGCGCAGGTCGGCCAGAGGCAGCGTCCCGGTCAGCAGCGCCCGGCCCAGCCGACCCACGCCGCGCAGGTCGGCCAGGGCGGTGGCGACGATGTCCACGCGGCTGTCCGGGTCGTCGACCCAGTCCACCGGCACCTCGTGGATGCGCAGCCCCGCCCGCTGGGCCAGCACCAGCAGCTCCGTGTCGAAGAACCAGCCGGTGTCACGCACCACCGGCAGCAGTTCCGTGGCCACGTCGGCCCGGATCGCCTTGAACCCGCACTGCGCGTCGGAGAACCGCGCCGCCAACGCACCGCGCAGCAGCAGGTTGTAGGCCCGGGAGATCACCTCCCGTTTGGTGCCACGCACCACCCGGGAGGTACGCGCCAGGCGGGTGCCGATCGCCAGGTCGGAGTGGCCGGAGATGAGCGGCGCGACAAGTGGCAACAGCGCCGCCAGGTCGGTCGAGAGGTCCACGTCCATGTACGCCAGCACCGGTGCTGACGACGCCGACCAGGCGGCCGACAGCGCCCGCCCCCGCCCCTTGGCGTCCAGGTGCAGCACCTCGACGCCGGGCAGTTCAGCGGCCAGGCCGTCGGCCACCTTCAGGGTGTCGTCGACGCTTGCGTTGTCGGCGACAGTGATCTGGAACGGGTACGGGAAGTGTGCGCTCAGGTGGGCGTGCAGTCGTCGTACGCACGGCCCGAGGTCGACCTCCTCGTTGTGCACCGGGATGACCACGTCCAGCACGGCGGCGGTGGGTCGGGCCTGGATGGCGGGCCGTGGTCCGCCAAGCATCGTCACGACGCCCCCGCGGCGGCGCTGAGGTCGTAGAGGGTGACCCCGTCGACGGTCTGCGCGGTGAACGTCTCCGCGACCCAGGCGGCGATCTCCTGGGAGGCCGCGCTGCCGCCGTTGGCCCGGAAGCCACCGCCACCGACGAAGTAGTGGACCTTCCCGTCGGCCACGTAACGCTGAAACTGCGCCAGCGTCGGTGACGGGTCACTGCCGTTGAACCCGCCGATCGCCATCACCGGTTCACCGGTGGCGAGCTGGTAACCGGACGCGTTGTTCGAGCCGATGGTCGCGGCCACCCACGTGTAGTCCGCGCTGTCGCGCTCCAGCAGCTCGCGCAGTGCGGCGCTGGGCTCACGGGCGTCGAGCAGCCCGCCCATGCCCCCACCGGCCGAGCGCCCCTGCCCGCCGGGGCCTTGGCCGCCGCCCGGGAAACCGGGTGCGCCGTTACGATCACCGCCCGGGAAGGCGGGCCCCTGACCGCCATTGCGGCCGCCGTTCTGGCCACCGCCGTTCTGGCCGCCACCGTTCTGGCCGCCACCGTTCTGGCCGCCGCCGTTCTGGCCGCCGGGTAACTGACCGCCGCCCGGGAAGCCGCCCGGGAACTGGCCGCCGCCGGGGAGTTGGCCGCCGGGCGGCAGTTCCATGCCGCCGGGCGGTCGCCCGCCGGGGAAGCCGCCCCGGCCGAATCCGCCCGCCACGAACGGGCCGGCGCTCGGGATCGACCCGGTGTGGGGGGTCGCGGCGGTCTGCACCGCGTACGCCACCGGGCCGGCGAGGGCCGCCGCCGCGCCCAGGCCCAGCACCACCGGCACCAGGCGGCGGGGCAAGCGGCCGACGAGCAGGAGCAGCAGCGCACCGACCAGACCGGCGACGAGCACAGTCGTCCGCAGCCACGGGTACCAGTCGGGGCTGCGCCCGAGCAGCACCCACGCCCACCACACGGTTACCACGAGGGTGCCGGCGAGCGTCGCCGCGGCGGCCAGCGGACTCCACCGCTGCCAGCGCGTGCCGCCAGCGTCGCCGGGCGCGGGCTGCAGTCGGCGGCACCGCCAGAGCAGCGTCACACCGATGCCGACGAGCGCGCCGATCGCCGGTGCGAGCGCCACCGTGTAGTAAGCGTGGAAGATCCCGGACATGAAGCTGAAGATCAGGCCGGTGACCAGCAGCCAACCGCCCCAGAGCAGCAGCCCGGCCCGGGTGCGGTCGGTGCGGGCCGCCCGACCGGCCAGCAGCAGACCGGCGACCAGAAGGATCAGCGCGGCCGGCAGCAGCCAGGAGACCTGACCACCGATCTCGCCACCGAACATCCGCAGCACGCCGTTCTGCCCGGAGAACGGGCCACCCCCGCCGCCCGGGCGGGGGCCACCACCGCCGACGCTGCCGACCTCCTCGCCGGTGATCCGGCCGAGGCCGTTGTAGCCGAGGGTCAACTCCAGGATGCTGTTGCCCTGCGAGCCGCCGATGTACGGGCGGGCGCTCGCCGGCACCAACTCGACGAGCGCCACCCACCAGCCGGCGGCGACCACCACCGCCAGCCCTGCCAGCAGCAGCTGCCGGACCCGCCGCCACAGCCCGGTCGGCGCGGCCAGCAGGTAGACGCCGGCGAAGACCGGCACCACAAGGAACGCCTGCAACATCTTGGTGAGGAAGCCGAAGCCGACGAGCACACCGACGAGCACGATCCACCGGGTGCTTGCCGTCTCCAGCGCGCGCACTGTGGCGTACGCCCCGGCGACCAGCAGCAGGACCAGCAGCGCGTCCGGGTTGTTGAACCGGAACATCAGCGTCGCCACCGGGGTGACCGCGAGGACCGCGCCCGCGATCAGACCGGCGGCCGGCCCGTACCAGCGCTTCACTGTCGCGTGGAGCACGCCTACCGAAGCGACCCCGCAGAGCGCCTGCGGTACGAGCATCGCCCAGCTGTTCAGTCCGAAGATCCGTACGGACAGGGCCATCAGCCACAGCGACGCGGGTGTCTTGTCGACGGTGATGGAGTTGGCGGCGTCCGACGAGCCGTAGAGGAAGGCCTTCCAGCTCACCGAGCCGGCCTGCACGGCCGCCGCGTAGAACGAGTTCGCCCAGCCCGACGCGCCCAGCCCCCACAGGTAGAGCAGGCCGGTGGCGAGCAGCAGGATCACCAGCGCGGGCCGGGCCCAGGCCGGCGGGCGGCGCGTCGGCGGCGAGTGCTCGTCGGGGCGGGCGTCCGTCGGCGGCTCTGGTGCGGTGGGTGCCGTCGGCAGGGTCTCTGTTCTGTCCATGCGGCCAGCCTCGGCGGCCAGGCTGGCGCGACCCCGTGCGCAGACTATGCGTCAGCTGTGGGATTCGGCAGCCGGACGGTGAACACTGTCCGACCTGGACGGCTCTGCACCTCGACCGTGCCGTGGTGGGCCTCCACCACCGCCGCGACGATGGCCAGGCCGAGGCCGGTGCTGCCGTGCGCGCGGGACCGGGAGCTGTCGCCCCGGGCGAACCGCTCGAACATCTCCGGTTGCAGTTCCACCGGCACGCCCGGCCCGTCGTCCGCGACGGTGAGCACGGCACTGGCGGCGTCGACGGCGAGGGTGGTGGTGACAGTGCTGCCGGGTGGGGTGTGCACGCGGGCGTTGGTGAGCAGGTTCGCCACCACCTGGTGCAGCCGGGCGGCGTCGCCGGGCACCCGGATCGCCACGTCGGGCAGTTCGAGCTGCCAGCGGTGTTCGGGGCCGGCGACGTGCGCGTCACTGACCGCGTCCACCAGCAGGGCGGTCAGGTCCACCGGTTCGACAGCGAGCGGCCGGCCGGTGTCGAGGCGGGCCAGCAGCAGCAGATCGTCGACGAGGCTGGTCATCCGGGTGCTCTCCGACTCCACGCGGCGCAGCGCGTGCGCCACGTCGGGGGGAACCTCGTCGCGGCCACGGCGGGCCACCTCGGCGTAGCCGCGGATCGCCGCGAGAGGCGTCCGCAGTTCGTGGCTGGCGTCGGCGACGAACTGGCGTACCCGGGTCTCGCTGGCCTGCCGGGCGGAGAGCGCGTCGGCGACGTGGCCCAGCATCCGGTTCAACGCCGCCCCGACCTGGCCGACCTCGGTGCGGCTGTCGGTGTCGGCGGCTGGCACCCGGACAGCGAGCGCCACCTCCCCACGGTCCAGCGGCAGTTCGGTGACGCGAGTGGCGGTGGCGGCCACCCGGTGCAGCGGTCGCAGGGTCGCCCGCACGATCAGCGCGCCCGCCACACCGGCGAGGAGCAGCCCGACCGCGGCCACCCCGGCCTGCGCGGCGACAAGTGCCCAGATGGTCTCCTGGACGCCGGAGAGGGGGATCGCGACAACGCGTACCCGGCCGTCCCAGTACTGCCGGGCCACGGCCCGGTAGTCACCGCGATCGCCGAGGTCGACGGTGCGCGGTCTGGCGTCGACAGGGAGGTCCGCCAGCGCCGCGACCTCCCCCACCGCGACGGTCTGCTCGTCGGGGAACGGGTCGGCGCCGGAGACGCTCTTGGTCAGGGTCCGGGCGCTGGTCACGCGGCCATCGCTGATCTCGGCGACCACCACGCCGGACGGCAGTCCGAGTGGGATGCCCGGTCCGTCACCGGGGAAGGCCGGCCGTCCCGGACGGTCGCCCCGCATGGCCGTCGCGGGGGCCAACTGGGCGTCCAGCCGGTCGATCAGGAAGTGCCGCAGCGCCACAGTGGTCAGGCCCCCGATCGCGACGCTCACCAACGCGAGAAGCGCGAGCAGGGCAAACACCAGTCGGGTACGCAGGGAGCGCCCGGCCAGCCACCCACGGGCGGCGCGCAGTGGGCGGCGCCTACTCGGCGGGTCGGAGGACATAACCCGCACCGCGCAGCGTGTGGATCATCGGTGCCCGGCCGGCGTCGATCTTCTTGCGCAGGTACGAGATGTAGAGCTCCACCACGTTGGCCTGGCCCCCGAAGTCGTAGTTCCACACCCGGTCGAGGATCTGCGCCTTGCTGAGCACCCGGCGCGGGTTACGCATCAGGAAACGCAGCAGCTCGAACTCGGTAGCGGTGAGAGTGACGAGCTGGCCGGCGCGGCGGACCTCGTGGCTGTCCTCGTCGAGGCTGAGGTCACCCACGGTCAGCACCGCCTCCTCCTGCGCGGCGATCGCCAGCCCGGAGCGGCGCAGCAATGCTCGCAGCCGGGCGATGACCTCCTCCAGGCTGAACGGTTTGGTGACGTAGTCGTCGCCGCCGACGGTCAACCCCGCGATGCGTTCCTCGACCGCGTCGCGGGCGGTCAGGAAGAGCACCGGCACTGTGGGGGCGTGCTCGCGCAGCCGGCGCAGCACCTGGAAGCCGTCCAGGTCGGGCAGCATCACGTCGAGCACCACGGCATCCGGCTGGAACTGTCGGGCGGTGCTCAACGCCGCCATGCCGTTGCCAGCGGTGCGGACCTGCCAGCCCTCGTAGCGCAGGGCCATCGACAGCAGGTCGGTGAGCGTGGGTTCGTCGTCGACCACCAGCACCCGGACGGGTTCCCCGTCGGGGCGACGCAGCTCGATCCGGCTGGGCGCGGCCTGCCCGTTCATGACCATGGGCCCCATGGTGGCCGCCACGCCTGTGCCGCGCCCCTGCGGAAGCTGTGCGCGGGCTGTGCGAGCGGGCCGACGCGACGCCGGCGACACCATCGGTCAGCCCCGCCTCGTGCTCACTCGGACACCCCGTACGCGTCGGTGCGCACGAACCGCATGCTCCAGCCGCCGGCCTCGTCGGGCCGGTCGCGTTCGTAGAGGTGGTCGGGGCCGGGCTGCACCGGCCCCGTGCCGTCCGGGTGCCGCATGATCCAACGCTGGGGTGGGGCGCCGTCCGACCCGGCCGGCAGCAGCCGGACCAGGCCGTCCGCGGGCCCGCCGACGAAGCGTACGGTGACCTCGCTCATCGCGGCGTCCCCTCGGGTGACCGTGCCGGCACAATCGGTGACACCGGCTCTGGCTCGCAAGCTACCGCACCCACCGCTCCGGCGCAGCGAGGTGCGCGGGGCCCGTGTGCCCCGAACCGGGCTCGGTTTGCCCAGTTCGGAGGGCGGGTACCGCGATCGGAGCAACCCGGCCGTCGGCGGGGCGAGGACGAGGAGCGGTCGATGCGGATGCTGGACGAGCGGTACCGGCTCGAACAGCGCATCGGTGTGGGCGGGATGTCCGAGGTGTGGCGGGCCTACGACCAGGTGCTGGACCGGCCGGTCGCGGTGAAGCTCATCTCCCCCGGCCGCGACGATCGAGACGGCCCGGTGGACCGGATCCGGGCGGAGGCCCGGTCGGCGGCCCGGCTGGAACACCCCAACGTGGCCAGCGTGCACGACTTCGGCACCTCCACGACGTGGCCGGGCCGACCGGTGCCCTACATCGTCATGGAGCTGGCCGAGGGTGAGACGCTCGCCGTGCACCTGCGCGCCGGGCCGCTGGACTGGCAGATCGCGGTGCGGGTCTGCGCGGAGGTCGCCGCCGCGCTGGCCGCCGCGCACGCCGAGGGCATCGTGCACCGGGACGTCAAGCCCGCCAACGTCATCCTCACCCCGGCCGGGGTGAAGGTGCTCGACTTCGGCATCGCCATCGCCGCCGGAGAACCCGACCCGATGCCGACCGGCATGGTGCTCGGCACCCCGGCATACCTGGCGCCCGAACAACTGGACGAGGCGCCCGCCACCCCCGCCGCCGACATGTACGCCCTCGGCGTGCTGCTCTACTACAGCCTGACGGCCCGCCTGCCCTACCGCGCGACGACCTCCAGCGAGTTGCTCCTCGCACGCCGCCGTCAGCCACCGGAGCCGCTGCCCGACATCGCCGGGCTCCCACCGGAGGTCGCCGAGCTGTGCCACTCCTGCCTCGCCGAGGACCCCGGGCAGCGTCCGACCAGCCTGGTCGCCGCGCTGCTGCTGGCCGAGGCCGTGGACGCCCGGGTGTACGTGCCGATGACGATCCCGACGACCCGCCGGCCGGCCCCGACGTCGCCGTGGACCGAACGAGCCGCCGCGGAGGCCACCGAGGCGGTGGTGCTGGTGGACGAGCCGAACCTGCCCGCCGGGCGCTGACGGCACGACCCCGTGGTGTCTGACGGCGCGACCCGTGGCGTTTCGCCGGGCGGCGATGGGGTAGCCGGCCTGGTGAGCGACGGGAGAAACGCGATGCCGGATCAGAGTTCCTGGCTGCGTGAGGCCACAGCGACCGCCGAGGGCGGTCACGTACGCACCGACGATGGCGGGCTCTCCACCGCGCTGGCCTCACCGCTGGCGCCGCACTGCACCGGGCTGACCCCGGAACAGTTACTGGCCGCGGCCTTCGCCTCCTGCCTGCATCACGCGGCGGTGGAGGTGGCCGGGGAGATCACCGACGAGGCGCACACCGTGCAGGTCCGGGCGGAGGCGAAGCTGGGGCGGGACAACGACGGCCGGTACCGGGCCGACGTCCACGCGGAGATCTCCTCAGCCGGGCTGAGCCGGGATCAACTGGCCGACCTGGTCGAGTACGCCGACCGGCTCTGGCCGTTCTCCAGCAGCGACGCCAGTCGCCACCGCCTGACCGTCACCCCAGCGGAGAACGGCCGCCACTGACCCAGGCCCCAGGCGGCCCGCCACCCCGCCCGCCCCACCGCGCCGATCCTGCGCACGCGCGCGCCTCATCGCGTCGATCTTGCACTTTCGGTCGTCGAAATGAGGGACGTGCCCTTTGTGCCGCGACAGCAAGTGCAAGATCGGCGAGCAGGGTACGGGGCCTGGGGCGGTGTGGGCGGCGAGTTGGCGCGCGACCTGCGGGACGGGGCCGGGGCGGGGCGGGCTGGGCGGGCAGCGCGGATCGGGCAGAGCGGGTGGGTCGGCGGGGGCTGGTTGGTGGAGGTGAGCCTCGACTGTTCGGCTGATGCCTGACGGCGGCCGGAGATGCGGCCAGCGGAAGGGCGGGGCGAGCGGATTCACCCGGCAAGTCGGGAATAACCGTCTGGCGTGAGTCGCGAGGTTGGTCAACTCTGCTCCCGCTTTGCCCATTGAAGTCGGCATGATCAGGGCAAATTGTGGCGCATGCCACCGTACGGGCTGGTGGCATCGGGCATTCAGCTCTTTAGCCTCGTCAGGTGCACCCCGACGACCCCTCCGCCCAGAAGCTGACCGACGCGCGCCCGACCACCCCGTCGGACGACGCCGCCTCAACCGAACGGACGATCGGCCGTCACCGCGCTGCCGAAGCTCCGCGGCGGGCCCTGCTGGGCTCGACCCCGGTGCGGGTGGCGCTGGCCACCGGCGTCACCTGCTGCCTCAGCCTCGTCGCGGTCGCCACCGCGCGAGGCAACGACGACACCCCCCGTACGGTCGAGCCGCTCGCCGAGGCGGTGGCCGACCGCGCCGCCATCGCCGACGAACGCGCCTCCCGGTCGCTGGACCGCGACGCCGCCCCCGCCCGGATCCTGCCGCCCAGCCCGACGGCGAAGCCCACACCCACCCCCACCGCCGTCCGCAAGGCGCCCAAGAAGCCGGTCAAACCCCGCCGCCCCCGGCCGGTCGCCGGCCTCGACCAGGCGCAGATGGACAACGCGAAGATCATCGTGGACGTCGGCCTGGAGATGAAGATGCCTCGGCGCGCCCTGGTGGTGGCACTGTCCACCGCCATGCAGGAGAGCAACCTCTACAACCTGGCCAGCGACGTCCTGCCGGAGTCGGCGGAGTACCCGAACCAGGGCAGCGGCTCCGACCACGACTCGGTCGGGCTGTTCCAGCAGCGGCCCAGCAGCGGTTGGGGCACGGTGGCCCAGCTGATGCGCCCGTCGTACGCCGCGCGGGCCTTCTACAGCGCGCTCAACGAGATCCCCGGCTGGCAGGACATGAGCGTCACGGCAGCCGCCCAGTCCGTGCAGATCTCCGCCTACCCGGACGCGTACGCCCAGCACGAGGATCGGGCGACCACCGTCGCGGCGGCGCTCACCTCCTGAGCCGGGCTCGGACGCCCGCGCGTCTCAGCGACGGCCCGGCGGAGGCTGCGCACCCTCGTCCACGCCGCCGACCCCGACCCGGCTGCCCGGCACCCCGGCGGCTGCGGTGGGGGTGTCGGCGGGCACCTGCTCGACGGTCACCTGGCTGAGGATCTCGTCCACCCGAACCTCGCGCCGTCGGCGAGCGTCCAGCGCCGCCTCGAAGTCGCGTCGGGCCTGCACGGCCTCCGCGTACGCACGCTCCCGCACCCGCCGTGCCTCGTCGCGGGCCTCGTCCAGCTCGACGCGGGCCTGGGCCAGCAAGTCGGCCGCCTCGCGCCGCACCGCGTCACCGGCGGGCCGGGTGGCGGCGGCGTCGCCCAGGTCGAGTCGTCGCAGGAGGCCGCCGAGCGCGGCTGCCTCCTGACGAATCTCGTCCCATTCCCCGGCCGCCTCGGGTGCGCCCTCGGCCCGCTCCGCGAGCCGGGACAACCGAACCCCCAACTCGTCCAGGCAGTAATCCACCTGACGCTGGTCGTAACCGGTCTCAACGACGGAGAACCTCATACTGTCGCCCCCCAGGCAGCTGCTGTTACTTCCCCACCTGGATCCTCGGCCGCGACCGCTCGCGCCGAGGGGGTTCGGGGAAAATGTTCAGCATGCGCGCAGGTGGCGCGAGGCTCAGACCCGCTTGGGCAGCACGACGACCCGGCCGAAGAACTCATCGATGCGGCGCACCACGTCGTTGAAGTCGTCCAGGTCGATCGGCTTGGTGACGTACGCGTTGGCCTGCAACGTGTAGCTGCCGACGATGTCGGTGTCGGCGTTGGAGGTGGTCAGCACGACGATCGGGATGGTCCGCAGATCCTCGTCCTGCTTGACCGCCCCGAGCACCTGGCGACCGTCCATGCGCGGCATGTTCAGATCCAGCAGGATCACGTCGGGTCGGCGGGCATCTTCGTGCCGGCCCTCGGCGCGGAGAAACTCCATCGCCTCCTCGCCGTCACTCACCACGTCGATGATCTTGTCGACGTCGGAGTCCGCCAGCGCCTCCTCGATCATCAGCACATCACCCGGGTCGTCGTCGACGACCAGGATGCGTACCGGCTGGGGGCTGTCTGCGCCCATCACTACCTGCCTCGGAGTCGACGGGGACGGGACCCTGACGGTCACCGCGTTGGCGGGGGAAATGCTGGCGGGGAAATCTAGCCCATCACGAAGCACTGCGGGACGCGGGGTCGACCGACTCCGGTTCGTACCGCAACACGTCGGCGAGGCCGGTCACCCGCAGCACCCGCTCGACCCGCCCGTGGGCACCGGTGAGCCGCAGCCACCCCCCGTCGGCCGCCGCCTGGTTGTCGCCTCGGACGAACACGGCCATCCCGGTGGAGTCGCAGAACGTGAGGTCGGTCAGGTCGAGCAGCACCCGGGTCTCGCCCGCCGCCCTGAGCCGCTCGATCGCGGCGGTCAGCTCGGGGGCGGTGCTCAGGTCCAGCTCGCCCACGAGCCGCAGGCAGGCGCCACCCCCGTCGCGCTCGACGTAGTTGACGCTGAACGTCACCGTTCTCCCCCTCGCTCCACCACGAGGGTGGGACGTTTGCAGTCCGGCAAGTATACGCAGAGCTGACCCGTCCGCCGCCGAGCGCGGTGATCGATCCGGATGCCCCGGCGGGTCGGTCAGCGAGCGGTGCCGGGCAGCGCCGCGCATCCCAGCGCCAGCACCCGCGCCGCCCGGGGAAAGTCCCGCAACGCGACGGCGTAGTGCTCCAGCGGCAGGACAACCGCCCCGGCGGGCACCCCACGACTTTCCAGAATCCCCGACAGCCACTCCACGAACTCCGTGAACAGGGAGGGGTCGTCGACGTAGACCGCCGCGGCCAGGAAATCCACGATGTGGCCCAGGTCGCTCACTGTCGAGTCGAGCTGCGCGGCGGTGTACGCCCGTGCCGCCGGCACCCGCTCCCGCAGCTCCGCCAACGCGCTGTCGATCAGCTCACCGCGACGGCGCACCAGGCTGGCGTACTCGTCGTCGGCCAGGTGGGCCAGCCGCGCCGGCGGTGCCGCGCGCAGCGCCCGCTCGTCGGCGATCAGCTCGGCCGCCGAGGGCGCGTCCGGTGCCCAGGCCACCCCGAGCCGGCGCGCCCACCGACCGTCCGTGCCGAACCCACGCCCGCCCACCACCACGGGGACATCCGAGCGGCGGCAGGCCTCGATCATGCGGTGGGCGTACGGCAGGCGCATTGGCAGCGCGCACGCCAGCGCGACCGCGTGCGCGTCGTAGCGGTGCAGGTACGACACGAGGTGCGCCGCGGGGACGCTGGCGCCCAGGAAGGTCACCTGCCAGCCGCGTAACCGCAGCACCTCGGCCACCAGCCGGGGCGGCAGCGCGTGCCACTCGCCGTCCATGCAGGCGACCACGACCCGGCCGTTGACCGGCTGCGGTCTCGCGTACGCGGAAACCGCCGCCACCACCTGCTCGCTGATGTGGGTGGCCGCGTGCTCCTGGGCGACGCTCCACTCGTTGCGGGCCCACCGCTCACCCACCTCGGCCTGCGCGGGCGCGACCAGGTCGAGCAGCACCCGCTCCGCCGGGACGCCCGCGTCGAGCAGACCGATCGCCAGGTCGGTCGCGGCGTACTCGTCGGCGTCCGCGAGATGCTCCAGATATCCGGAGTACGCCTCGAAGAGGTCATTGGTGGCCGTGGCGGCGGTCACGCGTCAGGTTCCCTCGTGTGGTCGACGCCGGCGGGCACCGAGTGCAGGTGCCGTGTCCCGCGCCCGCCCAGGCCGGCCGCCCGCAGCGCCAGCACGGCGATGTCGTCGTGGTCGCCCTGTGCCAGCCAGTCGCAGGTGATCTGCTCGACCCGTTCGGCGAGGGCCGGGGCGGGCATCCGATGGCAACCGGTCAGCGCGCTGATCAGCCGCTCCGGGCCGAACTGCTCGTCCCCGCGCCGGCCGCCCCGGGCCTCGGTCACCCCGTCGCTGTAGAGCAGGCAGGTCTCGCCCGGCGCCAGCCGCACCGTCACCTCGCCGACGCGGGGGTCGGGCACCACCCCGATCAGCATGCCGCGCAACGGCACCGTCTCCACCTCACCGCTGGCGCGCAGCACCAGTGGTGGCAGATGCCCCCCGCCGGCCATGGTGAGGGTGAGGCCGCCGTCGCGCTCCGGGCGGGCCACGCCGAGCACGATGGTGGCGAAGCGGCCCTCACCGTGCGCCTGGGTCGTCTCCAGCAACGCGTCGTTGAGCAGCCGCAGCAACCGCGCCGGGTGCGACTCCAACCGGTGCAGCGCCTGCAGACACTGGCGCAGCTGGCCGGTGAAGACGGCGGCTTCGACGCCCTTGCCCGACACGTCGCCGAGGAAGAACACCGAACCCCCGTCGGGGAGCCGGTGCGAGCCGTAGAAGTCGCCGCCGATGCGCAGTCCCGCCTGCGCGGGCCGGTACGCGGTGCCCCACTGCACACCGGTCGCCTCGACCGGCTCGACCGGCAGGAGGCTCGCCTGGAGGGTGTCGGCCACCTCGGCCTGGTCGCGGTAGAGCAGCGCGGTGGTCAACGCCGCGCCCGCGCGGGCCGCGAACGCGCGGACCAGCTCCACGTCGTCCTCGTCGTACCAGCGGGTGGCGCGACGGGCCACCAGCAGCACACCGACCGGCGCGTCGCGGCCCGGCAGCGGAACGACCCGGGCGGCGCTGTCGGTGCCGGCCAGCCCCGGCAACCAACCGGCGTCGACCGCCTGCTCGACCAACCAGTCCACCGCGTGCGGCTCGGCCCCGGTCAACCCGTCGGCGATGGCGGTCGGCAGCTCGCCGCCGGCCAGTACGCCGCTGTCCACGGTCGGCACCTCGTCGTCGGTGCGTGAGGCCCGCCACCAGCGGGCGCGCCCGGCCTTCGGGGCGAGCACCAGCACCGCCACCTCGGCCAGGGTCGGCACGGCGAGTCGGACGACAGCGGCGGCAGCCCGGTCCGGGTGCAGTGGGTTGCCCAACTTGTCGCCGACCACGGCCAGGAACGCCGAGCGAGCCCGTTCGGCGAGCAGCGCGTCGGCGCGGCTGACGCTGTCGGTGACGTCCTCGACGTACCAGCAGCAGCGGTCACCGGAGAGCGGCACCTGGCGCGCGGTGAGCCGGCGCCCGCGATGGGTGAAGCTCCCGGGGACACCGTCGCTCAACCCGGGCACACATGCCGCGCCGAGCAGCTCACCGGGAGTCACCTCGGGCAGCAACCGCTCGGCCACCGGGCTGACGTGCCGCACGACGCCATCGGCGTCGCAGACCACCAGGCCCTCCCGGAAGTGTTCGACGACCTCGAACCAGTCGGGCGTGGCCTGCCCCCGGTCGGGGGCCAGTGGCGGCAGGGCGGCGGTGGGGTGGCGAACGTCGGCGGACCACGCCGAGGGTCGTGTCGTGCTCGGCGTGGAGAGCCGTCCGTCGCCCGGGTCCCAGTCCCTGACGTCGGAAGCAGTCACCAGCTGAGCCTCACTCCTTTGTCGTTCACCGAACCCGTGCCGGAACCGGCGTCCATGGTCAAAACTCTCCCGTCACCCTACGCCGGAACCCGGAAAGCGGCATCTCACGGCTGGTGGCCGGCACCGCCACGGCGGGGCGTCGGACGAGCGACACGGGGGGCGCGTAACCGCCCCCGCTTTGCGTTTTGTGGCTCAACAGGGAAAATGGTGGGATGCCCGATCAGCTGTTGACCATCGAGACAAGCCGGCTCGCCGCCGGCAACGTCCGACTCCGGCTGACCGGCGAACTCGACTACGACAGCGCACCGGAGCTGATCGCCGCGGCGGCCGGGCTGCGCGGCCGCGACGACGCCCCGGTTCTGGTCGACCTGACCGGGGTCACCCTCTGCGACTCCTCCGGGCTCAGCGCGTTGCTGGTGGTGCACCGCGCCGCCGGGGCGATCCGACTGACCGGGGTCAGCCCTCAGCTTCAGCGGATGCTGGACCGCACGGGCCTGACCGAGTTGCTGGCCGAGACGTACGCCGCCGACGACGTGCGCGCCACCGGCTGACCCACCGGCCACCCCCGCACCGGACGGGGTGGCCCCCGACCCTGGGACCTGGGGTCGGGGGCCGGAGGAATGTCTAGGGTGCCGTCATCGGCTGAAGCCGGGGGCCGTCCTCACGCAGCTCGCCGATCGGGGCCGGGTCGACGTCCTCGGGCTTCCCCGAATCGGGCGTCTGGTACAGGTAGCGGACGAACTGCCCACCCGCCTCGTTGTCGTCCGCACCGGGCCACTGACCGATGCAGTCCATCCCGATCACCTCGCGGCCCGTTCCGTCGGCCTCCTCCACCAGCGCCCACAGGCTCACCGGGTAACACCTGGTGACCTCGGGTGTGAGTTGCCAGCGGGCGTACCAGCCGGGTCGAGCGGGGACGATCTCGACAACTTCCTTCATGACGACCTTCCTTCCGCGTACCTCGGAAGAACTCCGGTCCTGAGCCGATCGTGCGGGCCGTGCGGGTGAGCACCCCTCACCCCCGCCGGATGAAGCGTGGCGCAGGTTGGTCCGACCCGGCCGGCGGCCTCCGTTTCCTTCTCCGGGACGGCGGGAAGGCGACTGGCGCAGCCACGATCCCCAGCGGAAGGGATGCCACCATGCGCAAGCAGATGGAGGGCGACAACCAGAGGCGCCGGGCCCTGGCCCGGCAGGCCCGGGAACAGAATCGCCAGCCCAGCGAGATCGGTGCCAGCCTGAGCGCGTCCAAGCAGCTCACGAGCCTCGACGCGGGTAAGCGGACGGGCCCACCAGCGGCCGGACCGCACAAGTCGGACACCACGCGCGGGGGGCCGGCACCGCCGCAGGTCGGTAGCGCCGACAACCCGCGACCGCAGCCGTCCCCGCCGAGCGGCGCGGCCGGTGTGAACAGCATGGGCTACCACGACCTGGTCGACGAGGTTCGGCGTCGCGCCGGGGTCGACTTCAAGACCGCCAAGGTGGGCACCGAGGCGACAGTTCTGGTCCTCGCGTTCGCCCTGGAGGCCGCCGAGCGGCAGCGGCTGCTCGCCGCGGTGCCGGCGTCGCTGCACGACGTGCTGCCGGTCGACGGCATCGAGCGGCACCGGGACCTGCCCGGCTTCCTGGCCGAGGTGGGCCGGATCAGCGGCAACACCCCGGAGCAGGCCCGTTACCAGGCGGAGGCGACGATCGCCGCGCTCGCCGAGCAGGACGGCGACCTGGTCGAGTCGTTGCACGTACCCGACGGGTTGCGCGACCTGCTGAACCCGCCGGAGGCCGGCGGCGGCCTGGTGGGCGCCTCCACCACCACACCCACCCTGGACGCCGACGAGATCAGCGCGGCGCTGGACGACCTGCCCTACTGGTCCGGCGACAGCCAGGGCCTCTACCGGGTGGTCGCGCTGCCGCCCGACAACCTGGACCGGGTGCTCGCCCGGCTCGACCGGCTTCGCCAGGACAACGGCCGCGGCCCGAGCATCGGACGTCCGGGCGACACCGCCGCCGTGTTGACAGTGCGAACCAACCAGGCCAACGGGGTCACCGCGCTCGACGTGGACCTCGCCCGCCAGATCGACGACGCGATCGACGAGGTGGGGGCCGGGATGGCCGGCGGCTGACCGGCCACCACGACACCGTCGGGCCGGCGGAGCGGGGGCGACCCCGCTCCGCCGGCCCGTCCGCCGTGCCAGGTGCACGGTGGGCTCGGCTAGCGTGCCGGGCATGAACCGCGCCGCCGACCGGCTGGAACTCGTCGCCGATCCGGTCCGCCGGACCGGGCGGACACTGCTGTCCGCCGGGGTCGAGCAGTCGTACGTGGATGTCGAGGATCCCCGGCACCTGCACTTCGAGTACGTCCGGCGGATCGCCTCGGCCGTGGAGGTGGCGGCCCCGGCCGGCGCGCCATTGAACGTCCTGCACCTGGGCGGCGGCGCGTTGACGTTGCCCCGCTGGCTGGCCGCCACCCGGCCCGGCTCCCCGCAACGGGTCGTCGAGCGGGACGCGGCGGTGGTCGAGCTGGTGGCCCGGGAGTTGCCGCCGCTGCCGCCGGAGGTGCGGGTCGAGGTCGCCGACGCCCGGGACGCTCTGACCGACACCCCGGACGGCCGCTACGACCTGGTGATCGCCGACATCTACCGCGCGGCCCGGATGCCCCGGCACGTGCGCACCGTCGAGTTCGCCGCCGAGGTGGCCCGCGTCCTGCGCCCCGACGGGTTGTACCTGGTCAACGCCACCGATCTGCCTCCGCTGGTCGGCACCCGGGTGCAGGTGGCCACCTTGCGGGCGGTCTTCGCCGACGTGTGCGTGGTCGGCGACCGGCGGATGTTACGCGGCCGCAGGTACGGCAACCTGGTGCTGGCCGCGACCTCCCGCCCCGGCGGGCTGCCGGTGGCCCGGCTGGCGGTGGCCGCCCTGCGCGACCCGGTGCCCGGTGGGCTGCTGCACGCCGGCGCGCTCGACACGTTCGCCGCCGGCGCCCACCCCGTCACCGACGCGGACGACAACTCGCACCACTGATCGCCGTTGTGCCCCCATTGCCGGGTTTCCGACGGCGTGCGCGGGGAAGGCCCGCCGGATGAGCAACGTCGACGATCGGGTGACCGGCCGCCGAACTCTGATCGTGATCGGTCTGGTGCTGGCGACCGCGCTCGCGCTGGGGTTCGTGTACGCGACCCGGCGGGTGCTGGTCTGGGCGGTGGTCGCCGCGTTCTTCGCCGTCGCGCTCAAGCCCCTCGTCGACCGGCTGCAACGCCGCTTCGTCCGGCGTCGGGCGCTGGCCACACTGCTGGTGTTCCTCGCCGCGTTCGTGCTGTTGGCGATCCTGGCCGCGCTCATCCTGGTGCCGCTGTTCGGGGAGTTGGGCCGCTTTGCCGACCGGGCACCCGAGCTGCTGCGGGAGGCCCGCGCCGGGCGGGGCCCGGTGGGGCAGCTACTGGAGCGCACCGGGGCGCGGCGCTACGTCAGCGACCACTCGGGGCAGCTGCACGACCTCGGCGGTCGCCTGCGCCAACCCGCTGTCGGTGTGCTGCGCGGCGTCGTCGAGTCGGTCGCCGGGCTGGTCACGGTCATCGTGCTGGCGTACCTCATGGTGTTGGAGGCGCCGCGGATCACCAGCGGCCTGCTCGCGGCGGCCGGGGACGGTCAGGGCGAGCGGCTGCGCCGGGTGGGCCGGGAGGTGTCGCGCACAGTGACCGGCTATCTCACCGGGAATCTGCTGATCAGCGTGATCTGCGGGGCGTTGACCTACGCGGTGCTGGCCCTCACCGGGGTGCCCTTCGCGGCCGTGATCGCCCTCCTGGTGGCGGTGGCCGACCTGATACCGCTGGTCGGGGCGACCCTCGGCGCGGTGATCGCGGCCGGTGCCGGTTTCCTGCATTCCCCCACCGCCGGGGTGGTGGTGCTGGTCTTCTTCGTGGTCTACCAGCAGCTGGAGAACCACCTGCTCCAGCCACTCATCCTGTCCCGCGCGGTCCGGCTGAACCCGTTGACGGTGCTCGTCAGTCTGCTGCTCGCGGCGGAGCTGGCCGGTCTGCTCGGCGCGCTGCTGGCCATCCCCGCCGCCGGCATCGTCCAGACCCTGATACGCGAGTACGGCCCGCGCCGGCTGCGGCCCGCCCCGCCCGCCGGTCCGGCCGCGCGGTCCACGCGACCGGCCGGCTCCACCGACTGACCATTCCGGGTCCGGCCGACGCCGCCACCTGCCCGCTCAGCGGGACCGGGACGCCACCTCGGGAGACGTGCTCTCCAGCGGCACCGCGTTCGCCGGCACCAGCCCCAACTGGACCGCGGACCGGGTCAACGCGGCGTCCAACGCCCAGTCGGCGCTGACCCGCGTGCGGTTTCCCGGCATCGCCATCAGGTGGTACGCCCGGGTGACCGCCTTGGCCGGCAGACCGGCCAGGTTGACCTGCAACGGGTTCGCCGCCGCGTCCTTGCCGCCCAGGTCGACGACCCAGCCCAGGTCGTGGTGCTTGTACGGCTTGCGGCGGCCGAAACCGTACGACGCGGCGATGTTGTGCGCCGCGCGCTTGCCCTGCCGCTGCGCGTGCTGAGCGGTCATCCCGCAGACCTTGCCCGGGTTGACCAGGTCGGGCACCGCGGCGGCGTCGCCGATGGCATACACCTCCGGATAGCCGGGGACGTTGAGGAACTCGTCGGTGACCAGCCGACCCCGGTCGGTCCGCAGGCCCAGCTCGTTGACGAACGGGTCGGGGCGCACCCCCACACACCACACCAGGGTGCAGGTCGGCACGTACTCACCGTCGGTGAGCTTCACCCCGTCGCAGGTCGCCTCGGCCACCGAGGTGCCCATCCGCACGTCCACCCCACGCCGGTTGAGCACCTTGTGCGAGGTGTCCGACATCCGCTTGTCCAACTCCGGCAGCACCCGGGACGCCACGTCGAGCAGCATCCAGCGGGGCCGGACGGTGAGCCGGGGCCGTTGCGCGTGCAACGCGTCGGTGAACAGCTGCCCGTGCGCCGCGACCTCGGTGCCGGTGTAACCCGCTCCGACCACCACGAACGTGGAGCGGGCCTGCTGCTCGGCAGGGTCCTCGGCCTGCTCGGCCAGTTCGACCTGCCGGACGATGTGATCATGCAGGTAGACGGCCTCGGGCAGGCCACGGAAACCGTGTGCGTACTCGGTCACCCCGGGGATGGGCAGCAGCTTGTTGACGCTGCCCACGGCGAGCACCAGCCGGTCATACGCCAGCCGGTTCTTCTCCCCCTCGGCCTGGGTGAAGCCGACCCAGCGGTTCTGCAGGTCCACGTGGTCCGCCTCGCCGATCACCACCCGTACGCCCTTGAGCGTCCCGGTCAGCGGCACGGCGATCCGTCTGGGTTCGACCACCCCGGCCGCCACCTCGGGCAGCAGCGGCAGGTAGAGGAAGTAGTCGGTGGAGTTCAGCACCACGATCTCGGCCCGGTCCCGGGCGATCCGGCTCAACGTCTTCGCCGCGTGGTAACCGGCGAACCCGGCCCCCACGATCACCACACGAGGTTTCGTCATTGCGGGCCGTTTCCCGTCGAAGCCCGCGACAAACGTCCGGCCTGCCAGCCGCGTTCAGCCATCCTCCCTCGCCAGCCGTGCTCAGCCAGCCGCGCTCAGCTCGGCTGGAGCCGGATGTGGCCGCTGCGACCGATCGCCTCGACCTCCCACTGTTGGCCGAACGCCCGGACCCGCTCGGCGACGATCCGGCCCAGTTCCTCCGGGACGTCCGGATCGAGGACCAGCCGGCCCTCGACCGGATTGATGCCGAGCATGGCGCGGATCAGGGCCAGCGGCGTGCCGGCCGCCCACGCCTGCGGGCTGCACGCGGTCGGGTACGGCACGGCGAACAGCAGCCGCTCCCGGTCGAAACCGCTGAGCGCCTCCGGTAACCGGTAACCGAACTGCTCGGCGGCCTCGATCATCGCCAGGCTGATCCGGTTCGACTCGGCCCGGTAGCCGTAGCGGGCCAGGCCGAGCGCGGCGATCGAGTTGTCGTGCGGCCAGACCGTGCCGAGGTGGTAGCCGAGGGCGTTGTAGGGCCGTTCCTCCCGGGACAGGGTGCGGATGCCCCAACCGGAGAACATGTCCGGTGACATGAGTTGTCGCACCACCGCGTCGGCGCGCTCCGGTGGCACGATTCCGCTCCACAGCAGGTGACCCATGTTCGAGGTCTTGGAGTCGACGCGGTTCTTGTCGCCGTCCAGGGCGACCGCGTAGTAGCCGCCCCGTTCCTCGATCCAGAAGTCCTGGTTGAACCTCTCGTACAGGGTGTTGGCCTGCTCGCGCAGCCGGTGCGCCGACGCGGGGTCGTCCAACGGCCCGTCGAACAACTCGGCCAGCCGCAGCTTGGCGTCGTAGGTGTAGCCCTGGAGGTCGCTGGTGGCCAGCGGGAGCACGGGGATTCGACCGTCGGCGAAGCACACCCCGTCCGGGGAGTCCCGCCAGCACTGGTTGCCCAGCCCTTCGTACGAGCGGGTGGCGTATTCGACGTAGCCGTCGCCGTCCCGGTCGCCGTACTCGTCGATCCAGCGCCACGCGGCCAGCGCGTTGTCGCGCAGTTGCTGGACGGTCGAGTCGTCGCCGGTCCACCGCCAGTACTCGGAGAGCAGGATCAGCCAGAGCTGGGTGGCGTCGGCGGTGCCGTAGTAGGGCCCGTACGGCTTCTCGCCGGAGCGGGTCAGCTCGCCGCTGCGTACCTCGTGCAGGATCTTGCCGGGCTCCTCGTCGGTGAAGTCGTCGCAGGCTTGGCCCTGAAGCCGGGCCAGCGCGAGCAGCGCGCCCTTCGCCAGGGTGGGTCCGGCGACCAACGTCTGGTAGGCGCTGATCAGGGTGTCCCGTCCGAAGACGGTGAGGAACCAGGGCAGTCCGGCACCGGGCAACATGATGCGCTGGCCCTTGACCTCCAGGTCGAGCCGCAGCGCCGACAGGTCGTCACGGGACTGGCGTACGGTGCGCTCCAGCGACGTGCTGTCGCTGCGCAACACCGCGCGGTTCTCGGTCCACCGGCGCAGCGGATCGTCGGCGCGACCGTGGAAGACGTCGGCGATGTCACCCCGGACGGGCTCGACCACCCCCATGCCGTCCGGCAGCGGCACGTGCAGGTCCACCTTCCAGGACTCGCGGGGGCCCAGGTCAAGCTCCCAGACCAGGTCGTCGCCCTCGATGCGGTCGGCTGGCGTCGCGCAGCACACCCGGGTCTGGGCGCAGAAGTCACCGCTCTGGTAGGAGAAGCACAGTTCGGAACCGTCGGCGGCATGGTCCCGGCTGATCTCCGCGAAGCGGTCCCGGACCCTGGACTTGACCTCGAATAGGTCGGCGAAGTCGGCGTCGACGGCCAGCCGCAGCTCGAACCGGACCGGCTCCAACCGGAACGAGACCAGTTCCAGGCGTTCGTGCAGGCCGTCGCCGACGTAGCGCAGCCGCCGGATGGCCAGGCTGTTCGGCGGCAGCCCCGGCAGGTCGGGGTTGGTGAGCGTGTACTGCGCGGAGTAGTGCTCGATGGTCTCGGAGCGCAACACCAGCAACTCACTGCCGTCGATGGTCAATGTCCAACCGCTGAGCAGCCGGGTGTCCAGGTGCACGAGCCCACCGATGCTGCCCGGCGGGACGTCCCCCTGGGCGTTGGAGTACAGGAAGGTGGGCCCGCTGAGCACCGCGAGAGAGTCGGGTCCCAGTTCCGGCGGGATCGCCCGCTGATCGCCACTGTCCGAATTGGCGATCGACAGACCGGGCATGGGGTCGGCAGGGGTCGCGCGAACGGCAGCCATGACACCCACCGTAGGAAGTAGGGCACGCAGCGTCATCACCCGGTCTGGGTGAAAGGCCCGAGGCTCCTGGGGAACGAGTTGGCAAGCTCGCAACCGAGCTTCGGCAAATCGCCGGTGCGACCAGGGCTTTCGGGTCTCGTTGGTCCGGCGGGGCCGGTCGACGAGTCAGGCGGGGATTGGTGCGGTGATCGCCCAGCGCTCGTGGTCGCGCCAGGCGCCGTCGATGAACAGGTAGTCCGGAGAGAAACCCTCCAACCGGAAACCCAGCTTGCGGGCCACCCGCCGCGACGGTTCGTTGCCCGGTTGGATGTTCGCCTCCAGCCGGTGCAACCCGGCCGAGGTGAACGCGTGGTCGATCACCAGGGCGACGCCCGCCGAGGCGTGACCGGTCCCGCTGTACGGGAGGAACGCCGCGTATCCCAGGTAGCCACCGCGCAGCGCGCCGAGCACGATTCCGCTGATGTTCACGTAGCCGGCGATCTCGCCGCTGGCCCGGTCGCAGATCAGGTAGCCGGCGCTGTCGCGGCGACGGATCCGGCGCAGATAGAGCTCGTACTCCTCCGGGCTGGCCGGCGCGACCAACCAGGGATGGTGCAGGTCCCGACTGCGCAGCACGGCGGCGACGAACTCGTCCGAGTCGGTGGGCCGGGGTCGCCGGATCGCGGCGGGACCACCGGTACGCAGGTATCTCACGGCGGACCACTCTGACCGACCGGCGCCGCTGTTGTCCAATGATCGCGGCGCTTACCGGGGCTAGCGGGACGTCCGCAGGCTGAACTCCTGACCATCGGGGTCAGCCAGCACCAGCCGGCCTGTCCCATCCTGGTCGGCGTCGACCCGGGTCGCCCCGAGCGAGAGCAGACGGTCGACTTCGACCTGCCATTCGACGCCGACACCCGGCGCGAGGTCGAAACGCACCCGGTCCCGACCGCCGTTCGGCATGTGCGGCGGACCACCCCAGGTGATCTTCGTGCCACCCTGCGGCGACTGGATCGCCGTTTCCTCGTCCTGGTCCCAGACCAGCGGCCAGCCCAGCACCGCGCTCCAGAAGTAGCCGACCTTCTGCGAACCGTCGCAGGCCAGCGCACCGACGAAGCCGCAGCCGTCGAGGAAGTCGTTGCCCGGCTCGATGACGTCGAACTCGTTGCCCTCGGGATCGGCGAGCACCACATGATCGATCTCCGGGCCCTGCCCGATGTCGGCGTGCCGCGCGCCCAGCTCCAACGCACGGGCCACCGTCTGCCGCTGGTCCTCCAGCGAACTGCTGGTCAGATCGAAGTGCATCCGGTTCTGGACGACCTTCGGCTGGTCAGACGGCACGAAGCGCAGCCGGAGCTCGGGGTCGGCCCCCGGCAGGACCAGGACGCCGTCGCGCGGATCCTCCACCATGTCGCGACCAAGAAGCCCGGACCAGAATCGACCGAGGCGTACGGGCTGGGCTGCGTCACAGGTGATCGCGAACAGGTGAGCCGTCATCGCGCTGGTCATCTCCGATCCGACCGGATGCCGTACGGTCCTTGGGACGCAAAGCCTAGGGACGAGCCGGGCCTGCCGCACCCGAGTATTCGACGGCCACCGCCGGCACGGGCAGGCTTGTGATCCACTTGCCTGATGACTCGAACGCCCTCGCCCCCTTCGGCCGACGTCGAGGAGCGACTGTCACGGGAGCTGAACATCTGGCTGTGCACGGTGCGACGCGACGGGTCCCCGCACCTCACGCCGGTCTGGTTCGTCTACCTCTCCGCGACGTTCTGGGTCGGTTGCGAGAGCCGCAGCGTCAAGGCCCGCAATATCCTGGCCGACCCACGGGTGTCCCTGGCTCTGGAGAATGGCAACGCTCCGGTGGTGGCGGAGGGCGCCGCCCACGTGCACCAAAGTGGATTTCCGGGCACGGTCGTCGAGGCGTTCGCGCGCAAGTACGACGGCTGGGACGTCGGCCGGCAGGTCAGACCGGACGGTGAGCGGGCGCTCCTGGAGATCCCCGTCCGGCGGTGGCTGCTCGCGGGCACCGCCCAGTGAGTCGTCGATGAGAGAATCGGCCGGTGCTCATCCGGCCATCCTGCCTCAGCCGGGCGAGCGTTCCGTCAGAGCGGGCCGGGGAACGTCTGCTCCATCGGCATCGGCACCTGGAGGAAGGTGGTGCCGCGCATGTCCAGCCAGGCCCGGTCCGGCCCGCGTACCAGGCGCACCATCACCTCCTCGCAGGAGGGGCAACGGGCGACGAGGCCCGGGGCGTTCGAGTAGACGTGCAGGCTGGCCATCGAACCGGTCGTCCCGCAGTTCTCACAGCGGCCCATCGCGCTGCTCAGGTCGACGGTGAACAGCTCACGCATCGGGCCGTCGAGCATGTTGCCGTCCAGGTACGACATCTCGGTCATCGAATCTCCTCGACACTGCGTGAGTGAGCGGCGGTCAGCCGGTGGGGCCGAACCGTTCGGTCTTGACCCGACGCGACGGGTGACCCAGCCCCACCAGCAGGTCGGCCACGGTCTCCACGAACGCGGTCGGGCCACAGACGTAGGTGAGTGGTTCCAGGTCCGGTGGCCACCCGTGCGTGTTGACGTCGGCCAGCCCGATCCGGTGCGGCTCGCCGCGCCAACCCTCGGGTGCCTCCCGGGTGTAGACGTACGCGACGTCGAGGCCGAAGTCGTCGCGGACCCGGCGGCGCAGCTCGTCGGCGTAGATCACGTCACCCGGGGTGCGCACCGAGTAGATCAGCCGGAACGGTGCCTTGCTGCCCACCGCCCGCCGCGCCCGGATCATCGCCATCAGCGGCACGACGCCGGAGCCGCCGGCGACCAGTTGCACCGGCGCGGTCTCCTCGGGTCGCCAGATGAACCAGCCGCCGAGCGGTCCGCGGACCTCGATCGGGTCGCCGTCCCCAAAGACATCAATGAGGTACGGCGACACCTCGCCGTCGTGCACCCGCTGCACTGTCACCTCGATGCGCGGTCCTCCCGGCCCGTCCACGGCCGGCCCGGCGATCGAATACGACCGTGCCGCCTGGTAACCGTCCGGAGCGGTGAGTCGCAGGTCGACGTGCTGCCCCGGCAGGTGCCCCGGCCAGTCCGGCACCTCCAGCACCAGGGTCTGCGCGGACGGTGTCTCCACCCGGCGCTCCACCAGCCGGCCGACCTGCCAACGGTTGGGCGTCCGGCGCTGGGTGCTCGTCGCCGCCGCGCGCTCAGTCACCCTGGTACCGCTGTTCGCGCCACGGGTCGCCGTAGTCGTGGTACCCGGCGGTCTCCCAGAACCCTGGCTCGTCCATCGTCTTGAGTCGGAGGCCGCGCACCCACTTGGCGGACTTCCAGAAGTACAGGTGCGGCACCAGCAGTCGCGCCGGCCCGCCGTGCTCAGCGGGCAGCGGGGCGCCGTCGAAGGTGTGCACCACCCAGGCCTGACCGCCGCGCAGGTCGTCGAGCGGCAGGTTGGTGGTGTACCCGCCGTAGGAGTGCGCCAGCGCGAAGTGCGCCCCCGTGTCCACGTCGGCGAGCAGCGTGTCCAGTGAGACACCCTTCCAGTTGGTGCCGAGCTTGGACCAGCGGGTGACGCAGTGGATGTCGACAGTCGGCGTCTCCTGCGGCAGGGCCATCAACTCCTGCCACGACCACCGGTGGTCGCTGCCGTTCTCGGCGGAGATGACGAACTCCCAGGTGTCCAGTGACACCCGGGGCGTCGGACCGGCCGAGAGCACCGGAAAGTCCTCGGTCAGATACTGACCGGGTGGCAGGGCCGGCTCCTGCGTTCGGGGCCGACCCTGAAAGCCCGGTGACACGATTCCCATTGCACAGTCGTACCACTCGCGCCGGTGAGGGCGGGAGCTTTCCCGCGTACCCCCTCGTGAGCCGGCGCGGCGCGGTCAGTGCCGCTCCGCGACGACAGTGCGGTCCTCGGGCAGGTCGCCGCCCCGGGTGGCGCGCAGGCTGGTCACCGTGACCACCACCAGCACACCGATGATCACGCCGAGCGAGGCCAGGGTGGGGATCTGCGGCACGCTGTCCCAGATGCCGTGCGCCCAGTGCAGACCCAGCTTGAGGCCGATGAACGCCAGGATGACGGCCAGGCCGTAGCTGAGGTGGACCAGCCGGCTCAGCGCCGCGTGCAGGACGAAGTAGAGCGCCCGCAGGCCGAGCAGGGCGAACGCGTTGGTGGCGAACACCAGGTACGGGTCCTCGGTGATGCCGTAAACGGCCGGCACCGAGTCGACAGCGAAGACGATGTCGGTGGCCAGGACCGCGACCACCACAAGGGCGAACGGCGTGAGTGCGCGCTTCGCGCCCTGCCGGACGGTCATCTTGGTGCCGTGGTAGTCGTTGACCACCGGCATGACCTTGCGCAGCAGCTTCACCGAACGCATCTTGTTGATGTCGACCTCCTGCTGATGCCCGGACAGGGCATCGCGCAGCAGCTTCACCGCGGTGGCGATCAGGATGATCGCGAAGAGCAGGAAGGCGAAGTCGAGGGTCTGCAACGCCGCCGCGCCGAGGGCGATGAAGACGGCCCGCAGCACCAGCGCACCGGCGATGCCGTAGAGCAGCACCCGCTGGGCGAGCACCGCCGGCACCGCGAACGCCGCCAGCAGCAACATGAAGACGAAGAGGTTGTCGACCGAGAGCGACTTCTCCACCAGGTAACCGGTCAGGTATTCGACGCCCTGCTGGGAGCCGAAGCGGGCCCAGACCCAGGCGCCGAACGCCAGCGGCAGCGCTATGTAGAACGCCGACCAGCCGATGGCCTCCCGCATGGACACCTCGTGCGGGCGACGGGTGACCAGGAAGTCCAGCACCAACAGCAGGAGGACCCCGATGATGGTGACCGCCCACAGCGTGGGAGTGCCCACCGACGACAGGTCACTGGCGGCGGACAGATATGACACATGATTCATGTTGGGTCTCCTCGAACACCGTCATGTTCGAGGTCTCCTTCACCCACCACCTGGTGGACAACCACCCGAGGCGCGCCGGGCGCGCCGTACTGACCGGAATGGTTCGTGGGAAGTACTCCCCTCGCACGACAAGGTTAGGCCAGGTGGAATCACGACGCCAAGCGGGACATCGGTGGTTGCCCTGGTAAACCGCTGTGTACGCCCGGTACGAGCACTGTCAACCGCGGCGAAGCGTCGCCCCCGGGGCCATCGCCTGCTCGACCAGGCCCCGATAGTCACGCGGGAGTTGCGTCGCCACGTCGTCGAACTCACCGCCGGTGATCGCCTCCCGCAGGGTGGTGAAGACCGCCCGACTGGCGTCCCGGGCGGCCGGCTCGTCCACCCCGGCGCGCAGAGCGACCCGGGCGACGAACTCGGCCGCACCGAACCGGTCCGCCTGCTCGGTGCTCGGGCTCGGCTTGAGCACCAGTTGCAACGGCTGCGGCAGCTGAGCGGCAAGGTCCAGATTCTCACCGCCGGTCAACCGCTCAGCGAACGTCTCCAACACGGCCCGGGTCAGCTCGACCGCCCGCTCGGACGACGTCGCGGTGCGCTGGGAAACCTGGTCGATGAAGGTGTCGTAGTTCATCGCGTACTCCCTTGGCTCGCGTCGGCGCCTGCGGGTACCCGCGGCGGCCGAGGAGAAACGGCACCGGGTTTCCTGCGCCGGGCGGGCGTGACCGGCCGGCGGGCGGGTAACCGCCGCCGGTCGTCACCACATCGATGCCCGAGGGAGCCCACGCCATGGCGAGCTACGCCGACGTCCTGCAGTACCTGTCGAGCCTGGACTACCCGGCCGAGAAGAACGACGTGGTCCGCGAGGCCGAGCGGGAGGGTGCCCCGCCGGACGTGCTGAAGGCGCTGCGCGCCCTGCCGCCGGTCGACTACGCCAACGGGACCGAGGTGGCCCGGTCGGCCGGGATCGAGGCTGCGCCCGAGGTCGGCCCCGCCCAGCGGGCCGAGCAGGCCCGGGACAAGAAGCACAACCGGGTCTCGCAGCACCTGCGCGGCATCTGACCCGGCGGTGACGCCCACCACCCCGACCCGGGAGCGTCCCGAATGACCCAGACCGGCCCCGACCGGCCAGCCGACGTGCGTTTCCCGGCTGCGAAGCAGCTCGCCGTCGTGGCGGTGGCCGGCGTCGTCGCCGGCTGCGTCTTCGCGCTGGCGCTTCCCCTGCCGCTCGCCGCGCTGGCCGGCTGGGACGTGGGCGCGCTGAGCTGGCTCGTGCTGGTCTGGCACAAAATCTGGCCGATGGACGCCCTGCGGACCGCCCAGCTGGCCGTCCACGAGGACCCGAACCGGGCGATCCGGGACGCCCTGTTGCTCGTCGCCTGCCTGGCCAGCCTGCTGGCCGTCGGGTTGGTCGTGGCCAGCGCGCAGAGCGCGCCCCCCGGGACGACCCGGGAGCTGCACAGCGGCCTGGGCGTGCTCAGCGTGGTGCTCTCCTGGTTCGTGGTCCACACCGTGTTCGCCGCCCGGTACGCCCGGATCTACTACACCGGCCCGGACGGCGGGGTGAACTTCAACCAGCACGAGCCGCCCTGCTACTCCGACTTCGCGTACGTCGCGTTCACCATCGGGACGACGTTCCAGATCTCCGACACCAACCTGACCAGCAACGAGATGCGTCGTACGGTGCTGCGCCACTCGATGGTGTCGTACCTGTTCGGCGCGTTCATCATCGCCGTGACGGTGAACCTGCTGGCGGGTCTGGCGGGATGACGGCTGGTGACGCTCCGGGCCGCTCAGTCCCCCGGAGCGCGACACGGGGCGGGGCCAATCGAAAGGGCCGGGACAGGCGGGCGCCCCTGGTCACGAACCGCGACCCAGGGCGCCACGCAAGCCTGCCCAGGCGGTGAACCGCATCCGAACCGGTCGCGGTCACCAGGCGGTGGAGGCTCGCTCGAACCGAGCGGCCAGCACTGCCGGGTCCAACCATACGGCAGACCATCCTCCGTTTGGTCAGAATTTGGGGAAGTGTGGGCCAGGGCACGTCACAGCCGACCGGTCACCTACGGCGCGCCCGGCCCGGCCGGCCCGGCCGGCCCGGCGATCTTGCATTTTCTGTCGCGACAAAGACTCGCAGAGTCCACATTTCGGGGACCGAAACTGCAAGATCGACGAGATGCGGGGGCGTCAGCCGTGCAGGCCACCCGTGCGGTCGCGGGCCTTCAGGCGGGTCGTGGGCAGGGCGGGCGCCGGCAGCGGCGGCGCCGAGTCGTCGGCGACCACACCGAAGCGCCCGTCACCGGCCATCCAGTCCTCCCGGGCGGCGGCGATCTCCTCGTGGGACCGACCCACGAAGTTCCACCACATCACCAACGGCTCCTCGAACGGCGTACCGCCCAGCAGCAGCAACCGGGCCCCGGCCCCGCCCCGCACCGTCAGCTCCCGGCGACCCGAGCCCAGATACAGCAGCGCCCCCGGCTCGAACCCGACCCCGGCCGCCTCCGCGGACCCGGACATCGCCAGCACGGCGTACTCGAAATCGGGCCGCAACGCCATCGTCGCCGGCGCCTCACCGCCCAACTCCAGCTGCACCCCCACCAACGGGGTGTGCACCACCGCCGGTGACCGCTCCCCGGCGAACTCGCCGACCAGCACCGTGCCGTCCAGATCGCCGTCCCGCCAGCGCGGCAGGTCGGCGTGGTGCGCGAAATCGGCCGCTCCGGCCCGCGCCGGGTCCGGCAGAGCCACCCAGAGCTGCACACCGTGCATCACCGGCGGATGGGTGGCCGGCGAGCGCTCGGAGTGGGCGATACCGTTTCCGGAGGTCATCACATTCAGTTGGCCGGGCACGATCGGCTGCACGTTGCCGAGGCTGTCCCGGTGCAGAATCTCGCCGTCGAGCAGCCAGGTCACCGTCTGGAGCCCGGTGTGCGGGTGCGGCGGCACCTCCATACCCGGCCGCTGCGCCACATCGTCCGGGCCGAAATGATCCACGAAACACCACGCGCCGACCATCCGGCGCGCGCGCTGCGGAAGCAGCCGCCGCACAGTGGTGTACCGGCCCAACGGCACGTCGTGGCCGGGCAACAACACACTGCCGGGATCGACGTCGGCCACGCCAGGCGGTCGGGTCTGCGCCAGCATTGATTCAGTACGCTCCACCGCCCGACTGTACGCGCACGCCCGTTCGCGACCGCGTCGCTTCCAGCCAGGGGCGGGCGGGGTTCACCAGCCAGTGGTTGTCAGTGTGGCTGGCCCGGCGGGCGCTGGCCCGGCGGGCGCTGGCCCGGGCCCTGGTTCACCGGTTGCTGGAGGAGACCAGCACGCTGTTGGCACCGGCGACCAGGTCCAGGTACAGGCGCTCCGGCGACCGGTCCCAACCCGGCGTACCCAGCACCGAGCCCGCGGCCACCCCGTCCCAGCGGTCGTCGCGTACCACCACCGAACCGGCGCCGGCTCCCGCCCGAACCCGTACCGGAGTCTCCCCCGGGACCCGGACGTCGAGCTGGCTGGTCCCACCGGTGAGTCGTACGGTCAGGATGCTGGCGGGCTGGTCTGAGCGCGGGCCGGTGGGGTTACCGGAACCGTCGGCGGTGATCGGTGGCAGGAGAATCTCGGTACGGCTGGAGCCTCCGGCGATTTCCACACCCAGCAGGCGGGCCCGGGTCAGGTCCAACACCTGACTGCTCACCCCGCCTACGAGGTGGACACGCCAGGCGACCCGCTCGTTGAGCAACACCCGCACCGCCCGTGGCCCGCGCGTGCCGGACTCCACGAGGTCGAGCAGGAACGTCGTCCGCCCGGCGGCAGCAGAAAGGCCGCTGGCCGGCACCCCGGGTTGCGGCTCCGCGTCGGGCACCTGGACGTCGACGGACGCCGCGTCACCCGGGCCGACGTGGGCGTGCCCCGGCCGGGGCAGCGGTTCGCGTGCGTGAGGGAC
>NZ_JBEZEX010000047.1:0-38023 GCF_040649115.1 Micromonospora sp. NPDC049049 | reverse complement strand
GGGGCGGGAGTCCTCCCGCCCCGCCCGCCCGCGCTGTTGACCGGCTCGCCGGCCCAGTTTGATCGAACCGGCTCGCCGGCTTAGGTGGATCAGACCGGCTCGCCGGTCGACGGACGCCCGATCGCGTCCCGGGGCGCCGCCGCCTTCGGGTCGTCGGGGAGCCGGGCCGAAGCGGCCTGGTCGCCGAAATCCTGGTCCCCGACGTCCTGGTTGCGCTCGGCGTCCTGTTCACGCTGGGCTCGCTCGGTCAGCTGCTGCTGCCGGGAAATCTGCTGCTTGGCCATGGCGATCCTCGCGATCCGTCGGGGCGCGGCTGCGCCGACACGGTCTGCGGTCGCTCGTCGCGTACCCGGGGCCCCAGTCGACAAACGCGGCCCGGCGGCGGGCGCACGGCCCCGGGTGAACGCCGTCGCGGCGTGCGTGCCCGGCGGCGGGCGGGGTACCCGGGACACCGGCGAGCACGCGGAGGTGGGGCATGGACGAGCAGCGCAGCGTGACCATTCCGGTCGGGGACGCTCAACTCCCCGCCGACCTGACGCTGCCCGCCCAGCCGGTCGGCGTGGTGCTGTTCGCGCATGGCAGCGGCAGTTCCCGGCACAGCCCGCGCAACGTGGCGGTGGCCCGGACGCTGAACGACAGTGGGCTCGGGACGGTGCTGGCGGACCTGCTCACCCCGGCCGAGGACGAGGTGGACGCGCGAACAGCCGAACTGCGCTTCGACATCGGGCTGCTGGCCAGCCGGCTGGCCGGGATCGTCGACTGGCTGGCCGTCGAGCGTCCTGCCGGCGATGCGCCGATTGGCCTGTTCGGGGCCAGCACGGGTGCTGCCGCTGCCCTGGTCGCGGCGTCGTCCCGCGCCGATCGGGTGGCCGCAGTGGTCAGCCGGGGTGGTCGGCCGGACCTGGCCGGGAACGCGCTGGCCCAGGTGCGTACCCCGACGTTGCTCCTGGTCGGCGGGCTCGACGAAGAGGTGATCACGCTCAACGAGCGGGCGCTGGCCGAGTTGGGGGAGATCGGCGAGTTGCGGGTCATCCCCGGCGCCACCCATCTCTTCGAGGAGCCCGGCACCCTTGAGCAGGTCGCCGATCAGGCTGGCACCTGGTTCACCACGCACCTCGGTCGGTGATGATCACTCCGAGGGCAGCAGAGCCGAGGTCGAGCGGCGCTGTTGGACGGTGTCGATGACGCGCCAGAGGACGGCGGTGATCGGGACGCTGACGAAGGCGCCAGCGATGCCCGCGATCAGCGTGCCAGCGGTGACCGCCACCAGGATCACCGCCGGATGCAGTCGGACCTGCCGCTTCATGACCAGCGGCTCCAGCAGGTTGCCCTCGATCTGCTGCACGGCGATCACCGCCGCGAGGGTGAGCAGCGCTGTGGTCGGCCCGTTGGCTGCCAGCGCCACCAGCACCGCCACCGCGCCGGCCACCGTCGCCCCGATGATCGGCACGAAACCGCCGAGGAACGTGATCAACGCCAGCGGCAGGGCGAGTGGCACCCGCAGCACCACGAGAGCCAGCCCGATGCCCAGCGCGTCGATCGCGGCGATGAACATCGTGCCCCGGCTGTACGCGCCCAACGTCTGCCAACCGTTGCGGCCGGCCTCGGCCAGCACTGGTTGGTTCGGGCCGGACGCCCGGGACAGCACCCAGTGCCACATGGACCGGCCGTCCTTGAGCAGGAAGAAGAGCAGCACCAGAGCCAGCAGCGCGGAGCCGAACACCTCGGTGGCGGTCCGGGCGCCGGCCACCGGGTCGGGTGAGCTGCCGCTGAGCCCTTCCCGGGCCTGGTCGACCAGCCGGTCCAGCTGTGCCTCGCTGACCGGCAGGGTGGACGTCACGAAGTCCCGGCTGCGTTCGACCCCCTGCGTCAACTCCTGGCTGAGCTGATCGAACTGGCTGGCGGTCAGGTTCCACACCAGGGCGCCGACGCCGACCAGGATGCCGAGCAGCAGCAGTACGGTGCAGAGCGCGGCCAGCGCCGCCGGCAGGCGCAACCGGCGCAGCAGCAGCAGGACCGGATCCAGCAGCGCGGTGAGGAAGATGGTGGCGGCCAGCGCGATGGCCAGGGGCGCCAACAGGACGGCGATCCGGCCGAGCAGGTAGAGCCCCGCGGCGATCACCACCAGGCAGGCACTCCACAACACAGCGGTCCGGACCAGCCACGGCAGCGCCGCCCAGGTCTGGCGCGGCCCGGGGCCGCCTGTCGGTCCGGGTACCTCTGCGGCCATGTCGGTCCTCCTCGATGTCGACGAGGTCGGTACCCGGTCGGTCGTGCCCCGACACCCGAATCGCTGGCCGTTGCCCGCGCGGATCGTACGTCGGCCGGAGTGACGCCGGTGGGTGTTCGCCAATCACGTCCGGAGCGGCGGCGTTTGGGTGGTCCGGCCGAGGGAACGCGAAGGGGACGGACCAGACTGAGGAGGAACGCCATGGGTGACTTCATGGACAAGGCCAAGGACTTCGCGGACAAGCATGACAAGCAGGTCGACCAGGGTGCGGAGAAGGCCGGCGACATGGCCGACAAGCGCACCGGCGGCAAGTACGGCGATCAGATCGACAAGGGCGTCGACCAGGCCCAGGCGCGCACCGGCGAGGGCGATCAGGTCCGCTGACCCGCCGCGCTTCTCCCGGGCCGCCGAGCCTCGGCGACCCGGGAGTGCCGGGTCCGGACGATACGGGTCAGCGCTTGTCGCGTAGCTCGTCCATCGTGGTCGGCCGGCCGCTCAACGCGTCACGCAACCGGTCGACCAGGCCGATGCCGGGGGCGAGCAGCTTCTTCGCCGGTGGGTGCTCAGGGCTCCCCGGGTGCGGCCGGGTCGGCCCGATCTCCTTGATCACCGTCACCCGGGCGGCGATCTCGACCAGCTCCTCCCGGGCCGTCGCCGCGCGCAGCCGCGGAAAGAGCTCCTTCTCCTCTTCCGCCACGTGGTGTCGGACGGTGCTGGTCAGGTGGGCGAGCAGTTCGTCGAAGCGGGGGTCGGACGGGTCGGCCGACTCCAGCTCCTTCATGGTCCGCTCGGCGTCGGCGTGCTCCGCGATCTCCCGATCGGCGATCTCGTTGCCGTCGGGCAGCACCTCTCGGGCGATCGGATACACGTACGCCTCCTCGGCCACCGAGTGGCGGACGAGTTCGGCGATCACCACGTCGGCGAGGTGTCGGCGGTGCTCGGCAGTGCCCTGCCGGGTCGCCAACTCGACGAGGACCGCCTCGATCGCACGATGATCGGAGATCAGGATGTCGACGGCGTCGTGGTCGTCGGTGTTCGGCGGATTGGTCATTGTCACGGCCCCTTACCGGTTGCGGATCGGTGGGAGGTGTGTGGCTCTGGTACCCCCACGGGGCTGCACAAACCCACGGTTGACGATGCGTACGACGGTGTCTCTGGTACCTGCGGTGGCGGGTGGTGCCCGGCCGTCACGATTGCCGTGCCGCCGCCGGGGTAACCGCCGCCATGGCCGACGAACGCCCACCCGCCGACCGCGATCAGTCGCGGTTCGATGAGACCGCCGAGCGGACGGTCCGGCGGGTGCGGCACCGTGGCGGGCAGGCCGGCCGGATCCGGGCCCGGCAGTGGGAGGTCACTCTGGTGATCTCCATCCAGGCCGGGCTGGCCGCGGCCATCGCCGCCCTGCTCGCCAAGAATCTGCTCGGCCAGGGATCGCACGTCTTCGCACCCGCCGCCGCCGTCGGTACGATCGCCACCGCCATCGGGCAGCGGGCCCGCCGGACCTTCGAACTGTTGGGCGGCGTGGCCCTGGGCATCATCATCGGCGACACGCTGCGATTCCTGCTCGGCTCGGGACCGTGGCAGACCGGCGTGGTGGTCGCGTTGGCTATCGCCAGCGCGTTGCTGGTGGCCGGTAAGGGCGGTCCGCTCGTCGGCCAGGCCGGCGGTACCGCCGTGCTGATCGCCACGCTGGCCCCGATGCAACGCGGCCTGGAGGTGCCCCGCATCTTCGACGCGCTCGTCGGTGGGGCGGTCGGCCTGGTGGTGGTCGCGCTGTTGTTGCCGATCAACCCGATGCGGGTGCTGGACCGGGCCGCGGCACCGATCTTCGCGATCCTCTGCGAGCAACTCGACGAGCTGGCGCAGGCGATGCGCGAGCGCGACGTCGCCCGGACCATGGGCGTTCTCGACCGGCTCCGCAGCACCGAGGACGACCTGGGCCGGTTGCACGATGCGCTCAGCGGCGCCGAGGAAGTGGTGACGATCGCCCCGGTGCGCTGGCACCGCCGGCAGCAGTACCACCGTTACGCCCGCAGCGCGGGCCACCTGGAGCGGTTACTGCTGGACACTCGCGCCATGGCCCGCTGGTCGACCACTGCCTTGCAGTACGACGAGCCGATCCCACCGGAGCTGCCGGACGCGATGGGCCGACTGGGTCAGGCGGTGGCGGAGATGCGTGCGGAGTGCAAGGTCGGCGACGACACCCAGCGCACCCGTCGACTGGTCGAGCAGTGCGCCGAGTTGGCCGGGCGGGCATCGGCGACCGGGGTCAAGTCGTTCGGCGAATCCCTCGTCACCGGGCTGCGTACCGCGGCCAGCGACCTGCTCCGGGCAGCGGGTTCCGAACCCGAGGACGCCAACCGGATCGTGCGCCGGGCGGCCGGAGCCGGCGAGGCCGAGATCCACCCGCCACTCCGCCGACAACTGCACCGGGCCCCACCGACGCGAGCCGCCCGAGCCCGCCGACGCGCGCACCTCGCCAACCGCCGTGACAACGGACGGGCCGGCCTCCCCGCACGGGAGAGGCCGGCCCGGTGAAGCGTCTGGATCAGGAGGAGTAGCCGCGTTCGGCGATCCAGTTGGCGACCTTCGGCAGGCTCATCCAGTACTCGCCCAACGCCGGGTCGGCCGGGTCGGCGACCCGGATCGTGTCACCACCGTCGCGGTAGCCGACGAGGGTCAGGTAGTGGCCACCCTCGTACGAGTGCGGGTTGCCGTCGGTGTCCACTGTCGTGCCCTTGATGTTGGCCACCACCGGGCGGCCGGCGTCCACCGCGGCCAGCACGTCACGGCGCAACTGCTCGACCTGGTCGGGGCGGGCCACCGAATCACGGATCTCGGTGGTCCGGTACTTGCCGCCGGTCAGTTCGTTGAGCACCCGGGTGGTGTCCAGGGCCGAGGGGGTGCCCGCCTCGGTGGTGCCGAGCAGCCGGGCCACCTCGTCCTGCGAGAGCGCCTTGCCCTGGGCGGACAACGCGATCCTGGTCGCGGCCGGGCCGCAGTAGTAGAAGTTCGGCTGGGCCTGGTAGTCGACGCCAAGGACCCGCTCGGCGTGCCTGTCGGTCTGGCTCGACGAAGCCGGAGCGGCGGGTGCCGGCGCGGCCTGCGCGGCCACCGCCGGGCCGAGGGCGCAGCCGCCGGCGACGAGCAGGCCGACGACGGACAGGCCGCTCTTCTGGACGATCGGGTTCATGGTCGAGTCTCCGTTCGGGGGTTGTCGGCTCCGACAAGCGGAGGGCGGCAGCACCGGGAATGGCGCTCGGCGCAACACGGGGGCCGACCAGCTGTGGTCTCGGCCCTGGGCGTACCGAGGGCGTAACGGCTCTGCTCCACGGAGAATTCCGCCGGCTGAGGGCACCGGGACCCGCACGACGTCCCTGCCCGACCCGAACCGGTCATCGGGGACAGACGGTCAGCTCAGAGGCTGCCCAACAACCTGGTCACGGTGATCTCGATGACCACCCGCTCCGGATTCGGGCGTGGTGTCCGATACCGCTCGGCGTACCGCCGCTCCGCCTCCGCCACCGCGGCAGGATCCGACCGCAGCACCGCGCGGCCCTCGATGGTCAACCAGCGGCGGCCATCCACGTGGCACACGGCCACCGCCGCGCCCGCCGCGCCGGCAGCCGCCACCTGACGGGCTTTGCGGGAGGCGCCGGAGGTGATGACCCGGGCCAGGCCGGCCGCCGGGTCAAGCGTCACCCCGACCGGTACGACGTGCGGGGTACCGTCCGCCCGCAGGGTGGTCAGCGTCGCCAGGTGTCGTTCGGCGCAGAAGGCGACAACCCGCTCATCGTGCACGTCCCACCGATGATCGCCCGCCATGCCCGTCCCCTGTCCGCCGAACCGAGCCCGATCATGGCACGCGGCGGCGCACCTGGCCTCGATCCGGCGGGGCGTCCGGCTGACCGGGCAGCTGGCGGCCTGCCGCCCGACGTTGGTGCACCAGCCGGGTCAGGTAGATCAGCGCGGCGGCCAGGACCCCCATGTCATCCAGGTAGATCGGGTCCGGCAGCACGTCGACCGGGAAGACCGTGTAGATCAGCGCCCCGTAGAAGGCGACCTTGCCGCCCGCGCCCAGCCCGGTCAGCATCCGCCGGGTACGCACCACCCGCACCGCCAGCACCACGGCACCGACCAGTGTGGCGAGCGCCAGGATGCTGGCGATCACCACGAGGACCCACGCCTGTCGGGACATGCCGTCACGCTAACCCACCCGAGCCCGCGCGGCTCAGAACGCGGGCACCGTCGCACGGCCGCGAGCGGTCACCTTGTTCTCCCGGGTCTGCTCGACGTTCTCCCGAGGCTGCGCGCCCACCGGCCGGGCAACCTCGCTCAGCGGCAGCACCGACGCGGACTCGGCGACCCGTCGCCCGCTCGCGGCGTGCGCCTCCTCGCGCAGACTGCGAGCCGCGGCAACCGCCAGCTCCGCCGCCCGCCACGCGCTCTGCTCCCGCTCGCGGGCTGCGGCGTGCCGGGCCGCCAGGTTGTCCCGGATCGCCCGCTGGAGCACCAGCTCCTGCTCGACCGGGTGCAGTCGCGGGTCCCAGCCGTCGCGGTGCGCGAAGACGTCGCTGAGCTGCTCCACCGACAGGTCCCGCCGCCAGTACGCATCCAGCGCCGCCCGGTGCAGGTAGCGCTCGCGGTCCGCGTACTCGGCGGGGGTCCGTGCGGTGTGCGGCAGCGGCATGGCGGCCGCCGCGTCCAACCGCCGTACGCCAGCCTCGGCCGCCTCGTACGCCAGCCAGGCCGCCTCGACCGCCTCCTGCGCGGCAACCCACTCCGTCCGGCGGCGCTGCACGGTGGTGGTCGCCCGCTCGGCGGCCACCGCGACCTCCTGCGCGTAACGGCTCTGCTCCCGCTCCTCCTGGGCCTGCTCAAGTTGGCTCGGCATTGCGGCGCGCCGGATCCGGGAACCCGGGTCGAAGCGGAGCCGGCCGGGTCGCAGCAGGAGAGCGGAGACAGCGACGGCTACCACCCCGAGCAGGCTCAGCCAGATGACGGCGGCCCGGGAGAGGTCGGGCAGGACGGCGGAGAGGATGGTTTGCATGTAACAGCACCTCGCGGTCGAAGGCGGGTATCGACGGGCGGCAGGAAGGCGCGGCAGCACCGGTCGGCCCGGTGGCGGGATGATCCCGTGGACGGCGAACTCAGGTGCCGTGCGGGAGGATCAGCCGGGATCGGGCCCCGGGGATCGCCGGGCCTGGCTCAGCGGGTGGGTGGGCCGCGTCGTGCGGGAGAGCCACGGCCGGGATCGGCGGCCGGGACGTGCACCGGGCCCGCCGCGACCGGAGCGGTCGCCGTGGCGGTGTCGAGCGTGCCAGCCGGCGGGGCTTCAGCGGGCTGGCCGGCTCGCTCGTCGGCCGGGCCGGCGTCGGGGCTGACACTCGCCACCCGGCTGCTCACGGCGCTGGGCCGCAGCGGCGTGGGGGTGGGCGGTGGGGTCGCGGCGAGAGCGGCACCGAGGCCGACCGCGAGGACGAGCGCGGTGACCGCCAGGCGGGTCAGTTCCCGCAGTGACCGCAGCACAGCCCACCTGGCTGGGCGGACGGACGCTGCTGACGACACCTGACCAACCTATCGCCCGTTCCGGCCAACCGCAGCACGGCGATGGGCGGCGCGGGCGTGACCGCCACCACCATGCGCACTGTGGACACCGCCGATCAGGGCCCGGAAACGGCAACGCCCCCGACCGGATCGGGTCCGATCGGGGGCATCGTCAATCGTCGGGGGCGCACCGCCGGTGGTGCGTGCCGGCCGGCGGTGGTCCGTGGTCAGTCGCCGGTGCCGAGCACCGGGGGCGCGGCTTTGTCGTCGCCCTGCCACACCATCTCGTCCTCGGTCAGCCAGGTCAGCCGCTCGTCGGAGTCGTCGTCCTGCGCACGCCCCTGCCCGCCGAGCACACCGGGACGACCGCCGCCGGACCCCGGCCGGGCGTTGCCACCGGTCATGGCCGGACGGCCGCCGCTCCCGCCACGCTGGCCGTCGATGCTGCGCCCGACCCCGTTGGCGGCGCGGGTCTCCGCCGGGGCCGCGCCACCGCCGGTCGGTCGAGCCGAGGTGGGGGCCGCGCTGCCCGAGCCGGCGAGCGCGCCGCTGCGCAACACCCCGCCGGCCGGTGCCCCGCCCTGCGCCCCGTAGAGCAGGCCGGGACCGGTGCTCGCCGCGGTGGGCGCGCCGGCCGGCCCGGACAGCCCGACCAGCCCGGCGGCACCCCCGCCGAGCAGCGCGCCGCCGAGAAGCGGGTCGGCTCCGGCGAGGGACGTGCCGCCGCCAGCGAGGTCGCTGCCAGCGCCGGTCGGAACGGTGACGACAGCAGCCCCGCCACCGGTGACCGCGCCGACCTCGCCCGGCGTCGAACCGTCGCCCGGCAGTTGGGCGACATGGTCGGGCGTCGAGATGGTCGCGTCACCCTTGCGGCCGGTGTCGGCGCCGGTGTGGGGGCCGCCGCTCACCCGGGCGATCGCCGAGACGCTCTGTGGCGTCGTCGGGTCCTTCCGGGCGGTGGTCGGCGTGTCCGGATCCGGTGGGGGCGGTTCGACCACCCGGTCGTAGGCGGAGATCTCGTAACTGTTGGCCAGGCCGGCCACCAGGTTCACCATCCGCTGGTGGGCCTTCTCCTGCTCTGCCTTGTCCTGCTGGTGACCCGCGATGCCTCCGACGATCAGACCGGTCAGACCGAAGACCGCGCCACCCTTGATCGCACCGCCGATCGCCTTGTCGTTGTCGTCGGTCTCCTCCGGGCTCTCAGCCTGCTTGTGGGCGTCGCGCAGATGGTCGGCCATCATGGTCAACCCCTGCCTGATGCCGGCCATCCCTTCGCCCAGCGCGTCAGTGTGGGCGACGATGAAGCTGAGTCGCCGGTGGAACTCCTGACCCGCCGAACCCGTCCAGGTGTTGGCGAGCTTGTCGAGGTCGCCGCTCAGCTCCCGGCCGAGACCGTCGAGTATGCCCTTGAGCTCGGCCCACTGGGTGGCCACGCCCTCGATCTGCTCCGGCTTGCCCGCCATCAGGCCGTCGTACAGCTGCTGGTGACTGTTGCCCTGGTAGCGCTGGGTGTAGTCAGACACGCCCGTCCTCCTTCGGCTGCAACGCCCGGTCGACCGGGGTCAGCGCGGCGGTGACATCGTCGGCGTTCGCCGCGTTACGTGCCTCGGCGGTGCGGTAGTTGTTCAGGATCGTGCTCGTCGCCTGCTGTGCCGCCAGCACCGCCTGCCGGATCCGTTCGGCCTGGTCGACATAGGACTGGTGGACCTCGCTGTAGCGACGCGCCTTGTCGGTGGCGTCGAAGAACGAGCCCAGGGCCGGAGGACGGCACTGCATCTCGGTGTTGAGCTTGCGCAGCACCGACTCGGCCTGGCTCAACCGCGACGCCAGGTGCTCGTGGAAGTCCTCAAGGGACAACAGGTCGACTTCCGTACGCCCGGCCATGGCAACATCCCCGTCGTTCTGGTTGACAACCGTCAGCGGCATCCAGGTTAGTCCACCAGTGCGACTCCGGGCGACCCGTCGAAGCTGCTCAGCCGTCGGCGTCGGTCGATTCCGCGGACCCTCCGCCGGTCCCACCGCTCGACGGGGTGCCACTGGCGGGACTCGACGATGTCGACCCCGACGGTGGCGCGGCGGACGGCGTACCCGACGACGGCGCGGCGGACGGCGTACCCGACGACGGTGCCGCTGACGGCGAGCCCGACCTCGGCGCGGTCGACGGCGGTGCGGTCGGTGCCGGTCCGTCGGCAGCGAAGACGGCGAACGCGTCCTCGCGGTCCAGCGTCGGCCCGGTCGGGATCAGTGCGAGCAGGGAGCCGGGCACCGCCAGCGGGGTGATCCCGCCGTAACCGAGCACGTCGAGGGTCTCCGCCGAAGCGAGCGGATACCGGATGCCCTGCGGGCTGATCAGGTAGATCGTCGACCCGGCGGCACCGGAACCGCTGGTCCCGGCACCGGGCGAGGCCTGCGCGATGACACCCTTGCCGCCGGGCAGCAGCACCGCCTCAGCGGTGCGTACCGCGTCGCGCCTGGTCTGGCGCACCGGCACCAGGCCCGGATCGCTGTCGGTCAACTCGGTCGGCACCCGGTCGAAGACCTCCAGGGTGGTCGTCGGCGGGCCGCCCGCGCTGCCCTTGCGGTACGTCGCGCACAGCGTGGTCTGACCGGGCTGGGCCGGGTAGAGGGCGGGCATCGTCGCCGGCACCCCCTCCTCCTCGATCCGCCGCTCCTCGAACGCCTCGCTGGCCTGGTTCGGGGTGATGTCGGTGATCCGACCGCCGTTGCTGACGAGCAGCAGAGCGGTGATCTCACTGATCGAGACGAGAGCGTCCCGGGTCAGCACGTAGTGCCGCCCGGCGGCCTTGAACACCGAACCGACGTCGTACGTCTGCCCTGCCACAGTGCGGCTGCTGGGCTGACCCTCGCCGGGCAGTGACGGCCGGCGCAGCGGTGGCCCGGCCGGCACGGCGTTGAGCAGCTGCTGTCCGACCTGGAGTCGCTCGGTGCCGGCCATCCGCAGCGCCGTGATCGTGCGGGACGGATCGAGCAGCTGGAGTCGGGTGTTGTTGGTGACCAGGTACCGCTGGTCGTTCACCGAGACCAGCACCGCCCGGTCACCCAGCGGCGTGCCGCCGGGCAGCGCCCGGTCGATCACCAGCCGGGTGCTGGAACGCTGCCGGTCGACCGGGTCGGGCACGTCGCAGACCGACCAGGGCAGGCCGGTCAGCGACTTGCGGTCCGGCAGGGCGTCAGGCGCCCCGACGATGCCGACGGTGACGCCGCGGGGCCGGTCCCGCAGCGACGCCTGGGACATCGTCCGCACCTGGGCACTCGCATCGTTGACGATGAGCCGTGCCGAGGTGTAGTTGAGCGTCGGGTGCAACTTGCCCTCGATGAACACGTACGTCGCGCCGGTTTCCCGTTCGATGACCAGGGTCTGGTCGTCCAGCGGTGCCGCGCCACCGGTCAACTGGCCGTAGGCCCCGACCCCGCCCAGCACGATGGCCGCGGTGAGGACACTGCCGAAGACGGCCATGCCGAGACGTCGCATCGGCAGGTTGGTGGTCTCCGGATCGCCCGACAGCAAGGCGGAGACGATGCGGCGGGTGACGAAGCGGTACGCCTGCACCTGATCGCGGCGGGTCCGCATGACTTACCTCCGGCGGGGTGGATCCGCGACGATCAGGGTCGGGGTGCCGTCGCGGGCTTCCCTACGATAAGGGGCCGACTGTGGTTCCTTGGGACCACCGCTCGTGGCCGGCACCGGAGAAGACCCGGCGCAGAGTCGTACCGTGCAGGAGGGACAGTCAGCGATGACGCAGGTTCAGGCGCCACCCGTCCGAGCGGTCACGGACCCTGTCGACGTTCCGACCCGGTCGGCGCCCCCGGCCGAGCGGCCCGGCCGTGGGCGGGTCGGCCCCGTACTGGTCGGGCAGCTCGTCGTACTGGAGCTGTGCGCGGTTGGCGTCTGGGCCGCCACGGCCGGACCCAGCTGGGTGCTCGCCGCGGCGGGTGTCGCATCGCTGCTGGTCGTCCTGGCGGCCTTCGCCCGTCGGGGTGGCCGTTGGTGGTTCGAGGACCTGCTGCTGCGCCGGCGTCTGCGGCGACGTGGTGAGCGGGCGTCGGCAGCCCTGGCCAGTGGCACGGCGACCGATCCGAGGTTGGCTGCGCTCGCTCCCGAGCTGAGCGTCATCGAGCTGACCGACCGAGGCACCCGGCTCGGCATCGGGCGCGACGACCAGGGCTGGTTCGCCGCCGTCGCCCTGCAGTCCGCCACCGGTGCGGCGGTCGGATCGGTCGACGCCGCCGCCGTGGACCGCGCGCTGCGGGTGCTCGCGGACTTCAGCGCCCCGGTCTCCCGGGCCCAGGTCGTTGCGCACACGTTGGTCTGGTACCCGGCACCCGGCGCGCCGCCGGCTGCTCACCGGACCGTCTGGGTGGCGGTGCGGCTCACCGTCCGGGATGCCCGGGTCGAGGCGGTGAGCCGGGGCGGCGGGTTGACCGGCGTACACCGGACGGTGGCTGCCGGCATCGGCCGGCTCGGCAAGGCGCTGACCTCGGCGGGGCTGGCACATCGCCCACTGGGCCGGGAGGAGCTGCGTGCGGCCATCGTCTCGGCCGCCGGCCTCGACCTGGTGCCCGAGGCGCCGGCCGAGAGTTGGCGTGGGTTGCGCGGCGGCGGCTGGACGCACCGCTGCATGGCCCTGCCGGGCCGCTTCGACGCGCCGCTCGGTCCGCTGGTGGACGCTATCACCGCGACCTCGGCACCGTCGCACACGGTGGCCGTGACCGTCTCGTCGGACGGTCGGGTGGCGGCACCGCTGCTGCGGGTCGCGGCGATGGACAACCACGTCGAGGCCCTGGTCAAGGTGGTTCGCGACGTCGCCGGCCGGGTGGGCGCGTCCACCCGGCCGATGGACGGTCAGCACGGCCCGGGGGTCTACGCCACCGCTCCGGTCGCGTCGGCGCTGGGCGTCTCCACCGATCTGCGGTCGCGCTGACCGGTGCGGGGGCGCACGGTCAGGGGCGGAGGTTGACGATCCAGCCGTAGAGGCCGCAGACCCAGAAGGCGAGCGGCACCAGCGAGATGATGAGCAGGATCTCGGCGATGTCGAGCAGGCGGCCCCAGACCGGCGAGATGCGCTTGCCGGCGACGGTCAGACCGTAGATCAGGCTGATCACCGCGGCGAGCACCAGACCGCCCAGGATCAGGCCGAGCCGGACCGGCAGCGACCCACCGGCGAAGGTGGTCGCGGCGGCCAGGCCCAGACCCACGGTGCCGGCCAGCAGCACCGGGGTGCGCTGCGCCCGGCCCAGGAGGGGGCGGGCCCGCAGCAGTGCCAGCAGGGCCAGCACCAGGCAGAGCAGCACCGCGGGCAGGCGCCCGTCCAGGGCCAGCACGAGTTGCGCGCCCAGCACCAGCAGCGACACAGTCCACAGCAGACCGGTCAGGAACGCGTCCGCGCGCTCGCTCTGCTGGAGCACCTGCCGGCCGTCCACCGACTCGCTGTCGGTCTTCAGGTCCTCCGGACCGGTCGGAATCGACGGCACCGGCAGCCGGGCCAGCCGGTAGGCCATCATCGGCAGCGCCGGCACCACGCCGAACGCGACAGCGGCGACCACCGAGGCGGAGGCCGCCGCGTCGAGGTCGAGGGCCAGGCAGAGCACGGCGCCCAGGCCGGTCGCGGCCGCGACCCCGATCGCGGCGAAGAAGAGAGGGTACCGGTCGCCGACCGCCAGCACCGCCACCGCGCCGGCCACCACCGCGGCGGTCGCCGCGAGCAGGACATGCGGACTGGCCAGGTCGGTCAGTGCCCGATCACCGGCCAGCAGCAGCAGGCCACCGGTGGCCGCGTGCACCAGGCCGACCAGGGCCAGCACCGCGCCGATGCCGCTGTCACCGGCGGCCCTGGACAGCACCGCCGCGCCCACCAGCAGCGCCACCGCGACCAGCAGCGCGGCCAGCGCGCCAGGCAGGTGCGGCGGACCGGCGAAGAGGGCGGCGAGCGCGCCGGCACCGAGCGCCGCCGCCGCGAAGACCACAGCGAAGGATCGGGTCGCGCCGACCTGCCAGGCGCCCGGGCGCTGGTTGGTCGCGGTGGCGACCGCGTCCACCACGTCGTCGAAGACGATCTCCGGCGCGGCGTCGGACCGGGGGTTGAAGTAGAGCACCTCACCGTCCCGGACGCTGAGCTGCGCCGCGGTACGACCACCGTCGAGGGGCGCACCGCCCAACCGGGACAGTGCCCAGCCACCGTGCCGCGCACCCTCGTCGGCCATGTCCTCACCGGCGTAGCGCAGCAGAGTGGGGAGCAAGTCGGCCAACGGCACGTCCGACGGCAGCGCCAGGTCCATCCGGGTACGCGGGGCCACGATGGTGATCCGGCTGAGACCGCCGGTCGCCGTCTTCGTCGCCACAGTGGCCTCCAGGTGTGCGTCTGTGATCGGCTGGCTGGGATGCCGCGGTCCGGGTCCACCGCGCACACGGCAGATTACCTACGATGACGGCACGTACGATGCCCACCCGCGGGCGGTGTTCCGCGGGCCGCACGTCATCAGGGCCGCTTCTGGGGAGGAGACAGCCGTGAGCACTGTGGTGTTCCGCCGGCTCCCGCGTCAGCCGGGGCCGGCCCTGCCGCGCGGCGAGGTGCTGCTGGAGTCGCCTCCTGAGCTGCCCGAGCCGACACCCCGCGGGATGGGGCAGCTGCTCATGATCCTGCCGATGTTCTGCGGGGTCGGCGCCATGGCGTTCCTCTACGCCGGCAAGGGCGGCGGCATGATGACCTACGTCGCCGGTGGTCTGTTCGGTGTCTCGATGCTCGGCATGGCGATCGGCTCGTTGGCCAACAGCGGCGGCAAGGACAAGGCCGAGCTGAACGCCGATCGCCGTGACTACATGCGCTACCTGGCGCAGATGCGCAAGCGCACCCGGCGTGCCGCCGAGCAGCAGCGGGCCGCGATGGCCTGGCGGCACCCGGAGCCCGACGCGCTCTGGTCGATCGCCGCGTCCCGGCGACTCTGGGAGCGGCGGATCACCGAGGACGACTTCGGTGAGACCCGGATCGCCCTCGGCCCGCAGCGGCTCGCCGTGGAGATCGTCCCACCGGAGACGAAGCCGGTGGAGGACCTGGAGCCGATGAGCGCCATCGCGCTCCGCCGGTTCGTCCGGGCACACTCCACGGTGCCCGAACTGCCGACGGCGCTGTCGGTGCGCGCGTTCAGTCGGGTGGTGCTGCGCGGCGACCGCGAGCCGGTGCTCGACCTGACCCGGGCGGCGCTGGGGCAGCTGACCACCTTCCACGCACCGGACGACCTGGTGATCGCTGTGGTCGCCGCACCCGACCGGCAGTCGTCCTGGGACTGGGTGAAGTGGCTGCCACACGCCCACCACAGCGGTCGGACGGACGCCGCGGGCGCGCGCCGGCTGGTGTTCGCCAGCCTGGCCGAGGCCGAGGCCTCGCTCGCCGCCGAGCTGGCCGGGCGGCCCCGGTTCGCGCCGGAGGCCAAGCCGCTGACCACCGCCCCGCACCTGGTCGTGGTGATCGACGGCGGGGAGATCTCGCCGACCTGCCAGCTGGTCGGTCCGGGTCTGCTCGGGACCACCGTGATCGACCTCTCCGGGACGGTGCCGCGCGACGCCGGCCGCTGGCTGCTCTGCCTCGACGTGAACGACGGAGGCTCACTCGACCTGGTCCGGGGCACTTCGTCGTCGACGCTGGGTCGTCCCGACCGACTCAGCGCGGAGGCCGCCGAGGGGTTGGCCCGACAGATCGCCCCCTTCCGGCTCTCCCAGCAGCAGACCGGCGGCGACGAGCCGCTGGCCCGCAGCACCGAGCTGCCGGACCTGCTCGGCGTCGGCGACGCCGCCGCGGTGGACGTGCAGAACACCTGGCGCCCGCGTGGGCACCGCGACCGGCTGCGCATCCCGCTCGGTGTCGGCCCGGACGGCAACGTGGTCGAGCTCGACTTCAAGGAGTCGGCGCACGAGGGCATGGGCCCGCACGGTCTGGTGATCGGTGCGACCGGCTCCGGCAAGAGCGAGCTGCTGCGTACGGTGGTGGCCGCGTTGGCGGTGACCCACTCGTCGGAGGAACTGAACTTCGTCCTGGTGGACTTCAAGGGCGGCGCTACCTTCGCCTCGCTGGAGGCGCTGCCGCACACCAGCGCGGTGATCACCAACCTGGCCGACGAGCTGCCGCTCGTCGACCGGATGCGCGACGCGCTCGCCGGTGAGATGGTGCGCCGCCAGGAGTTGCTGCGGGCGGCCGGCAACTACGTCTCCCGCTTCGAGTACGAGAAGGCGCGCTCGGCCGGTGAACCGCTGGCGCCGATGCCCAGCTTGTTGATCATCTGTGACGAGTTCAGTGAACTGCTCGCCGCCAAACCGGACTTCATCGACCTGTTCGTGATGATCGGCCGGCTGGGTCGGTCCCTCGGCGTGCACCTGCTCCTGGCCAGCCAGCGCCTCGAAGAGGGCAAGCTGCGGGGCCTCGACACGCACCTGTCGTACCGGATCGGTCTGCGGACCTTCTCCGCTGTGGAGAGCCGGATCGTGCTCGGCGTCCCGGACGCGTACGAGCTGCCGAACGCGCCGGGCCACGGCTACCTGAAGACCGACACCAGCACCATGCTGCGCTTCCGGGCCGCGTACGTGTCGGGGGCGTACCGGGCGCCGGGGCAGCAGGCCTCCGCCTCGCAGGCGCTGGTGCAGCGCCGGATCGTGCCCTACGGTCTCGACTTCGTACCGGTGCAGGTCCCGCAGGTGCCGGTGGCCACCGCTCCGGAGGCGGAGCAGCCGGCCGACGGCAAGGCAGTGGCGATGCTCGACGTGCTGATCGACCAGCTCAAGGGGCGGGGCCGCCCGGCGCACCAGGTGTGGTTGCCGCCGTTGGCCGACCCGCCGGGTCTGGGCGAGCTGCTCGGTCCGCTGGCGGTGGACCCGACCTACGGGTTGTGCACCGCCTCCTGGCCCGGGCGCGGGCGACTGACAGTGCCTGTCGGCGTTGTGGACCGCCCTTACGAGCAGCGTCGGGATCCGATGATGGTCGAGCTGGCCGGGGCCGGCGGCAACGTGGTCATCGTCGGTCGGTCGCTGAGTGGCAAGAGCACGATGCTGCGGACGCTGCTGGCCTCGTTGGCGCTCACGCACACGCCGCGGGAGGTGCAGTTCTTCTGCCTGGACTTCGGTGGGGGCGCGCTACGCAGCATGGAGCGGTTGCCGCACGTGGCCGGGGTGGCGGGTCGGCGCGACGTCGAGGCGGTCCGCCGGACGGTGGCCGAGGTGGTCGCCGTCCTGGACGATCGGGAGGGTCGTTTCGCCCAGCACGGCATCGACTCGGTGGCGAGTTACCGTCGTCGTCGTGCCGCCGGTGAGTTCGCCGACGATCCGTTCGGCGACGTGTTCCTGGTGGTGGACGGGTGGAACACCCTGCGTCAGGAGTACGAGGAGCTGGAGCAGACCATCACCACGTTGGCCAACCGGGGCCTCGGCTTCGGTGTGCACGTGGTGCTCACCGCCGTGCGGTGGGCGGAGATCCGGATCAACATGCGGGATCTGCTCGGCACCAAGTTGGAGCTGCGCCTCGGTGACGCGTCGGAGTCCGAGATCGACCGTCGGGCGGCGAACAACGTGCCGGAGAAGTCGCCCGGTCGTGGCCTGACCCGGGACAAGCTGCATTTCCTCACCGCGATCTCACGGATCGACGGCCGTCGCGACATCGATGATCTGAGCGAGGCCTCGCTGTCCCTGGCCGGGCACGTGGCGGCGAACTGGCCGGGGCGTCCGGCGCCGAAGGTGCGGTTGCTGCCGCGCCGGCTGCCGGTGACGGAGCTGGCCCGGATCATCGACCGCTCGGCGCCCGGTATCCCGATCGGTGTCAACGAGTCGGCACTCGCGCCGGTCTACCTGGACCTGACCAACGAGCCGCACCTGACGGTCTTCGGCGACGCCGAGTGCGGCAAGACCAACCTGCTGCGCCTGATCGCCCGGGGGATCACCGAGCGGTACACCCCGGCGCAGGCCCGGCTGGTGATCGCCGACTACCGGCGTGGCCTGCTGGGGGCGGTGGAGGGTGACCACCTGCTCGACTACGCCCCGTCGAACCAGGCGTTCGCCCAGGGGCTGGGGTCGATCCGCAGCGCGCTGTCCAACCGGCTGCCCGGCCCGGACGTGACCACCGCCCAGCTGCGTGATCGGAGCTGGTGGAAGGGTCCGGATCTCTACATCCTGGTGGACGACTACGACCTGGTGGCATCGGGCGGCAGTAACCCACTGAGCGCCCTCCAGGAGTTGTTGCCGCAGGCCCGTGACATTGGTCTGCACCTGATCGTCACGCGCCGCGTCGGTGGTGTCTCCAGGGCGCTGTACGAGCCGGTGCTGCAACGGCTGCGCGAGTTGGACTCACCGGGCCTGCTGATGTCCGGCAACCGGGAGGAGGGCGCGGTCTTCGGCACGTTGCGGCCGAGCCCGCAACCGGCCGGTCGGGGCACCCTGGTTCGCCGTCGCGATGGCCAGCAGCTGATTCAGACGGCCTGGTCTGAGCCGGCCTGAGCGCTGTCGTTCGTTCGGTAGGGGCTGGTGGGCCGTTCCGGTCCGATTCACCACCATCCATCGAACGTCGCCGGTCAGGGCTGCGAGGGCTGGACACGTTCCGCTACGGTCTTCACTGGAGTGTCCGTCGGTGGGGTGTTGCTGCCTTGCCGCGGGGGAGGGGTGCGGCGAAGCCGCCACCACAACAGACGGAAGGGTGTGAAGCATGGCGTTCGAGGTCGAAGCTGCGACTCTGCATACCGCCGCGAGTGACGTGCGGTCCACGCGCAGCGAGGTCGACGGCGAGCTGAAGAAGCTCTGGAACGTGGTCGACGACCTGGCCATGGCGTGGAAGGGTCAGGCGTCCACGGGCTTCCAGTCGCTGATGACGCGCTGGAACGAGGACACCGTCAAACTGCTGACGGCGATGGACAGCATCGCTGACCTGCTCGACAAGTCGGGTACGACGCACCAGGTCAACGACGAAGAGCAGCAGCAGATGCTGGACAAGTTCCACTCTGCTCTCAACCCGTGATCCGTAGCCGGCAGAGGAGGAAATCGTGACGATCAAAGTTGACTATGCGGTCCTCGAGAGCAGCAACCAGCAGATGCAGGCCATCTCGAAGACCCTCGAGGAAAAGCTCGACACGCTGCGGTCGATGCTGACCAAGCTGCACTGGGACGGCGAGGACCGGGTTGCCTACGAGCAGCACCAGGCGAAGTGGGACGCCGCGGTCCGGGACATCAACCGGATCCTGAACGAGATCGGCGGTGCCGTGGGCATCGCCCGCGAAAACTACCTCACCACGGAGATGAGCAACTCCAAGGTGTGGAGCTGAGGCATTCGCACGAGCGGCTCCGGTCCGGTTCGCCCGGCCCGGAGCCGCTTTGTGTCTGGCGTTGGCGGGCGTAGGCGTCGGCGTCGGGGTGCGGTGCCCAGCTCAGCCGGCGGTTGGTGCGTCGTTGCGTCGGCCGGGGCGCCAGTCGCGTCGGCGGCCCAGGGTCATGATCGGTCGCGCGAGCAGCAGCAGCCCGGCGAGTAGCCCGCCGATGACCGCAGCCCAGATCGCTGTGGGGCGCTGCCAGCTCAGCGGGTCGTCCCGCACGGCGGGCGCCGGGAGCGCGCCGGCCGGCGGGTTCGCCCGGGTGCCGAGCAGGCTCGACACCGCCCGGTACGGGTTGACCATCCCGTGCCCGATGTCGGCGTTCTGGCCCTCGGGTGGGTTGTCCGCGGTGCGCTTCAGCCGATCCGCTACCTGCTGCGGGTCGAGACCGGGGTAGGCGGCCCGGACCAGCGCGGCCGCTCCCGACACGTACGCGGCGGCGTAGCTGGTGCCGCCCTCCGGCACGGTGCGGTAGCCGCTGTTTCCGGGTGCCGGCCCGACGATGTTCATCCCGGGTGCGGCGATGTCGACGTAGTCGCCGCTGATCGAGGTGCCGACGTGGCCGCCCTGCTCGTCCACCCCGCCGACCGCTATCACCCCGGGGTAGGCGGCCGGGTAACCCGGCAGGTTCTGCGAATCTTCGGACCGGTTGCCCGCGGCGGCGACCAGCACCACCCCTTTGGCCAGCGCGCGTTCGACGGCCGCTGTCAGCTCGGGGCGGGGAACCGTGGTCAGGGACAGGTTGATCACGTCGGCGCCCTGCTCGACCGCCCAGTCGATTGCCGCGGCGATCTGCGCGGGGAGTTGCGGGTTGTTGACCGCGCCGAGTTGCGGCAGCACCCGGATCGGCAGGATGCGGGCGGCCGGGGCGATGCCGCTGAAGGGGACGACGGTGCCCTCCCGGCCAGCGATGATGCCCGCGATCAGCGTGCCGTGCCCGGCCTCGTCGCACTGGCCCTGGCGGGCCGGCAGGCCGTTGAAGTCGCGACCCTCGAGCACCTGCCCCTTGAGGAGCGGGTGGGCGGCGGAGACTCCGGAGTCGATCACGGCCACCGTGATCCCGGCTCCCCGGGACAGCGGCCACGCCGAGGACGGCTCCAGCCGGCGGAGCGCCCACGGCATCTGGGTCAGGCTGTCGGTGCCGGTGGGACCGCAGAGGGGCGGCGCGGCGGTCGCGGGGGAGGGTGCCACCAGGCCGGCGCCGAGCAGGACCGCCAGCGTTCCACTGAGGACGCCGCGAAGGGCACGGCGGGACGGGGTCGCGCTCAACGGCGGGCATTCGCGCACCCACAAAGGTTACCGCCGTGACCGTTTGTCAGCGGCCCCCGGTGACCGGGGTCAGGCCCGGGGCTCCGCCTTCGCGGTGGACGTGTCGGCGAACAGCGCGAGCAGGTCGCCGACCTGCCGGTCGGCCTCGGCTGGGTGCCGGAACCGGCCGGCCGGGTTGAGGGTGTACTCGTTGCGTCGTCCGACCCGGGTGCGGTGCAGGTAACCGTCCGCCTCCAGGTCGGCGACGATCGCCTGCGCGGCCCGTTCGGTCACCCCGACCTCGGCTGCGACATCACGCAGCCGGGCGGTCGGGTCGCGGGCGATCGCCAGTAGGACGTGCCCGTGATTGGTGAGGAACGTCCAGTTCCGCCCACTGCCGGTGTCGCCTGTCACCGTGCTCGCCATCGTGTGACCGCCCTTTCGGATGTCCTCTGCCCTCGCGAGAGTCTGGTCCGCCCCGCCACGGGAAGGTTGCCCAGGGTGTGGCCGGAGTCAACGTATGAAATCTAAATCACGCATACCTTGACGCATCTTACGGTGCGTGTGACGGTGGAGCACGAGCCAGCGCCCGCCGCCCGCCCGGCGGAAAGCCGGTTTGACCAGGTCAGATGCGTCGAGACGAGGTGCGGGATGAGTCATACCGGGAGCTCCGGCGGTCAGCCGGGTCCGCAGCGGACCACCGACGGGGCCACCGCGCTCAGTGAGCCGACCCGGGCGTACGCCGAACTGGTCGCCGGCAACCGGCGTTTCGTCGATGGCGCCCCACGCCACCCCAACCAGGATGCCGGGCACCGGGCCGCGGTAGCCGACGGGCAACACCCGTTCGCGGTGATCGTCGGCTGCTCCGACTCGCGACTGGCTGCCGAGATCATCTTCGACCGGGGCCTGGGCGACCTGTTCGTGGTTCGCACCGCCGGGCACACCGCCGGCCCCGAGGTGCTCGGCAGCGTCGAGTACGCGGTGACAGTGCTCGGCACCCCGCTGGTGGTGGTGCTCGGTCACGACTCCTGCGGTGCGGTGCAGGCCGCCCGGGAGTCCGCCGCGACCGGTACCGCGCCGAGTGGCCATCTGCGCGCCGTGGTCGACGCCGTGCTGCCCAGCCTGCGCCGGGCCGCGGCCGAGGGGGTGGACGACATCGACGGCATCGTCGACATCCACATCGCACAGACCGTCGAGACGCTGCTCGGGCAGTCGCCCGTGCTGGCCGACGAGGTGGCGCGGGGGCGGTGCGCGGTGGTGGGCGTGTCCTACCGACTGGCAGCCGGAGCGGTACGCCAGGTGGCCGCCGTGCCGGCCGGCTTCACGACCCCGGCCGAATCGACCGACCCGGCCGCGCCTGCCACCGTCTGACGCGACGAGGGCCGCTCCGCGTCACGCGGAACGGCCCTCGACGGAGATCGGGCGGGTCAGAGCAGCGACATGTGAACGTGGTCGGTGTGGTTCGACGGCCCGCTGTACGAACTCCAGCCGGTGGCCGGGAACCAGATCTGCCGGTTCCAGATCACGTAGTAGATGCCGAGCCGGTCGGCGTTACGGATGAGGAACGCGGCGACGTTGTTGCCGTACGTCCTGGTGTCGTTGTTGTGCCACGGGGAGAACCCGCTCTTCTGAAGCGACCAGTCGCAGGCGCGGCCCTTCGGGTGCTCCCACGGCCCGCCGGGGCGGTAGCAGCCGACGAACCGGTTGAAGCCGGCCGCCTTGACCTCCTTGTACGCGTGCAGCGTGCGCGGCGTGATGCAGCCGGAGGTGGTGGGGTCGTTCTCGCTGCACGACTGGGCCTTCCAGTCCCCGTCGGCAGTGCGACCCGGGCCGATCTTCGCGACCTTGGAGGTGGCATCCACCAGGCCGCCGGTGAAACCCTTGCCGCCGACGAGGGAGAGCGCCTTGTCGGCCTCGCTCTTGCGCTTCGCCATCAGGGCGGTCTGCTTCTGCTGCTCGCGCACCTCGGTGTCGAGGGCCAGCTTGGCCTGCTCGGCGCGGGACTTCACCTCGTTGACCTCGGAGAGCTTCTTCTCGTTGACCATGTTGATCTCGTCGAGCAGCCCGGCGCGCTGGACGAACGAGTCGGGCGCGTCGCTCTCCAGCAGCATCGCGACCGCGCCGATCCGGCCGGTCCGGTACGCCTGGGCGGCGATCTGCCCGACCTGCGGGGCCAACGCGTCCAGTTCGGCCTTGGCCCGGTTGACCTCCGCCGCCAACTCGCTCTGCCGCTTCTTGGACTTGTCCAGCTTGGACTTCGCGGCGGAGTAGTCACGGTTGGCCTGCTCGATGACGTCGTTGAGCAGCTTGGGCTCGCCGTCCTCCTCGTGCCCGGACGGTGTGGGGTTCGTCGGGGCGGCGTGCGCCGGGAACGGCCCGGCGAACACGGTCAGTGCGGCGATCACGGCCACCACGGGTGTCAACCAGCGGCGTAGGGGTGCCGTCACAATGTTCCCTTCCGTCGACCGCCGACCGGGTTAGCTGACGGGTTCGGGGCGGAAGTGGCCCCTACCGCTGATGCGGATTCACCCCAGGTACCTGGGTCCCCGGCTCGCCGGTTGGCGATTGGGCGGTGGCACCGCAGGCGCCGCTTCGCGCCTTCATCGGTAACCGGCAGCGAGGTTACCCGAGAGTCGACCGGCTGAGCTACGCCTGGATGCCGACCAAAAGCGTCATTTCGCCATAGCGTTGAGTGACCAGTGACGGGGTTCTCAGGGTGGATGCCCGATCTGGTCACGCTGAGGAGTGTCACCATGCCGTATCCGTGCTCCTGTTCGACTTCGGCCACCGGTCGGTGGCCTCGGGTGGGGGTGCGGTCCGCGTCCGGTCCGGTTCGTCGGAGCCGGCCGTTCGCGGTGAGCTGAGTGCGGCCAGTGCCTCGCTGCGGTCCGGCTGGGGCCGGGGCGCGGGAGCGTCGGTGGGCGCTGAGGCGTCGGTGAGCGCTGAGGCGTCGGCGCGCCCGGCGGCGGTGACCACCGCGGCCAGCCCGGTGGTCAGCGGTACGGCGGCGATCAGACCGAGGGTGGCGACCGCGCTGCGGACGATCTCCTGCGCGAGGAACTCACTGGTGAGGATCTGCCCGATCGGCCGCGAGTCGGCGGTGAGCAGGAGCAGCAGGGGCAGTGAGGCACCCGCGTACGCCAGCACGATGGTGTTGACAGTGGAGGCGATGTGCGCGCGACCGACCCGGGTGGCGGCACGGTAGAGCTGCAACCGGGTCAGCCCGGGGTTGGCGTTCGCCAGTTCGGTGACGGTGGCCGCCTGGGTGACCGTCACGTCGTCGAGCACCCCGAGTGACCCGATGATGATTCCGGCGAGCAGCAGTCCGTGCAGGTCCACGTCGCCCTGGAACATCGACAGGGTGGTGGCGTCCTCGCTGCCGAAGCCGGTGAGGTGGGTCGCGGCCGTGGCGATGGTGGCGAGCACGCCGGTCAGGACCAGGCTGCCCAGGGTGCCGAGCACCGCGACCGAGGTCTGTGCGGTGACCCCGTGGGTCAGATAGAGCACCACGAACATGATCAGGGCCGCGCCGACCACCGCCACCAGCAGCGGTGACCTGCCGGCGCTGATGCCCGGCAGCACGAAGGTGAGCAGGATGGCGAAGCTGGCGGCCAGCCCGGCGAGCGCGGCCAGACCTCGCCACCGACCGAACGCGACGATCGCGGCCGCGAAGATCACCGCCAGCCACACCATCGGGGTGCCGCGTTGGTGCTCGGCGATGTTCCAGTTGCTGGTGGTGGGATCGGTCGGGTCGGCCAGCTCGACCAGGACGACCTCGTCGCCGACCTCGACCCGGGGTGCGCCGGGCCCGTCGGGCACCGGAGTCCGTACCTGCTGGCCGGCGGTCGGCCCGTCGTCCACCCGCACGTCGACAGTGCCGCACCGCCCATCGCCGACCCTCGGTGTGCCCTCGGGGACCGACGGCGCCGGCGGGCACGGCTCGCTCACCACCCGGGTGACAGTGCCGGGGTAGCGCGGCACGTCCGCACCACCATCGGTCTGCGGTGACCCGCCGCGCGGCCAGAGCAGCACCGCGGCCAGCACGGTGGCGACGAAGAGGGGTACCACAGTCACGACGAGGATCCGTCGCACCCGAGGCGGGGCGGACGGAGCGGGGTGAGTGTGGTCGGCGGCCAAGGTGAGACTCCCAACGATCCGGTGCGGGATACGGGTCAGCGGGCCGGGCGGTTCACCGTTGCGGTGGAAACGCGGCGGACGGCGGGGCGGATCGCTGCCTGACGACCGCTTGATCACGGACGGTCAGTGCTCGGCCCGGTCGGCTGGGGGCACCGCCACGACGTGGCGGCGCCGGTGCCCGACTGTGCAGCGGCATTCGGAGGGCCATCGGGGGAGATGCTAGCCAGCCCCTCCGGGGGTTGCAGGTCGTGGCGGAGTGTCGGGCGGCCGAACCGCTCGCGCGGCGGTCTCCGGGGCGGCATGTTGGAGCCATGCCCGCTCCGTCACCGCCCGACCCCGACCGACCGCGACACGCCGAACCCGTGCCGCACGACAAGCATTCCGGGCACGACAAGCACGCCGGACACGACAAGCACGCCGGACACGATCCGGCGATGTTTCGCCGTCGGTTCTGGGTCTGCCTGGTATTGACCATCCCGGTGGTGCTGACGAGTCATCTCGTGTCGGGTCGGCTGGGCCTGAGCGGGGACGTCGTCCCCGGTCAGGGCTGGGTGGGCCCGGTGCTCGGCTCGGTGGTGTTCTGGTGGGGCGGTTGGCCGTTCCTGGTCGGTGCGGTCCGAGAGGTCCGGGACCGGGCGCCCGGAATGATGCTGCTGGTCGCGATGGCGATCACCGTCGCGTACGCCGCGTCCCTGGCGACCAGCGTCGGCGTCTTCGACCTGGACTTCTGGTGGGAGTTGGCCGCGCTGGTCACCATCATGCTGCTCGGGCACTGGCAGGAGATGAAGGCCATCGGACAGGCCCGGGGAGCGCTCGCGGCGCTGGCCGCGCTGTTGCCGGACGAGGCCGAACGGGTGGCGGCGGACGGGCGGGTCGAGGCCGTGCCGGTGACCGGTCTGCGGATCGGCGACGTGGTGCTGGTCCGGCCGGGGGGTCGGGTGCCGGCGGACGGCCGTGTCGTCGAGGGCGGCGCCGAGCTGGACGAGTCGATGATCACGGGGGAGTCGCGGCCGGTCGCCCGGTCGACTGGCGACCGGGTGGTGGCCGGCACCGTCGCCACCGACTCGGCGATCCGGGTGCGCGTCGAGGCGTTGGGTGAGCAGACCGCCCTCGCCGGCATCCAGCGGATGGTCGCGCAGGCCCAGGCCTCCGGTGGACGGGCCCAACTGTTGGCCGACCGGTTCGCCGCCGCGCTGTTCTACCTGGCCACCGGCACCGCCGTGCTGACCGTGCTGGTCTGGACCGCGCTCGGTCAGCCCGACGAGGCGGTGGTCCGTGCGGTCACCGTCCTGGTGATCGCCTGCCCGCACGCGCTGGGTCTCGCCATCCCGCTGGTCGTCGCGCTCTCCACCGCGCTCGCCGCACGGTCCGGGATTCTGGTCAAGGACCGGCTGGCCCTGGAGCGGATGCGGACCGTCGGCGCGGTGCTCTTCGACAAGACCGGCACGCTGACCCGGGGCGAGCACGGGGTGACCGACCTGGCGACGGCGTCCGGCGTCGAGCGGAGCGAGGTGCTGCGCATCGCGGCCGGTGTCGAGTCGGAGAGCGAACATCCGTTGGCCCGGGCGATAGTGGCGGCGGCCGGCCGCGGCGGCCCGGCCCGGGCAGCCGACTTCCGGTCGCTGCCGGGCCGCGGTGTGAAGGCGACAATCGACGGTACGGAGTACGCGGTGGGCGGGCCGGCGCTGCTGCGCGAGCTGGGCGTTTCGCTCCCGGCGGAGCTGGAGGCCGCGACCGGGCGGTGGTCGGCGCGGGGTGCCGCGGTGTTGCACCTGGTGCGGCTGCCCGACGCCGTGCTCGGTGCGTTCGCGTTGACCGACGAGGTGCGTCCGGAGGCCCGGCGCGCTGTCGACGAGTTGCGTGCCGAGGGTGTCCGAACCATCGCCATGATCACCGGTGATGCCCGGCCGGTGGCCGAGGCGGTCGCCGCCGATCTCGGCTTCCGGCCCGGCGTCGACGAGGTCTTCGCCGAGGTGCTGCCGGCGGAGAAGGACGATCGGGTGGCCGAGCTCCAGCGGCGGGGGTTGGTGGTGGCGATGGTCGGTGACGGGGTGAACGACGCGCCGGCGCTGGCCCGGGCGGACGTGGGCATCGCGATCGGCGCGGGCACCGATGTGGCCATCGAGTCCGCCGGGGTGGTGCTGGCATCCTCGGACCCGCGCGGGGTGGGGGCCGTGGTTCGGCTGTCCCGGGCGTCGTACCGGAAGATGCGACAGAACCTGGCCTGGGCGGCCGGCTACAACGTGGTGGCGCTGCCGCTGGCCGCCGGGGTGCTGGCCTGGGCGGGTGTGGCGTTGAGCCCGGCGGTGGCCGCGGTGCTGATGTCGGCGTCGACGATCGTGGTGGCGCTCAACGCTCAGTTGCTGCGCCGGGTCCGTCTCGATCCCGCGCCGGAGTGAGCGCGGTCAGCCGCGCTTCATGAGCCGGCCGACCGCCGCCATCATCTCGGTGGCCATCTCGTCGGCCCGACCCTCAGCGGCGCCCTCGTGCATGCAGTGCCGGGCGTGCCCGTCGAGCAGCCCGAGAGCCACCTTGTCGAGGGCGGCCTGGATGGCGGAGATCTGGGTGAGCACGTCGATGCAGTAGCGGTCGTCGTCGACCATCTTCTCGATGCCCCGGACCTGCCCCTCGACGCGGCGGAGCCGCGCTAGCAGCTGGTCCTTGCTGGCGGTGTATCCGCGGATCGGGGTGGGTGCGGTCATGCCGACCAGGATAGCGTACCCCCAGGGGGTATGGTACGGTCGGTTCTGATGAGATACCCCCACCGGGTACCGGTACCACGAAGGAGACGATCCAATGGTCGACACGACGTACCAGGTGCAGGGCATGACCTGCGGGCACTGCGTCAGCGCGGTGAGCGCCGAGGTCGGCGCCATCGCGGGTGTGCGTGACGTCCAGGTCGACCTCGCCGCCGGCCGGGTCACCGTCAGCAGCGACCAGCCGCTGGACACCGCGGTCGTCCGGGCCGCCGTCGACGAGGCCGGTTACGACCTCGTCGACGCGTGATCGGCGGGCCGACGTGCGTACCGTGACGAAACTGGCCGGCTTCGCCGTCGGCCTGGCGGCGGTCTTCGGCGCCGCCTACGGGATCGGCCGGGTCGTCGACCCCGCCCCGGTCGCCGAGAGCCGGCACGACGATGCCGCCGCCACCCCGACGGCGGACGAGCGGGGCGGGACGGGCGATCGGCTGCCCGGCGGGTTGCTCGTCTCCGAACGTGGCTACACCCTCGAACCGGTCGACGCCCCGGCCGACGAGTTCGCCTTCCGGATCACCGGCCCGGACGGTCGCCCGGTCACCCGGTACGACGTGGCGCACGACAAGCAGATGCACCTGATCGTCGCCCGTCGGGACCTCTCCGGCTTCCGCCACGTCCACCCCGAGCTGGCCGCGGACGGCACCTGGCGGGTCGACACCCCGCTGGCCGGTCCCGGACAGTGGCGGGCGTTCGCCGACTTCGCCCCGACCGGGGGCGAGCCGCTGACCCTGGGCGTGGACGTGACAGTCTCCGGCGAGCTGACCGAACGGCCGTTGCCCGCCCCGACGACCAGCACCACTGTCGACGGCTACACGGTCACCCTGACCGGTGCGCCGCAGCCCGGTCGGACGTCGTCGCTGACAGTGACCGTCAGCCGGGACGGGCAGCCGGTCACCGACCTGGAGCCCTACCTGGGCGCGTACGGGCACCTGGTGGCACTGCGTCGGGGTGATCTGGCCTACCTGCACGTGCACCCGGACGGGACGCCCGGCGACGGGCGCACCCGGCCCGGTCCGGCCGTCACCTTCCTCGCCGAGGTGCCCTCGGTCGGCAGCTACCGGCTCTACCTCGACTTCCAGCACGGCGGGAGGGTGCACACCGCCGAGTTCACAGTGGTCGCCGGCGCTGCCCCGACCGGAGACGCCCCCGAACCGAGCGGCCCCGCACCGACCGGCGGGGCCGACCACGGCACCCCCGGGCACGGACATGACTGACGGGACCAGACGATGACCACCACCAGCAGACCGCTGCCCGAGGCGCCGAACCGGATCGAACTGGCGATCGGCGGGATGACCTGCGCCGCGTGCGCCGCCCGCATCGAGAAGAAGCTCAACCGGATGGACGGGGTGAGCGCCACCGTCAACTACGCCACCGAGAAGGCGACAGTCCGGTACGCCGACGGCGTCACACCGGACGACCTGATCGGGACCGTGCAGAAGACCGGTTACACCGCGGCGTTGCCAGCCCTGCCCAGCGCGGAACCTCCGGTGGACCCGTTGCGGGGGCCGCGTACCCGGCTCTGGGTGTCGGTGGCCCTGAGCGTGCCGGTGGTCCTGCTGGCCATGGTCCCGGCCTGGCAGTTCGACTACTGGCAGTGGCTGTCGCTGACCCTGGCCGCCCCGGTGGTGGTCTGGGGCGGGCTGCCGTTCCACCGGGCCGCCTGGACCAACCTGCGGCACGGCGCGGCCACCATGGACACACTGGTGTCGCTCGGCACGTTGGCCGCGTTCGGCTGGTCGCTCTGGGCGCTCTTCCTCGGTGACGCGGGGATGCCCGGAATGACGCACCCGTTCCGCTTCGACATCGTCCGGAGCGACGGCGCCGGCAACATCTACCTGGAGGCGGCCGCCGGGGTCACCGTGTTCATCCTGGCCGGTCGCTACTTCGAGGCCCGGTCGAAGCGAACTGCCGGCGCCGCCCTACGCGCCCTGCTCGATCTCGGCGCCAAGGACGTGACGGTGCTGCGTGACGGCGTGGAGATCCTGATCCCGGTGGACCGGCTCGCCGTCGGTGACCGCTTCGTGGTCCGCCCCGGGGAGAAGATCGCCACCGACGGGGTGGTCGACGAGGGCACCTCCGCTGTCGACGCCAGCATGCTCACCGGTGAGTCGGTGCCGGTCGAGGTCGCCCCGGGTGACGGCGTGGTCGGCGCAACGATCAACGCGGGTGGGCGCCTGATCGTCACCGCCACCCGGGTCGGCGCGGACACCCAGCTCGCCCGGATGGCCGACCTGGTGGAGCAGGCGCAGAGCGGCAAGGCGGCGGTGCAGCGGCTGGCGGACCGGATCTCCGGGGTCTTCGTGCCGATCGTCATCATCCTCGCCGTCGGCACGCTCGGCTGGTGGCTCGGCACCGGGGCCGGCCCGACCGCCGCGTTCACCGCCGCCGTGGCCGTGCTGATCATCGCCTGTCCGTGCGCGCTCGGCCTGGCCACCCCGACCGCGCTGCTGGTCGGCACCGGTCGGGGCGCCCAGCTCGGCGTGCTGATCAGGGGCCCGGAGGTGCTGGAGTCGACCCGTCGGGTGGACACCGTGGTGCTCGACAAGACCGGCACCGTGACGACCGGCCGGATGACACTGGTGGACGTGGTGCCGGCGAGCGGCGTGGACCGGGCCGAGCTGCTCCGGCTCGCCGGGGCGGTGGAGGCCGCCTCCGAGCACCCGATCGCCCGTGCGGTAGCGGCCGCTGCCACCGAGGCGGGCGCGTTGCCCCCGGTGAGCGCCTTCGGCAACCTCGAAGGGCTGGGGGTGAGCGGCACCGTCGACGGGCGGGCCGTGCTGGTCGGCCGGGTCCGGCTGCTGCGCGAGCGTGAGATCGACGTACCCCCGGAGGTCGAGTGGGCGGTGCGCGACGCCGAGGCCGCCGGCCGTACGCCGATCGTCGCCGGCTGGGACGGCCGGGCCCGGGGCGTGCTCACTGTCGCCGACGTGGTCCGGCCGACCAGCCGGGCGGCGGTGGCCCGGCTGCGCGGGCTGGGGCTGACTCCGGTCCTGCTGACCGGGGACAACGCCACTGTGGCTCGCGCGGTCGCCACCGAGGTGGGCGTCGACGAGGTGATCGCCGAGGTGCTGCCGGCCGGGAAGGTCGACGTGATCAAGCGGCTCCAGGCCGAGGGGCGGTCGGTGGCGATGGTCGGTGACGGGGTCAACGACGCCCCGGCGCTGGCCCAGGCCGACCTGGGGCTGGCCATGGGCACCGGCGCCGACGTGGCGATCGAGGCGGCCGACCTCACCCTCGTCCGGGGCGACCTGGACGCCGCGGTGGACGCCATCCGGTTGTCCCGCCGCACGCTTGGCATCATCCGGGGCAACCTGTTCTGGGCGTTCGGCTACAACGTGGCGGCCCTGCCGTTGGCCGCCGCCGGGCTGCTCAACCCGATGATCGCCGGTGCCACGATGGCGCTGTCCTCGGTCTTCGTGGTGGCCAACAGCCTGCGCCTGCGTCGCTTCCGGTCGGCCGCTGCCGATCTGTGACGACGGTAATGGTTGGACCGGAGACGGCGGGGGTACCTCTGTTGTCGTAGCGACGCTTGCAATGGAGGTTGGCAATGGGATTCGACGACAAGATCAACAACGCCACCGAGGACGCGACCGGCAAGCTGAAGGAAGGCGCCGGTCGGGCCACCGACAACGAGCAGCTGGAGGCGGAGGGTCGCGCTGACCAGTCCACCGCCAAGCTCAAGCAGGCGGGCGAGAAGATCAAGGACGCCTTCAAGAGCTGACGTACGACGTAACCCGCACGCCGGGCCGGTGATCATCACCGGCCCGGCGTGCTGTGTGTCCGGCCTCTTCCGCCGACCCTGAGATCCCCCTGATTCCGCTTTCCGTCCGCACCGCAGTTCGCCGACACCTGCTAACTTCCCTTGGCATGTGCAAGGGCTGGTTATGAGCACCGCCTCGCCGCCGACCGGCGACGACCTGGTTCGGGTGCTGGCCACCCTGGCCAACCCGCACCGGCTGCGGGTCGTCGCCGCGCTGGCCCGCGAGCGTGCGTACGTCAGCGGGCTGGCCCGGCAACTGGGCATCAGTCGAGCGCTGTTGCAGGTCCACCTACGGAAGCTGGCGGCGGCCGGGCTGGTCACCGCCCGCCTGGAGTTGTCGGAGGACGGGAAGGCCATGAACTACTACGAGGTGGAGCCGTTCGTGCTCACACTCACCCCCGCGGTCATCGCGGCTGCTGTCGAGACGCTGACAGTGCCCGACTCGGGCGAGCAGCCGGGAGCGCAGCGATGAGCGAACACGACTGGACCGAGGTGGTCGGCGCGATCGGCATCTTCGCCTTCCTGATCAGCGTGGTCACGGTGACCGTCGTGCAACTCGCCAAGACCCGTCGGGCCCGGTACGAAGCGGACCGGGCGGACGACTACCGCCAACTCGCCGAGACGGCCGCTCAGGCACAGGCGGAGAACGCCCGACTGCTCGCGGCGATGGACGGCCGGCTGGGCGGAATGGAAACCCGGATGACCACGCTCGAACGCGTCCTGCGCGAGGTCGACTGACCCGGCGGACGAGAGAGGCCCCGGGCCGTCGAGCGGCTACTCGACGGCCCGGGTGGAAGCAGCATCACCTCGCCCAGTGGGCGAGTTTCACCGGCAACGCTCCTTCGAGGAGAGGACAGCACCTCATGCTGCGCTCACGCAAATCCGCAGTCGGCTGGGCCGTCGCCCTGGCCCTGACGGCCGCCGGCCTGACCCCGGCGAGCCCGGCCGCCGCCCGACCACAGCCCGCCCGGACGATCGACTGGCGGCCCTGCGCCACTGACACCAGCGCCGAGTGCGGCACCCTGTCGCTGCCGGTGGACTGGAACCGACCCGGGGGTGAGCGTTTCGACCTGTCGCTGGCCCGCCGGGTCGCCGACCCGGCCACCCGCGAAGGCGCGCTGGTCTTCGGCCCCGGCGGGCCGGGCGACAGCGGGGTCGACCGGGTGGTGGACGGCAGCTCCCGATTCAGCGCCGACCTGCGGGCCCGGTTCGACATCGTCAGCTTCGACCCACGCGGCACCGGCGGCAGCCACCCGGTGGTCTGCGCCCGGGACCTGCTCGCCCGGCAACCGCAACTGATCGCCGACCAGGCGCAGTTCGACGCCACACTGGCCGACAACGCGCTGCTGCGCGCCGACTGCCGGGCCCGCACCGGGGCGCTCTACGACCACGTCGACACCACCAGTGCCGCCCGCGACCTGGACGCGGTCCGCGCCGCGCTCGGCGAACGGCAGTTGACCTTCCACGGCAGCTCGTACGGCACCCTGCTCGGGCAGCGGTACGCCGAGCTGTACCCCGACCGGGTCCGGGCCATGGTGCTGGAGGCCACGATGGACCACAGCCTCGGCACCCGCGCCTTCCTGGACACCCAGGCCGCCACAGCGGAGGGCGCGTTCGACGAGTTCGCCGCCTGGTGTGAACGGTCCACGGCCTGTGCCCTGCACGGCCGGGACCTCCGGTCGATCTGGGCCGGGCTGCACGTGCGGGCCGAGCAGGGCCTGCTGACCGACCCGAAGCGGCCCGGGGTGGTGCTGACCCCGTTCGAATTGAGCCGGCTCACCCACAAGGAGTTCTACGACACCTGGCGGTGGCCGGGCCTGGCCGAGTGGCTGGGCAGGATGGATGCCGCCACCGCCATGCGAAGCGCCGGCCCATCGACCGCCGACGCCGTGGCTCCGTACCCCTTCGCGGTTTTCTGTCAGGACTGGAGCCTGCCGGTGCGCGACTACCGCGAGTACGTCGGACATTTGCGCCGGGCGGCCCGGCTCGCGCCGGACCTGCGCTACCCGCCGGCGCTGTTCGCCCTGGTCACCTGCCTGGGCGCCCCGACGCCGGTGGCCAACCCGCAGCATCGGCTACGGGTCCACACCGATGTGCCGCTGCTGCTCGCCGCCACAGTGCACGACCCGGCCACTGGCTACGACTGGGCGCGCAACGTGGCACGGCAGTTGGGCCGGCACGGCGCGGTGCTCACCTACCAGGGGTGGGGGCACGGCAGCTACAGCAGCAGCCAGTGCGTGCAACGAGCCGTCGACTCGTATCTGACCGATCGGGTGGTGCCCGCCCGGGGTGCCAGCTGCCCGGCCGTCGAACCCGAGGTGTGACCGCCGCTGCCGGCCGCCGGGCGCCCGGCGGCCGGCAGCGCTGTGCTCAGCGGCTGTGGTAATTGTTGCCAAAGCGGCAAGGCGACGTCGCTCAGCCCTGCCCGGTCAGCCGGGCCGCCCGCACCTCCAGGTAGCGCTGCTCTGGCCGGCTCGTGGTGCCCCGCGCCGCCACCAGGTACGCCTCCCGCGCCGCACCGACCTCCCCGGCCAGCTCCAACAGGTGAGCCCGGACGGCGGCCAGCCGGTGGTGCCCGGCCGTGCGTTCGTCGGCGTCCAACGGCGTGAGCAGGGCGAGGCCGGCCCGGGGCCCGTCGACCATGGCCACCGCCACCGCCTGGTTGAGGGTGACCATCGGGTTCGGCGCGATCCGGGCCAGCAGTCGGTAGAGCGCGACGATCTGCCGCCAGTCCGTCTCCACCGCCGTCGACGCCTCGGCGTGCACAGCGGCGATGGCCGCCTGGAGCTGGTACGGGCCCGGCGGCGACCAGGTCAGCGCCTCGGTGATCAGCGCTACCCCCTCCGCGATGGCGGCGGCGTCCCACCGGGAACGGTCCTGCTCCGCCAGCGGCACCAACTCCCCGTCCGGCCCCACCCGGGCCGCCCGGTGCGCATCGGTCAGCAGCATCAGCGCCAGCAGCCCGGTCACCTCGCCGTCGTCGGGCAGCAGCCCGCGCAGGATGCGAGCCAGCCGGATCGCCTCGCCGGTCAGCTCGGCCCGGCGCAGGTCCTGGCCACTGGACGCGGTGTAGCCCTCGTTGAAGATCAGGTAGAGCACCCGCAGCACCGTGCCCAGCCGCTCGCCCCGCTCGGCCGGCCCGGGCATCGTGAACCGTGCCCCGGCAGCCTCGATCCGCTGCTTGGCCCGTCGGATCCGTTGACTCATCGTCGCCTCGGGCACCAGGTGCGCCCGGGCGATCTGGGCGGTGCTGAGACCGCCGACCGCCCGCAGGGTGAGCGCCACCTGCGCCGAGCCGGGCAGCGCCGGGTGGCAGCAGAGGAACAGCAGCGTGAGGGTGTCGTCGTCGGCCGCAACGGTGGGCTCCGCGTCCGCCGCGGGCGCCACCCCGGCGTACGCCGGCTCGCGCCGCGCCACCGCCACCTCACGGTCCCGGCGCGCGCTCTCGCTGCGCCACTCGTCGGTGAGCCGGCGGGTGGCAACGGTGAGCAGCCAGGCGCGCGGGTTGTCCGGCACGCCCTGCCCGGGCCACTGCGTCGCGGCGGCGAGCAGCGCCTCCTGGACCGCGTCCTCGCACCTGTCGAACTGTCCGTGCCGACGGACCAGCAGGCCGAGGACCTGCGGCGCGAACGTGCGCAGCAGATCCTCGACCGTCCGGTCCTCGGTCACATCTCCGTCCCGGCCTCGTCCATGATCGGGCGGACCTCCATCGCGCCGCCGTACCGGACGTCCGGCCAGCGGGCCGCGATCTCGGCAGCCCGCTGCGGGGTTTCGCAGTCGACGGCCAGGTAGCCGGCGAACTGCTCCTTGCTCTCCATGAACGGGCCGTCGAGGACCTCGGGGCTGCCGTCCACGAGCCGCACCGTCAACGTCTGCGACGGATTCGCCAACGCCTGGCCGCCGATCAGCTCGCCGGTCTCGGTCAGCTCCTTCATGATCTCGTCGACCTCACCGAAGAGGGCGGTGCGCTCCTGCTCGCTCAGACTCTCGGTGAAGCCGGGCCGGTTCCAGATCAGCAGCATGTACTTCACGGCGATTGCTCCTCAGGCTCTGGTCGCGCCCCGATCGGGGCGCGACTCACCGGAGGGTCGGAGCCCATCCCCCGATCCCTACCGCGTACCGAAGAAGATCGCAGAAACATCCGCCGGGGGCGTTCCCACGCCGGACGGTTCAGCGCGGATCGGGTCGGCCGGGCACCTGTCGGGGCTTCCGGGCGCCCCCGACGTCCAGCGAGGCCCGGTCGGCGGCCGAGGTGCCGGACGACCAGCCCTCGGCGTCGCGCACGCTGAGCCGGTGCCGGGTGACGCCGGGGAAGAGCGAGTCCAACCGCTCCCGGACCGCCTCGCCCCGCGCCGCGAGCACCGGCAACAGTCGTTCCGCCCCCGCCGTCTCGGCCGCCGCCTCGTCCGCCGCGGTGGTCGCCGCCTCGGTGGCCGTGCGCAGCCGCTCGCCGATCCGCAGCGCGAACGCGTTGAGGAAGGACTCGTCCCAGACCTTCGTCCGCCGCCCCGACCCCGGCCGACGCTCGGCACGGCCACGCAGCATCGCCGCCGTGGCCTGGACCAGCAGCGACGTGTAGAGCAACTCGACCGCCACCAGATCGGCCGGCCAGCCCAGCACTGTGGCGAAGCCCAGATCGTCGGACCAGACCGCCTCGCACCGGTTCGCCGCCGCCACCTCCTGCACCAGCAGCGCCTTCGCGCCCGCGTACGGGGCGTCGGTGCTCAGACGTACCCCGCCGGGCAGGTCACCGCGCTCGGACCCGGCCGCCAGCAACGCCTCGTCGATGCTGTGCCGGGCGATCAGCTCCTGGGCCTTTCCCGTCAGTGCCTCCGCCTCGGCCGGGAAGGTCGTCGACTCGGCCTTCGCCAGCAGCGCCCGCACCCGATCCAGCATCGGCGACCCGCTGCGAGCCGTGCCCGCCGTGCGGGGCAGTGCCGCGCCGCTCGTGCCCGGCGGTGGGCGCAGCACCGCGATCGGCGGCAGGCTCTCCACCAGCGCGAGAGCGTCCACTGCCGAGCGGAGCGCGTCGGCCCGGTCCAGACCCTCCTGGCTGGCCCAGCCGGCCACCACGCTGCCGTCGGCCTTGGTAACCGCCAACTCGCGTAGCTGGTCGTCCCACCAGGCCGGGACCGGCTCGGCCTGGTCGCGCCGCTGGGCGGCCATCGCGGCACGGACCAGCCGCGCCGCGCGGCCGTCGAGCCGTCGACTGGTGATCCGGTCCACGTCGACCGGCTGCCAACCGCGCGGCCAGAGCCGACCCAGTGCGCGGACCAGGCGACGCAGCAGAGCGGCATCCACCGCCGTGCTGCCGTCCGCGGCGCCGGTGCCGACCATCAGTTGGTCCAGCTGCCGTTCGGCCTGCCGTACGTCAGTGCCGCGCACCGCCGCGAGCGCGTTGGCGACGAGTTCGTCCGCGTCCGGCACGGGCACCTCCTTCTCGGGATCTGGCTGTCGCTGCCCCTCCAGGCTCCATGATCATGCCGTCAGTGGTCCGGGAGCCACGAAACGGGGATGTACCCCGGCTCCTTGGGCCTTCCCACGGCTTCAGTCCGACATGTTTCACGTGGTTCGGGGTATTTACGGCCCGTTCCGAGCTGACTGCGAGGTGTGTGGTGGTCGAAGCGAGCCTGCCGAGGACCCGGACCGCCGACGTTCGTTCCTCCACCCTCGTCGGCGTCCTGATCGGCATCGCGATCATGGCCGCGGTGGACGAGATCGTCTTTCACCAACTCCTCGCCTGGCACCACTTCTACGACCGCTCCACCCCATCGGTGGCGCTGCTCTCGGACGGGCTGCTGCACGCCGCCGAGGTGATCGCCCTGGTCGGCGGGTTCTTCTGGTTCGCCGACCTGCGTCGACGGCGTGCCCTGTCGAGCCGGCTCGCCTGGGGTGGCTTCCTGCTCGGCGCCGGAGGATTCCAGCTCTTCGACGGGATCGTCGACCACAAGGTGCTGCGGCTGCACCAGATCCGCTACGGCGTACACCTGGTGCCGTACGACGTGGTCTGGAACGTGGCCGGCGCGGTGCTGCTGCTGGCCGGCGTGGCTGTCCTGTGGCGTGCCCGTTCCCGCCGGCCCGACGCCGGCCCCCGATGACGGCGGTCGGGCCGCTGGCGCACGCCGGACACGGTGTGGCCGGGCCGACCTGGTTCCCGCTGGTCCCGGTCGCGTTGTTGGCGGTCGCTTACGTGCTGGCCGCCGTGCGGGACCCGCGGGGGTGGGACCACCGGCGGACCGCCTCCTGGCTGGTCGGCTGCGCCCTGCTGGCGGTCGCCGTCGGGCCGCTCGCCCAGCTCCCCGACAATCCGAGCGGGCACATGGCGCAGCATCTGCTGCTCGGCATGCTGGCCCCGCTGGGGCTGGTGCTCGCCGCCCCGGTGACGCTGCTGCTGCGGGTCGCGCCGCCGCCGGTACGCCGAGCGGTCGGCCGGCTGCTGCGTGCCCGCCCGCTGCATCTGCTCGCCCACCCGGCCACGGCCGCGCTGCTGACCACCGGCGGGTTGGCGTTGGTGCTGCTCACCCCGCTGTATGCGGCGGCCGAACGGCAACCAGTCCTGCACCACGCCGTGCACCTGCACTACCTGGCCGCCGGGTACCTCTTCGCCTGGTCGTTGGCCGGGCCGGACCCGGCGCCGCGTCGCCCCGGGCTGGCGGTACGGGTCGGCGCGTTGCTGGCCGCGTCGGCCGGCCACGCCGTGCTGGCCAAGTACCTGTACGCCCAGGCCGAAACCCTCCCGCCCGGCCTCACCGACCGCGACCCGGAAGCGTTCCGCTCGGCCGCCCAACTCATGTACTACGGCGGCGACCTGGCCGAGCTGCTCCTGGCCGCAGCCCTCTTCGCCACCTGGTACCACTCCCGCCGCCAACCCCGCCCCCACCCTCGCCCCCGCCCCGCCCCGCCCCGTCCCGCCCCGCCCCCACCCCCGCCCGTCGCCGTTGATCAAGAGGTTTGCGTCACCGGAAGGCGATTTCCTGACGCAAACCACAT
>NZ_JBEZEX010000046.1:10381-38500 GCF_040649115.1 Micromonospora sp. NPDC049049 | reverse complement strand
CAGGTTGCGCTGCCAGAGCCGGTTGTCGGCGGCCAGCGCGAACAGGTAGACCCGGCCGGAGGTGGCGAGCAGGGTCGGGCTGCCGCTGGTGGTGCCGCCCAGGTTGGTCCAGGCAGACCAGGTGGTCCCGGTACGACTGCTCCACCACACCTCGTCGGTTCGGCTGCGGACCGCCACGTGCAGCACGCCGGCATCGTCGACGACAGCGCTCGGCCGGCCGTAGAACGGCCGGTTCCCGGGAGCCCCGACGCCGGTCCAGCCGGCGTTCGGCGTACGCGACCAGAGCTTGCCGTCGGCGCCGCGGGCGACGAGGGTCCATTGCGTCGGGTTCGTCCAGGCCACCGTCGGCGCGTCGGTCAGCGTGCCACCGAGGCTGCGCCACGGTCCCCAACTGCCGGCCACGTAGCTGCGCTGCCAGGCGGCGTTGTCGGTGCCGCGGACGAAGACGTCGAGCCGCCCGTCCGCGGAGCCGTACGCCGCCGGCTGGCCGAGGATCCGGCCGCCGACCGGGCCGCCGAGGGAGGTCCAGTGCGTGCCCCACGTCGTACCGGTGCGGGTGTTGACGGCCAGCGCGCCGGCAGCGTCGCGGACGAAGGCGGTGGCGTGGGTGTCGTCCACCCGGACCAGGGCCGGGCTGGCGCTGGCGGTGCCACCGAGGTCGGCGCCGGCGACCTGGTCGGTGCCGGTCAGACCGAGCATGGCCACCCCGTGCGCCGGCACCTCGACGGTGTACGAGCCGGTGAACGGCTGCACACCCGGGCTGCCCGGCTGAGCGTCCACAGTGGTTCGGGCCCACAGGTCACGGACCTTGACCGACCCGCCGAGGGCGACGTCGGCGAAGTTCACAGTGACCTGCTGGGCGGTGTCGTGCCGGTTGAGCAGCGCGACCGCACGCTTGCCGGAGCCGGCGAGCACCTTGCTCCACACCTGCGCGTCGGTGCCGGTGTCGGCGACCTTGACGCCCTGCCGGACCAGCGGGTCCTGGTCCACCGCGATGATCTCCGGGTTGGTCAGCGCCGAGATCATCTCCTTCGGCAGGCCACGCGGGTCGGAGCCGATCACCAGCGGCGCGGCCATGATGGCCCACATGCCGAGCTGCGTCTTGGACTCGTCCAGGCTCAACTCGTACCCACCGTCGGGCAGCGGACGCATCGGCAGCAGGTAGTCCGGGTCGTTGTAGTGCCCCGGCCCGGTGGCCGCCGGGTGGTACGCGTTGACGTCCATGTTGCGCAGCACCCACGGGTACGCCCACTGCGGGGACGGGTCGGTGAGCCCCACGTCCGTATAGGTCCGCCAGGAGTCGGCGATGGTGGGCGCGTACGTGTAGCTCCAGGTGGAGAGCTGCTCCGGGGTGTACGGGCCGCCTCCCCAGTCCGAGCTGACCGGGTTGCAGATGTTGAGCAGCATCGGTCGGGGCGACTGGCGTACCGCCTCGGCCAACTCCCGGAAGGTGGTCTCCGGGTCGAGGCCGGCGGCCCGGCCGCAGAGCCAGTCGGCCTTCAGCGCGTCGAAGCCCCAGCCGGCGAACTGGGCGACGTCGGCCTGGTAGTGGCCGTTGCTGCCGAGCCCACACTGTCCCGGCAGGTACGGACCGGCGTCGGTGTATATACCGGCCTTCATCCCCTTGCTGTGGATGTACGCGGCGAGCGCGGCCATCCCGCCAGGGAAGCGGGCCGGGTCGGCGACCAGTTTGCCGGCCTCGTCGCGCGGGGTGGGTGCGGCCCAGTTGCCGTCGATCCAGACGTAGGTGTAGCCGGCGTCCCGTAGGCCACTGTGGACCATGTAGTCGGTGACCGACCGTACTTCGGCCTCGGTGGGATCACCACCGAGGCCGAAGTAGGTGTTCCAGCCCTGGTAGGGCGTCGGGGCGAGCCCGCTGTTGAAGAAGGTCGGCGCACCCTGGTCCTCGGCGCCGGTGGCCGCCGGAGCGTGACCGGGGCGGCCCAGCCCATGGCCCGCCTGTGCTGGGTCGGCGTGGGGTGGGCCGGCCATCGCCGGCATCGGGCTGGCCAGGCCCAGGCCGAGCACGGCCAGGGCAGCGGTCAGCGGTCGGTTCAGGCGCATGGAGGTACTCCTGTCCCTCGGGGGTGGGGGTGGTGGTGCTCCGATCTCAGTCGCGGGTCAGCACGATGAGGTCGGCGTCGTGGGTCGCGCTCCACTGCACGGGCAGGCCGACGGTGGCGAGGTGGCTGCCGGAGTAGTGCCGATCGCCGTCCGAGTAACGGGCAACCGGGTCGAGGCCGCGCAGGGGCAACCGGACCGGGCGGGACGGGAGCAGCCCGGCTCCGTCGAGCCGGCCGGTGTGCCAGGCCAGCACCACCACCCGGCTCTCGTCCGGCGCTGAGTACTGCACGGCACAGCGGGCCTGGTCAGGGCCACCGATCAGTTGTACCTCGCCGTGCGTGACGACGTCCCGGATCTCCTTGTAGCGGGCGATCCAGCCGGCCGCCTCGGCCCGCTCGGCGGGGGTCCACGCCCGGATGTCCGCGCCGATGCCGAGCACACCGGCCATCGCCAGGACGAATCGGAACGCCAGCGAGCGGGGGCGGTTGTCGAACAGGCCGGGCGCGTCGGTGACCCAGGAGCTGAGCAGGTGTGGGGCGTTGGCGTGCAGGAAGCCGTACTGGATGGCCAGCCGGTCCAGCGGGCCGGTGTTGTCGCTGGGCCAGAAGACGTCGGCTCGGGCAGCCATCGCCAGATCGGTCCGCGCGCCCCCGCCGGCGCACGCCTCGATCAGCACACCGGGATGGTCGGTGCGCAACCGCTCGTAGATCCGGTGCAGGTTGGCGACGTGCGCGCCGTCCAGGTCGAGCGGGCCCACCCCGCCGGACCGACCCGGCTCGGTACGCGGCCTGTTGAAGTCCCACTTCAGGTAGTCGATGTCGTACCGGCGCAGCAGGCCGTCGACGGTCGAGTGGACGAACTCGGCGACCTCCGGCCGGCCCAGGTCGAGCAGGTACTGGTTGCGGACCGGGGTGAGCGGTCGCCCGTCGACGGAGTAGACCCAGTCCGGGTGCTCGGCGTACAGGGAGGACTTCGGGTTGACGCACTCGGGCTCGACCCAGAGCCCGAAGTTCAGCCCGAGCGCGCGGACGTCGGCGATGAAGGCGTCGAACCCGGCCGGGAACTTCGCCGGGTCGGGCGTCCAGTCGCCCAGCCCGGCGGTGTCGTCGTCGCGGCCGACGAACCAGCCGTCGTCCACGACGAACGTCTCCACGCCCAGGTCGGCGGCGATCCGGGCGAGCGCGAGCTGACTGTGCGCCTCGACGGCGAAGTAGGTCGCTTCCCAGGAGTTGTAGAGCACCGGGCGGGGGGTGAGCCGATCGCCGGCCAGTAGCCGCTGGTGGGTGTGCCAGACCCGGGCCAGCCCGTCCAGGCCGTCCGGGCTGTAGGCCCCGGTGGCCACCGGCAGGGTCAACCGCTCACCCGCGGCCAGTTCCAGCGGGCCGTCGACCAGCTGACGGCCGACCCGGACCCGGGTCAGGCCGCCGGTGTCCCGCTCGGCGCTGATCTCCCACGAGCCGGTCCAGGCCAGCGCCATCCCCCACGCCGGACCGGCCGGCTCGGCGGTGTCGCGCACGGCCAGCCAGGGCACGTGCAGATGCCCGGGTACGCCCTGGGAGCTGCCGATGCGGAACGTCCCGTGGCCCAGCTCGACGTGGGAGAGCTGGAATTCCTGCTCCCACTGGCCCCACTGGTGGCTGAGCAGGGCGCCGTGGGGCGTCGGCACGCAGAAGCCGCCCGAACCGGCCCGGACGACCCGCAGCGCGTCCGCGCCGTCGTTGGCCAGCTCGACCCACCGCTGCACCACGTCGGTGCCGACGGGAACCCGGTAATGCACCGTGGCGCGCAGCCCGGTGACCGGGTCGGCGAACTCGACGGCCAGTTTCCGCTGGTCGGCGTCGGCCCGCGCGCCGGTGTGCACGAAGCCCACCCGGCGCTGCCCGTTCGAGGTTTCGATCACCAGGTCGACGCCGGTGAACGGGCGGTCGGCGTCGGTGGCGTACTCGATGGGGGCCGCGTCCCCGGCCGTGAGGAAGGGGACCGGGCCGTCGTAGGCGACCGGCGAGGGCCCGTCGGAGACGCCGTGCGGTCCCCACGCGACAAGTTCCAGCCAGCGACCGTGCGCGGGCACGGTCACTGTGTACTCGGTGTGCGTGCCGCGCAGCGTCCAGCGCTGCCCGACCTCGGCGGTCACTTGACCGCTCCCAGGGCCAGGCCGGAGACGAAGTGCCGCTGGAAGCGGAGGAACACCGCGACGGTGGGCACGGCCGCGATGACCGTACCGGCGGCGATGACGTTCCAGGACGAGACGAACTGGCCCTGGAGGGCGAGCAGCGCCGGGGTGACCGGCATGTTGTCATCGGTACGCAGCACGGTGATCGCCCAGAGCAGGTCGTTGAAGATCCAGGTGAAGGAGAGCGCCCCGAGAGCGGCCAGCGCGGGTCGGGTCAGCGGCAGCATCACCTTGGTGAAGATCTGCGCGGTGCCGGCACCGTCGATGGTGGCCGCCTCCTGGATCTCGCCCGGCAGGTCCCGCATGAAGCCGTGCAGGACGAACGTGTAGAAGCCGAGCCCGAAGCCGACCTGCACCGCGATCAACGCCCAGAGCGTGTCGTACAGGCCGGTCAGCTCGCTGAACTTTGCCACCGGGATGAGCAGGATCTGCGGTGGGAGCAGGTTCCCGGCGAGCATCAGCAGCAGGATCGTGCGCCGCCCGGGGATCCGGAAGCGACTCAGCGCGAACGCCGCCATCGCGGCCAACCCCAGACTCAGCGCCACCGACGGAACGGTGACCAGCATGCTGTTGATCAGCGCCCGTAGCTCGCCGCCGTCGGTCCACGCCTGCCGGTAGGTGTCCAATGTGAACGACCGGGGCAGGCTGCCCACGCCGTGCGCGGCGATGTCGTCGAACGACCGGGTGGACATCACCACCACCCAGAGCACCGGGCCCAGCCAGAGCAGCGAGAGCAGGATCATGCCGGTGTGGAAGGCCCCGGTACGGAGCTTGTTCATGACGCTTCCTCCCGGAACGCGCGGACCAGGTAGCCGAGGATGACGGCCAGCGCGAGCACGAAGATCACGACAGCGATCGCCGAGGCGTAGCCAAGCCGCAGGCTCTGGAACGCTGTCGAGTACATGTAGGTGCTGAGCAGCTCCGACGAGTGGTACGGCCCGCCCCTGGTCAGCGACCAGACGATGTCGAACGAGCGCAGCGAGTCGATCACGATGACCGACAGCACCACGGCGTTGACCCCCTTGAGCTGGGGAATCGTGACGTGCCGTAGCCGCTGCCAGGCGTTCGCGCCGTCCATCCGGGCCGCCTCGTGCAGCGCCGGGTCGATCGCCTTCAACCCGGCCAGGAACAGCACCATCACGTACCCGATCTGCCGCCACAGCGCGGGCAGGATCACGGCGTACAGGGCGGTCTGCGGGTCGGCGAGCCAGGGCCGGATCAGCTGCTCCAGGCCGACCGCCCGCAGCAGCGTGTCGGCGATCCCGTCGGGTTGGTAGAAGACCCGCCAGACCAGCGCGGTCACCACCAGCGAGAACACCACAGGGGTGAACAACGCGGCCCGGTAGAAGCCGACCCAGCGCCGCTCCTTCTGCAGGACGAGCGCCATCCCGAAGCCGCCCAGCACGGAGAGGCCGCCGAAGAGCACCAACCAGATCACCGTGTTGACCAACGCACCCCGGAAGGTGGCGTCGCCGGCCAGCTCGACGTAGTTGTCGGTGCCGACGAACGTCGGCGGCGTCATCCCGTCCCAGCGGGTGAGGGAGAACCAGAAGCCCTGGATCGCCGGCCAGAAGACCCAGACGCTCTCGACCGCGAACGGCACGAGGACGAACGCCACCAGCAGCGGCGACAGTCGAGCCGACCGTCGCCGCCGCCGGGTGGGTGTGACCGAAGTCGTGGAGATCGTTGCCGTCACGTCAGCCCTTGAAGACCTTCTCGGCGCCGGCCTGCCACTCCCGCAGGATCGCGTCGATCTGGTCCGGCTTGTCGATGAACTTGGTCAGCGCGGTGTCCGCGGTCGGCTGGAGTGCGTCGCTGGAGTCGCGGTTGAAGAACTGGGTCAGCTCCTTGGCCTCGCCGAGCATCGCCTTGCCCTTGACCACCAGCGGCGAGTCCGACGCCTTGGCCTTGGGGTTGGCCGGCAGCACGATGCCGGAGCTGGCCTTGACGTACGCCTCCTGGGCCTCGACCCCGGCCAGGTAGCTGAGCAGGGCCCTGGTGCCGGTCGGGTTGGCGGTCTTCGCGCTGGCGAAGAAGCCGTCGGTCGGGGCCTCCTCGGCCAGCGGCACCGCCGGGTCGATGATCGGGAACCGGAAGAAGTCCAGGTCGCCGAGCGCGTCCTTGGGTGCCGCGTCGGCGAAGAACGTGCCGATCAGGAACATGCCGGTCTTGCCGGCCAGCAGCGCGGTGGTCGCCTCCTGGAACGGGTACGCCTTGCCCTTGGGGTCGAAGTAGGGCAGGGCCTCGCGCCAGCGGGTGAAGACCGCCTTGACCTTCGGGTCGTCGAAGCGCTGCTTGCCGGCGAGCAGTTCGCGGTGGAACGGCGCGCCGTTGATCCGGATGTTCAGGTAGTCGAACCAGGCCGAGGCCACCCACGGGGTGTCGCCGAGCCCGATGCCGATCGGCGGGATGCCCTTGCTCTTCAGCGTCTCGCACAGCGCCAGGAACTCGGTCCAGGTCTTCGGCTCCTGCACGCCCCACTTGGCGAAGTTGGACTTGCGGTAGAAGAAGCCCCACCAGTAGTTGTTCATGGGCACGAAGATCTGCTTGCCGCTGGCGTCGGTGGAGAGGGTGCGCAACGACTCGGGGTAGTCGCCCAGCGACTTCCACACCTCGGAGACGTCCAGCAGCAGGTTCTTGCTGGCGTAGTCGTTGGCGACCGAGCCCGCGTACCAGGTGTAGAGGTCCGGCGGGTTGGCCGAGGTCAGGTAGGTCGGCAGCTGGGTCCGGAAGGTCTCCGAGGCGATCGTGTTGAGACTCGCCGTGCCCTTGCCCTGCGCGTTGAAGGTCTCGATCAGCTTCTCCATCGCCGCCTTGGCCTGCGGCGAGGAGAGGTTGGACTGGATGGTGACAGCGCCCGAGCCGTTGCTCGTGGTCGGCCCGCTGGCGGAGCTGGCGCACGCGCTGAGGAACGAGCTGGCGCCGAGCGCGCCCAGGCCGGCGAGCCCAAGGTGGCCAAGGAATCGCCGGCGACCGGGGTCGAAGTCGCTCACGGAGGTATCCCTTCCTTTACGACACTCAGCGTCACCACGTGATGTGTCGTCCATGTGAATGCTGTGACCAGAAGGTTGCATCGGCCGTCGCCGACTGTCAAGATATCTTCGTAATTAATGATTAGACGAGATCAAGGCGAGGGTCACGTGGATCAGCCTATGCGTCGGCTTGAGGGCAAGAACGCGCTGGTCACCGGTGCGATGGGTGGGATCGGCACGGCCATCGCCCGGCGACTCGCCGCCGAGGGGGCAGCGGTCGCGCTGCTCGACGTCGCCGACCCGGCCCCCCTCGCCGAGGAACTGACCGCGCGCGGTCACCGCGCACTGTCCGTAGTGGGCGATGTCAGCGACGAGGCCGACTGGACGACTGCCGTGAGCGCAGTACGCGACCGCCTCGGCCCGGTCGACATCCTGGTCAACACCGCGTACGCAGTGCGGGTCGCCCCGGCGCACGAGACCAGCCGGCAGTCCTGGGACCACCAGCTCGGCGTCAGCCTCACCGGCTCGTTCCTCGGCGTCCGCGCCTGCCTGGACGACCTGCGGGCACGCTCCGGCGCGGTGGTGCTGATCTCCTCGGTGCACGCGCTGGTCGGGCTGCCCGGCCGGCCCGCGTACGCAGCGGCCAAGGGCGGCCTGGTCGCGCTCGGCCGCCAGCTCGCCGTCGAGTACGGCCCGCAGGTCCGGGTCAACACCGTGCTGCCCGGGCCGATCCTCACCGCCGCCTGGGCGGACGTGTCCGAAGAGGACCGTCAGCGCAGCATCGCGGAGACCGTCGCGAAGCGCTTCGGCACACCGGACGACGTGGCCGCCACTGTCGCCTTCCTCGCCTCGCCGGACGCCGCCTACATCACCGGGGCGAGCCTCGTGGTGGACGGTGGCTGGACAGCGGTGAAAGCCTCGGCCTGAGAGATCGATACCGACCAGCGAAAAGGCCAGGAGCATTGGCACAGTACGCACGCCGCGGCGTCCACGGGCAGACCGTCGAAGCGATCGCCCGTCGCATCCTCACCGGCGAGATCGCCGCCGGCGCGACGCTGAACATCGTCGCGTTGCAGGAGGAGTTCGACGTCAGCCTCACCGCGCTCCGCGAGGCGCTGAAGGTCCTCTCGGCCAAGGGCATCGTCGACGCCCGACAGAAGCGCGGCACCTTCGTCCGACCCCGTGCGGACTGGAACCTGCTCGACGGTGACGTGATCCGTTGGCAGTTCGCCGAGGGCACCGACCAGCGGTTGCTCGACCAACTGCACGAGGTGCGCGCCATCATCGAGCCGGCCGCCGCACGGCTGGCCGCCACCCGTGCCACCGAGGACGACCTGACCGCCCTCGACCAGGCACTGGCCGAGATGGCCCAGGCCAACGGTGATCCCGCCGCCGCCATCGCCGCCGACCTCGCCTTCCACCGCGCGCTGCTCACCGCCACCCACAACGAACTGCTGGAACGGATGGAGGTGGTGATGGAGACCGGGCTCGCCGAACGGGACCGGCTGGTGCACGGCGGCACCGCGCACGACGACCCGGTGCCCAGCCACCGTGCGGTGGTCGACGCGCTGCGCGACCGGGACGAGACGGCGGCCGAGACCGCGATGCGTCAGTTGCTGGACAAGGCCGTCCGCGACGTCGAGAAGGCACGGGGACGAAGGGGCAGTCAGTGAAGATCGAGCGGATCGAGACCTTCCTGGTCGCGCCACGGTGGTTGTTCTGCCGGGTGGAGACCGACGACGGGCTGGTCGGGTGGGGTGAGCCGGTGGTCGAGGGCCGCGCCGAGGTGGTGCGCAGCGCGGTCGAGGTGCTCTCCGAACATCTGATCGGTGCGGACCCGCTACGCATCGAGCAGCACTGGCAGGTCCTCACCAAGGGCGGCTTCTACCGGGGCGGCCCGATCCTCTCCAGCGCGGTCGCCGGCCTCGACCAGGCGCTCTGGGACATCGCAGGGCAGGCGTACGGCGCGCCCGTGCACGCGCTGCTCGGCGGGCACGTGCGCGACCGGGTACGGATCTACTCGTGGATCGGCGGGGACGAACCCGGCGAGGTGGCCGACGCCGCCGCCGCCCAGGTCGCCGCTGGCCTCACCGGGGTCAAGATGAACGCCTGCGGGCGGCTCTCGCCGATCCCCACCTCGGCCGAGGTGGACGCTGTGGTCGGCCGGGTGGCCGCCGCCCGGGAGGTGCTCGGCCCCGAGCGGGACATCGCAGTGGACTTCCACGGTCGCGCCGGAATGGCCGCCGTCCGCCGGATCCTGCCCGAGCTGGCCGCCCTGCGTCCGTTCTTCGTGGAGGAGCCGGTCCTGCCCGATCAGGCTCACCACCTGCGCGACATCGTCGCCAGCACGCCGATCCCGGTGGCCACCGGCGAGCGGCTCTACGGCCGCAACGAGTTCCTCGGCCCGTTGCAGGCCGGGGTCGCCGTGGTCCAACCGGACCTGTCGCACGCCGGCGGGATCTCCGAGGTCCGCCGGATCGCCGCGCTGGCCGAGACGTACGGCGCGCTACTCGCCCCGCACTGCCCGCTCGGCCCGATCTCCCTGGCGGCCAGCCTCCAGGTGGCCTTCGCGACGCCGAACTTCCTGATCCAGGAGCAGAGCATCGGCATCCACTACAACGCCGGCTCGGAGTTGCTGGACTACCTGGTCGACCCGGAGCCGTTCCGGTTCGTGGACGGGCACATCGCCCGCCTCGACCGGCCCGGCCTGGGCATCACCGTCGACGAGGCCGCAGTCCGCAAGGCTGCCCAGACGCCGCACGCCTGGCGCAACCCGGTCTGGCAGCACGCCGACGGGTCCTTCGCCGAGTGGTGACCGGCGCGCGGCCGGTGGCCCTGCGGGTGGCGTACGACGCCGCGCACGGCGGTCGGTGGACGAGTCTGCGCGGCGGCGGCCGGGAGTGGCTGTGGCGTGGCCCGGAACCCGGCCGGCACGAGGTACGCCCCGACGACGCGTTCGTCGACGCCGGTGGGCTGGAGGAGTGCCTGCCCACAGTGCGCGGCGAGCCCGACCACGGCGAGGTGTGGTCACGGCCGTGGCGCAGCGCCGGGCCCGGCACCGCGGTCATCGAACGGCCGACGTTCACCCTCACCCGCCGGATCACCGGCACCGGCGGCGTGGTGGTGGCCGACTACCGGCTGGCCGCCGACCCCGGGCACCGGTTCGTCTGGGCCGCGCACGCCCTGCTCGACCTCTCCCCCGCCGCCCGCCTCGACGCGCCCGCCGGCACCCCGACCCGGCTGCACCCGGAAGCCGCCGCGCTTCTGCCGCCGGGCGGCTGGCCCACCGGCGACCCGTGGTTGACCGGGCCGTGGCCGGCCCCGGCCGGGCTGACCCTTGACACGTTCGGCCCGGACGACGGGACCGCGGTCGGCGCGGTGCTGCTCGACTGCGCCCGGGTGCAGGTGATCGACGGAGCCGACCGGCTGACTCTTGAGCTGGAGTGCGCCGGCCAGCCCCGCAGCACCGCGCTCTGGCGCAACCTGGGTGGCTGGCCGGCGAACGGCCCTTACCGCAGCGTCGGCATCGAACCGATGCTCGGCGCGGCCTTCGACCTGGTCGACGCCGGTCCCACCGACGCGGCGGTCGTCCCGGCCACCGGCGAGGTCACCTGGCGACTCACCATCTCCGCCCACCGCAACCACTGAGGACACCGTGATGAACCTGCTCGACGAGCTGCGTACCCACCGGCTGTTGGCGATCGTGCGCGGCCCGGACCCGGCCGCCGCGCTGACCGCCGTGCTCACCCTGGCCGAGAGCGGCGTGGTTCTGGTCGAGGTCTCGATGACCAGCGCCGACGCGCTCGGCGTCATCCGTCGCGCCCGGACCGCCCTCGGGCCCGACTTCGCCCTGGGCGCCGGCACCGTGCTCAGCGCCGAGGACGCGCGCGCCGCAGCCGACGCCGGCGCGGGTTTCCTGGTCACCCCGGCGATCGCACCGAGCCTCGCCGAAGGCGGCCGGCTCGGGCTGCCGGTGCTCGCCGGCGCCCTCACCCCCACCGAGGTGGTCCAGGCCATCGACGGCGGGGCCACCGCGATCAAGCTCTTCCCGGCGTCGCTCGGCGGGCCCGACTACCTCGGCGCGCTGCGCGACCCGTTCCCCGGTACCGCGTTCGTGCCGGTCGGTGGTGTCGACGCGGACGGCGCTCGGCGCTACCTCGACCGGGGCGCGACAGCCGTCGGCGTCGGTTCCCCGCTGCTCGGCGACGCCGTCCGAGGCGGCGACGCGACGGCGCTGCGCGAGCGCGCCGCCGCCTTCCTCGCGGCGGTCCGGCCATGACCGACCTGCTCACGCTCGGCGAGACGATGGCGGCGTTCCGCACCACCGGCCCACTGCGACTCGGCGGCACCGCCGGCATCTCCGTCGCCGGGTCCGAGTCGAACGTGGCGATCGGCGTGGCCCGGCTCGGCCACCGGGCGGCCTGGGTCGGTGTCACCGGTGCCGACGAGCCCGGCGAGCTGGTCCGCCGTACGCTGCGCGCCGAGGGTGTCGACCTGACCTGGTCCCGGGTCGACACGACCGCCCCCACCGGCCTGATCCTCTTCGAGAACCGTGTCGCCGACATCTTCCGGGTCACCTACCATCGGGCCGGGTCGGCCGGCTCGCGGTTGGGCCCGGCCGACGTGGCCCGGGCCTTCGACGCGCCCGGGCCGCCACCCCGGCTGCTGCACGTCACCGGCATCACCTGCGCGCTCGGCGTCGAGCCGTACCAGGCGGTGGTGGAGGCCGTGCGGCGCGCCCGCGCCGCCGGCAGCACGATCTGCCTCGACGTCAACCACCGCAGCCGGCTCTGGTCGGTGGCCGACGCCGCCGCCGCGCTGCGCCCGCTGCTGCCCTCGATCGACCTGGTGATCGCCTCCGACGACGAGTTGGCGGTGCTCACCGATGCGACCGACCCGGCCTCGGCGCTGCTCTCGGCCGGCGTCACCGAGGTCGTGGTCAAGCACGGTGCCGATGGAGCGACAAGCCACAGCGCTGTCGGCACACTGCACCGTCCAGCCCGGACGGTGCCGGTGGTGGACACCGTCGGCGCGGGCGACGCCTTCGTCGCCGGTTTGCTCTCCGGCTGGCTCGACGGCGTCGACGCGTCGGCCCGACTGGACCGGGCCGTCACCACCGGCGCGTTCGCGGTCGCCACCAGGGGCGACTGGGAGGGCCTGCCCGACCGGGCGGAGCTGGCGCTGCTGGACCACGAGCCGGGCGGTACGGTCCGCTGACCGGGCTGTGGGTGGTCACCGCTGATCGGCAGGACCGCCCGCCGCCGCCCCGCAGATCGTTTGGAGGAGCGAGATGGAGCTGACCGAGCCGACCGTCTGGAGCACCGACCGGTTGGAGTTGGGCGAAGGGCTGCGCTGGGTCGACGACCGCCTGATCCTCGTCGATCTGCTGGCCGGACGACTGCTGGAAACCGACGGCGACGCCCCCGCCGCCCTACGGGAGGTGCGCCGTCTCGACGTCCCGCTCGGCGCGGTAGCCCCGGTGGCCGGCCGGCCCGGTGACTGGCTGGCCGCCGCCGGAACCGGTCTCACAGTGCTGCCCGCCACCGGTGACCCCCGACCGGTCGCCGACCTGGTCGCTGACGCACCCGTTCCCACCCGGATGAACGACGCCGTCGCCGACCCGCACGGCCACTTCTGGGCCGGCAGCATGACGTACGCGATGACGCCCGGCGGGGGCACGCTGTTCCGGCTCACCCCCGGCGCGGCACCGGTGCCCGCGGTCACCGGACTGACCATCCCGAACGGACCGGCGTTCGACGCCACCGGCACCACCATGTACCTCGCCGACACGCCGCGCGGCGAGATCGACCGGTTCACCGTCGACCCCGCGACCGGGGCCCTGAACGGGCGGGAGCCGTTCCTCCGGTTGCCCGCCGCGGACGGCGGCCCGGACGGCATGACCGTCGACGCCGCCGGTCACCTCTGGATCGCGCTGTGGGGCGGTTCAGCGGTCCGCCGCTACCGCCCGGACGGGACCCTGGAGCAGGAGATCCGGCTGCCCGCGAAACAGCCGGCCGGGATCTGCCTGGGCGGCCCCGACCTGCGGCGACTCTTCATCGGCACCGCCCGGGTGGGGCTGGAGACGCCCGGCCCGGAAGACGGAGCGCTACTCGCGGTGGACGTCCCCGTCCCCGGCCTGCCCGCCGCCAGGGCCGCCGCGCCGGTGGCCTGACCGAACCCGGACCGGCCCGCCCTCCGGCTCCGCTGTCCCTTCCGGCTCCGCTGTCCCTTCCGGCTCCGCTGACCGGCGACGCATACCGGACGTCCGGGCGGGAATAGCAGCGGTGGAGCGGGACATCCGGCGGGTCGGAAGGGGCGGGCGATGAGCACCGTGGAGCGGACGTCATGAACGGGCCGGTCGGCGACGAGCCGATGGGCGAGCTGGAGCTGGTGCACACCTTCACCGGCCCGATGCCGACCGGGGTGAGCGTCTCGCACTCCGGCCGGATCTTCGTCAACTTCCCGAAATGGGGCGACGAGGTGCCGGCCACTGTCGTCGAGCTGCGCGACGGTCAGGAGGTGCCCTACCCCGACCAGGCCTGGAACGACCCGTCCGGCGACGACGACGCGGGCGCGTTCGTCTCGGTGCAGAGCATCGTGGTGGACCCGGCCGACCGGCTCTGGGTGCTGGACACCGGCAGCCCGATGTTCCAGCCCACCAAGCCCGGCGGCCCCAAGCTGGTCCGGATCGACCTGGACACGGACACCGTCGCCCAAGTGATCACCTTCCCGGCGGACGTGGCGCTGCCGACGACCTACCTCAACGACGTCCGCTTCGACCTGCGGCGGGGCGAGGCGGGGGTCGCGTACATCACCGACTCGGCGGACTCCGGGCCGAACGGGATCATCGTGGTGGACCTGGCCAGCGGGGCCTCCTGGCGGCGGCTGCACGACCACCCGTCCACAAAGGCCGAACCGCTGACGTCGTTCCGGCCGGTGGTGGAAGGCCGACCGTTCCTCGAACGGCCGGCCGACGGCCCGCCGAAGCCGGTGAGCATGGGTTCCGACGGCATCGCCATCTCCGCCGACGGCGAACGGCTCTACTACTGCCCGTTGGCGTCCCGACGCCTGCACAGCGTGTCCACCGAGGCGCTGGCCGACCCGGGCGTCACCCAGGAGGCGGTCGCCGCCACAGTGGCCGACGAGGGCGACCGGGGCACCGCCTCGGACGGGTTGGAGAGCGACGACGCGGGGCGGCTCTACCTCACCTCGTACGAGCACAACGCGGTGCTCCGTCGACTGCCCGACGGCGAGTACGAGACCCTGGTGCACGACCCACGGCTGCTCTGGCCGGACACCATGTCGGTGGCCACCGACGGCTACCTCTACGTCACCGCCAACCAACTGCACCGGCAGCCGCAGTACCAGCGGGGCAAGGACCTACGGCGCAAGCCGTACGCGCTGTTCCGCACCCGCATCGACGCCGGCCCGGTGCTGCTGCGCCGCTGATCGGGCCGGCACGCCCGTCAGCTGACGGGCAGGGTGCGGTCCAGGAGGTCGAACAACGCGGCCCAGTGCCGCTCGGTGGCCTGCTCGTCGAACATCGGGGTGTCGGCCATGGTGAAGCCGTGGTGCGCGCCCTCGTACACCTCGGAGCGGTAGCGCACACCGGCGGCGTCGAGCGCCTTCTCCAGCGTGGCGATCTGCTCGGGTGTCGCCGACTGGTCGGCGTCGGCGTGCCCGAAGTACACCTCGCCGATGATCGAGGCAACGCCCAGGTGGGGGCTGTCCGGCGCGTCGGTGACGAGGTGCCCGCCGTGGAAGCTGGCGATGGCCGCGATGCGGTCCGGGTGCGCCTCGATGGCCCGTAGCGCGTTCGTGCCGCCCAGGCAGTAGCCGGTGATGACGACCGGGCCCGGCCGGACGTCGTCGCGGGCGGCCAGGAAGTCGGTATACGCGGCGGTGTCCCGGCTGATCGCCTCGGGAGTCAGCGCCTGGGCCAGCGGCGCGATCTTCGCGAAGAGCGCGCCGCGCTGGTCGGCCTCACCGAGGCGGGACAGGTCGAAGAGCGGTGCCCGGCCGCCCCGGTAGAACAGGTGGGGCGTCAGCACCAGGTAGCCCCGGGCGGCGATCCGCTCGGCCATCTCGACCAGGCGGGGGCGCGGCCCGAAGGCGTCCATGAAGAGCAGCACCGCGGGGAACGGGCCCTCGCCGTCCGGCCGGGTCAGACTCGCGTCCGCCACTCCGTCGCTGGTCGGGATGTCCACCGTCGTCGTCTGCACCGTGCCTCCTCGTACGCCGATCTTGGTCCGCCGGGAACGCTACTCCCCGTGTCCGCCCGGCCCGCAGCTTCCCCGAGCCAGGGCGCCGAGGTGGTGCTGCCGGTCCGCAACCCTGCCAAAGGCGCCGCCGCGCTGGACGCCGTACGGGCCGCCGCACCGGGCGCCGTCGTGTCGACCCGGCAGCTGGACCTCGCTTCGCTGGACTCGGTGGCCGCGCTGGCCGACACGCTGCTGTACGCGTCCGGTCCCAACCTGGGCCGCAGCCGGCCCTCGCTGCACCACACGGTGATGAGTCGGCTGGCCCGTTGGGGCTTCCTGGTGCACTCGGTGGAGGCCGGGCTGCGCCCCGCCCTGTACGCGGCCACCAGCCCGCAGGCGCAGGGCGGCCGGTTCTACGGCCCGGACGGGCTGGGTCAGTTCACCGGAGCGCCGACCGAGTTGACCGTCTACCGTTCCGCCCGGAGCATCGACGACGCCGCCCGCCTCTGGGCCGTCTCGCAACGGTTGGTGGGCGTCGGGTTCTCCGGCAACTGACCGGAAAGCGCACCGCGTGAACGCGGCGTCAAGATTTGGCGGTGGCCCGTCGAAACGGCGTATCGACTGGCGCACCGCCGTCGCCCGGTGGTGACGATGGGTCCATGAGTCCTTGGCGGATGACACGCTGGGAACGCGGAGGACCGCCACCCGGCACAGACGGCGACCCCGGTGAGACCGTGACCGGGGCGAGCGAGCCCGAGCGGCGGCACGAGGCGCTGGTGAGCGTCCGGCTCGGTCCATCCGCGCCGGGCAGTCACCTGGTGGAGTACCTGCGGCACGAGCCGTGCGCGGTCGCGGCGTGGTGGATCGCCGCCGACGTCGACGCCGTGGTCCGTCTCTCCGCCGGCAGCATCACAGTGCTGCACCGCGCCGTGGCCGACCTGCGCCTGCGCGCCGGGGTGGAGGTGGTCGAGGCCAACTACATCCTGCGCGCGCTCGACCTGATCACGCCGACCGACCCGCGTACCGCGACCGACGCCCCGGCCTGGGTGGTGTCCGCCGCATGAGCCGCCCAACCCAGCCCCACCGGATCGTGGTCGGAGTCGACAGGTCGTTCGCCGGAATGCAGGCATTGAGGCGCGCGATGCAGTTGGCCCGCCGCGACGGAGCGCAACTGGACGCCGTCCGCGCCTGGGTCTTCGCGCCGACGTGGCGGCCCGGCACCCTGACCTGGCGCTGGCAGGACGAGTGCGACAGGGCGGCCCTGGTCTACCTGCGCGGCGTCTTCGACGCGGCGCTCGGCGGCCTGCCCCGGGACGTGACAGTGCGGCTGGTGGCGACCCAGGGGTACGCCGGGCAGGTGCTCGTCGACCACGCGGATCGGGAGTCCGACCTGCTCGTCGTCGGCAGCCCGGATCGCGGCCGGTTCGGTAGGTCGCGCGGGAACGTCACCCGGTACTGCGTGACGCGCGCGTCCGTGCCGGTCGTCGCGGTTCCCGCGCCGTCCTGGGCACGGGCCGCGACGATCCGCCGCTTCGCCCACGACCTCGAACGATTCAGCCGATGACCACCGCAACCGCCGCAACCGCGGCACGAACGGGAAGGACCAACCCGACAATGGACGAGGCCCCGATAATCTTCGCCGTTCCGGTGCGCGACCTGCCGGGACGGCTGGTGCGGACGGTGCGGACCGGCCGCTCCCCACAGGGGCAACGGGTGGGCATCGCCTTCACCAGACCCGAGCTGCTGGTCGCCGCCATGGGCGCGGAGCAGCTCTGGGAGGAGCTGTGCGAGTCGGCACTGCGGGGCATGCTGCGCCCGCTCGGGATCGAGGTGATCCAGGTCGACCCGCTGCTGGTGGCACCGCCGCTCGACCCGAGGACCGCCGCCCGCCCGGAGACCGCTGCCCGCCCGGAGACCGCCGCCGTTTCGAGCGGTCAGGCCCGGACGAAGCGCACCGCGTCGGCGATCACGTGGCCGTCGGTGTCCTCGGTGCGGATCAACACGCTCCCCTCCGTGCCCGCCGTGAACGGGTAGGTGCCCAGCGGCACCCACTGACCCCCGGACTGCCGCTGGTCGACGGTCCGGGTGACCAGCCCTCCGGAGTACGCGATGTCCACCGGCACGTTGCTCGCCCGGTTGGGGTCAGCGGTCCAGCGCAACTGCACCGTCCACGACCCGGAGACCGGTAGCGTCGGGCGAAACCGCAGCCGGTTGACGCCCTTGGCGGTGTTGCCGTCGTGCTCGTAGTCCCCGCCGTAGTAACCACCGATGCTGGTGCTGCGCAGCCACGTTCCGGCCCGGGTGATCCCGCTGGTCGACGCGTTGTCCAGGATCACCTCGCTGGTGGAGCCCCACTCCAGCACCGCGCCGTCCTGGCGCAGCCGGGTCTGGAGGGCCGGCACGGAGACGGCCTGCACGGCGAAGTTCCCGGCGAGGGCCAGGGACGCCGCGGTGGCCGCGGCCTGCCCGAGGATCATGAACACGGGTTCCATCCGGATCGAGCCGTAGGCGATGTGACTCGCCGAGAGGCAGACCGGCACCAGCAGGTTGGCGCAGTGCGCCTCGTGCGGCACGATCGCGCGGTAGCTCACCGGGTACGGCGCCGGCACACCGATCTGCACATCGCCCTCGTTGCGCGCCTTGCCGTCGACGACCACCCGCTGACAGTTGTGCGAGTCCATCGTGTAGCTGGCCAGGCCCACCGAGTCGGTGGCGCGTACCCGGCCCCGGCAGTCGGCCTCGGTCATCACGTACGCGGAGACCATCCGGCGGGCCTCGCGGATGTAGAGCAGCGGCGGCCAGCCGCCCGTGGCGGTGAACTCGTCCACCGGCAGCCCCCACCGGGCCGTCGAGTCGCGAACCGACGCCGGCAGTCGGCTGTCATTGGCCAGGAACCACATCAACCCCTGCTGGTACGTGCGGTGCTCCGCGATGATGCTCTCGCGCGTCGCCCAGCTCGCCGTCGGGTACGCGTAGTTGAAGCCGATGTTGTCGGTCGACACGGCACCGTTGTTGTTGGAGTCGGTCTTCCCGCCACCGACCGAGTGGGTGGTGAAGTACGGTCCCGCGTAGCCGGCCTGGATGTGCCGCAGCAGCAGCTCGTACCGGACGGGGTCGTAGCCGGACGGCTTGCCGAACGGGATCCGGTTGGCCGCCTGGGTCAGGCACATCCGGAAGCAGTACGCCTGGATCCTGTCGTCGCCGCTGCCCTGCGGGGCGAGCGGGGTGGCGGAGATGCCCGGCAGCAGCCCGCTGGTGGGCGAGCCGGCCGTCACGTACGGGTCGACGGGGTAGGCGAACTGGTGGGTGTTGCGTGACTGCACCCCGTTGATCGTCTCGCCGTAGGTGTCGTTTGGCTCCCGCCCGACGGTGAACCCGACGCCGGCCATGGCCAGCAGATCGCCCTCGTAGGTGGCGTCGACGAACACCCCGCCCCGGTAGATCGACCCGTCCTCGGTACGCAACTCGGTGATCCGGTTCCCGGTTCGGCCCAGGCCGGCCAGCCGGGCGTCGACGACCACCGGCACGCCCGCCTCGGCCAGCATCTCGGCGAAGACGGCGGTGGCGACGTGCGGTTCGAAGGTCATCCGCAGCGGCGACGTCGACGTGAGGGTTCCGCCGTGGTACTTCACGTACACCCGGCGGTAGAACTCGGCGGCGAGCCCGCCGATGGACGCCTGGACGCCGGTGTCGGTGGCGCCCAGCCCGGCGGTGCTCAACCCGCCGACGTGACCGGTGGGCTCCACCACCACTGCGGTGCGGCCGAGCCGGCGCATGGTGATCGCGGCGGCCAGCCCGCCGGAGGTGGCGCCGTAGACGACAAGGTCGGCGGTGGTGACGGCGGCTCGGGCGGGGGCGGCCCGGAACGGGTCGGTGAGACCGGCCAGGACGAGGCCGGCACCGCCGGCGACCAGCAGCCGACGACGGGACAGGGGCAGAGGCACGGACACGGCGGGCTCCCGAGGGGTAACCGGTGGAGGGGACGGTTACAGAAGCACGCCGCTGCCGCTGCGAGCGAAATTCTTCAATCTCTTCAGGCGGGTGTCAACGGTTCAGGGCCGGTAGCGGTAACCCATTCCCGGCTCGGTGATGAGGTGGCGAGGGCGGGCCGGGTCGTCCTCCAGCTTGCGCCGCAGCTGGGCCAGGTACTGCCGCAGGTAGTTGGTCTCGTTCTGGTATTCCGGCCCCCACACGTCCTGGAGGAGCTGACGTTGGCTGACCAGCTTGCCGGGGTGACGCAGCAGCTTCTCCAGCACGCTCCACTGGGTGGGGGTCAGCTTGACCTCGGTGCCGTCGTCGCGCCGCACGCTGTGGTCGGCCAGGTCGACTGTGTGCTGGCCGATCCGCAGGGCCGGCACCGCCTCGCTGGGCCCGCCGAGACGGCGGGTCACCGCGCGGATGCGGGCCAGCAGCTCCTCCACCCCGAACGGCTTGGTGACGTAGTCGTCCGCGCCCGCGTCCAGCGCGGCGACCTTGTCCTCGCTGCCGGCCCGACCGGAGAGCACGATGATCGGCACTGTGGTCCACCCGCGCAGGCCCCGGATCACCTCCACGCCGTCGATGTCGGGCAGGCCGAGGTCCAGCACCACCAGGTCGGGCGGGTGGCTGGCGGCGGCCTTCAACGCGGCGGCCCCGGTGCCGGCCACGTCCACGTCGTACCGGCGGGCGCGCAGGTTGATGTGCAGGGCACGCAGGATCTGCGGTTCGTCGTCGACGACCAGGATGCGCGTCATTCCTGCGGCCCCTCCGAGCTGGTCGGCGCGGCGGGCAGCCGCAGCACCATGGTGAGCCCACCGCCGGGCGTGGTCTCCGGGGTGATGCTGCCACCCATCGCCTCGGCCAACCCCCGGGACAGCGCAAGACCGAGACCGACACCCGTCTGGTTGTCCCGGTCGCCGAGACGTTGGAACGGCAGGAAGACGTGCTCCCACTGGTCCTCCGGGATGCCCGGCCCCCGATCGATCACCCGCAGCTCAACCTGGCCGGCGTGGGCGCTCGCGGTGATCGTGGGCGGCTGACCGGGCGGGCTGTACCGCAGCGCGTTGGCGACGATGTTGACAAGCACCCGTTCCAGCAGGCCCGGGTCGGCGGTGGCGGCCGGCAGGTCGGCCGGAATGTCAGTGCCAACCGTCGCGGCCACCGGGCCAAGTTCGTCAAGCGCCAGGGGTACGGCGTCCTCCAGGCCGATCGCTGTCGCCGAGATGCCCAGCACGCCCGCCTGGAGCCGGCTCATGTCCAGCAGGTTGCCGACCAGCCGGGCGAGCCGGTCCAGCGACTCCTCGGCGGTCTCCAGCAACTCCTCGCGGTCGGACTCGTCGAACTCGATGTCGTGGCTGCGCAGGCTGGTCACGGCCGCCTTCGCGGACGCCAGTGGGGTACGCAGATCGTGGCTGACCGCCGCGAGCAGCGCGGTGCGCATCCGGTCGGCGGCGGCGAGGGGCCGGGCGGTGGCGGCCTCCTCGGCGAGCCGTTCCTGGCGCAGCGCGACGGCGGCCTGGGCGGCGAACGCCTCGACGATGCGCCGGTCGGCCGCCTCCAACCGCCGGCCGCTGAGCACGACAGTGATCCGCTCGTCGACCGGGACCGCCGTCTCGCCGGCGTCGGGTGTGCACGCCGGCTGCTCGCCGACGCTCGCCACCACGCACCAGGCGTGCTCCTCGCGGGCCCGCTCCGGTCGCCCGCTGGCCTCCTCGGCCAACTCCAGCACGCTCACCGCGCGGAGCCCGAAGGTCTCCCGGAGCTGATCGAGCAGGGCGGGCAGCGGACGTTCGCCGCGCAGCACACCACCGGCGACGGCGGCGAGGGTCTGCGCGTCGGCGGCGGCCCGCGCGGCCTCCCGGGTACGCCGGGCGGCCACGTCGACGATCCAGCTCACGGCCAGGGCCACCCCGACGAAGACGGCCAGGGCGAGCAGGTTGTCCGCCTCGGCGATGGTGAGCGTGCGGAAGGGCGGGGTGAAGAACCAGTTGAGCAGCAGCGAGCCGCCGAGCGCGGCGACCAGGGCCGGCCACACCCCGCCGACCAGCGCGACCCCGACCACCCCGGCGAGGAACAGCAGGATGTCGTTCGTCAACGTCAGGTCGGGCAGGGTCTTCAGCAGCACTGTGAGCAGCGGCATGCCCAGCACCGCCAGACCGAAGCCGAGCAGCCGGCGGCGTCGGGACAGCGCGGCCGGCACGGCCGCCGCCCTCCGGCCCTTGCCGGCCTGTTTGTGGGTGACCAGGTGCACGTCGATCGAGCCGGAGAGCGCTGTGGTGGTCACCCCGACACCCCTTGCGAAGACCTGCGCGAGGCGACCCCGCCGGCTGGCCCCCAGCACCAACTGGGTGGCGTTCACGCCCTGGGCGAAGTCCAGCAGCGCGGCCGGCACGTCGGTGCCGAGCACCTGGTGGTACGTGCCGCCCAGGCTCTCCACCAGCACCCGTTGCCGGGCCAACTGGGCCGGGTCGGCCCCGGCCAGGCCGTCGCTGCGGGCCACGTGCACGGCGAGCAGGTCGGCGCCCTTGCTGCGGGCCGCGACCCGGGCGGCGCGGCGGATCAGCGTCTCGCCCTCCGGGCCGCCGGTCAGCGCGACCACCACCCGTTCCCGGGCCTCCCAGGTGGCAGCGATGCCCTGCTGGCTGCGGTAGCGGTCGAGCTGCTCGTCGACCTTGTCGGCCAGCCAGAGCAGCGCCAGCTCGCGCAGCGCGGTGAGGTTGCCGACCCGGAAGTAGTTGCCCAACGCGGCGTCGATCTTGTCGGGTCGGTAGATGTTGCCGTGCGCCATCCGCCGGCGCAGCGCCTCCGGGGTCATGTCGACAAGCTCGACCTGCTCGGCGGCGCGGACGATCTCGTCCGGCACGGTCTCCCGCTGGGTGGTGCCGGTGATCTGCGCGACGACGTCGTTCACCGACTCCAGGTGCTGCACGTTGACGGTGGACAGCACGTCGATCCCCGCGTCGAGCAACTCCTGGACGTCCTGCCAGCGCTTGTCGTGCCGGGAACCGGGCACGTTGCTGTGCGCCAACTCGTCGACCACGGCGATCTGTGGTCGGCGGGCCAGCACCGCGTCCAGGTCCATCTCGGTGAACTCCGCGCCGCGGTAGTCGATGGTCCGGCGGGGCACCTGCTCCAGATCACCGAGCATCGCGGCGGTGTGTTGACGGCCGTGGGTCTCCACGAAACCGATCACCACGTCGGTGCCGCGCGTGGCCCGCCGCTGGGCCTCCTCCAACATGGCGTACGTCTTACCGACGCCGGGGGCGGCCCCCAGATAGATGCGCAGTTCTCCGCGTGGCACGGGGACCATCCTCCCTGGTCAGATCGGCGGGCGGGGCCGCGCCCGGTGGGCACGGCCCCGCCCCGCGCGCGTGCTCAGCGTGCGGCGAACTGCTTGTCGAGCGCGAGGTTGAGCTCCAGCACGTTCACGCCGGGCTCACCCATGAAGCCGAGCGCCCGCCCGTCGGTGTGCTCCTTGACCAGCTTGCGGACCGCCGCCGGGTCCGCGCCGCGCTCCCGCGCGACCCGGTTCACCTGCAACTCGGCGTACGCCGGGCTGATCTGCGGGTCGAGGCCGCTGGCGCTGGCGGTGACCGCGTCGGCCGGCACCGCCGGGTCGGCGGGCGCGTCGCCCCGGATCGGGGTGACCACCCCGCCGGCGGCCACGTAGTCCTCGCCAGGCTGGGCCGGCTCCACCGTCACGCCCTGGTACTCGCTGACGAACGGCGTGGCCGGGGCTGCCTGGTTGACGCTGACCACCCGGGTGACCGGGCCAGTCAGACCGTCGGCGCGGAACACCGCGAGCACGGCGCCCACCCCGTCGTCGGTGCAGTACGGGCGCCGGCCGTCGACGCCGTTGAGTTCGCCGACCGACTTGCTGCGCCCACACACCTGGGTGAGCAGGCTCTCGCTGGATTCCTCCGGGTCGGTGGCGATGGTGTCGACAACGCTCTCCGGGCCCAGGTTGCTGGCCGAGGTGGAGGTCGGGTCGTAGCCGTCGCCAGCGGCGGAGGGGCGGGACTGGAAGTACCGGGCGATCGGGTTGCCGTCCGCGTCGGTGAAGGACTGGCCGATCAGCGCGCTGCCGACAACCGTCCCGCCCGAGGAGATCAGCGAACCGTCGGTCTTGTGGTTGAGGCCGGGTAGCTGACCGAGCGCTACCAGGGCCAGCGGGTAGACCAGGCCGAGCAGCACCGTGAAGACGAGTACGGCGCGCAGCGCGGCGAGGTGTTGGGCGATCCAGGTGGGTAGGCGCATCACGAAATCCCCGGGAAAAACTGGATGAGCAGGTCGATGATTTTGATCCCGATGAACGGCACGATGATGCCGCCCAGCCCGTAGACCAGCAGGTTGCGGCTGAGCAGCTTCGACGCGGCGGCCGGCCGGTACCGCACGCCCCGCAGGGCGAGCGGGATCAGCGCGATGATCACCAGGGCGTTGAAGATGACAGCGGACAGGATCGCCGACTCCGGGCTGGCCAGCCGCATGATGTTCAGCGCGTCCAGGCTCGGGTAGAGGCCGGCGAACATGGCCGGGATGATCGCGAAGTACTTCGCGATGTCGTTCGAGATGCTGAACGTGGTCAGCGCGCCACGGGTGATCAGCAACTGCTTGCCGATCTCCACGATCTCGATCAGCTTGGTCGGGTCGGAGTCGAGGTCGACCATGTTGCCGGCCTCCTTGGCGGCCGACGTGCCGGTGTTCATGGCCACCCCGACGTCGGCCTGGGCGAGCGCCGGCGCGTCGTTGGTGCCGTCACCGGTCATCGCGACCAGCCGACCGCCCTCCTGCTCCCGCTTGATCAGCGCGAGCTTGTCCTCCGGCGTCGCCTCGGCCAGGAAGTCGTCCACCCCGGCCTCGTCGGCGATCGCCTTCGCGGTACGCGGGTTGTCGCCGGTGATCATCACGGTGCGGATGCCCATCCGGCGCATCTCGTCGAACCGTTCGCGCATGCCGGACTTGACGACGTCCTTGAGGTGGATGACGCCCAGCGCGCGGGCGGGCGCACCGTCGACGTGCTCGGCGACCACGAGCGGGGTGCCGCCGGTGCCGCTGATCGCGTCCACGATCTCGCCGACCTGCTCGGTCGGGTGACCGCCGTTCTCCCGTACCCACTTCATGACCGCCGCCGCGGCGCCCTTGCGGACCCGGCGGGCCGTGCCCACCGCGCCGGCGTCCACGCTGGCGTCCGGGGTGAGGTCGACGCCGCTCATCCGGGTCTGCGCGGTGAACGGTACGAAGGTGGCGTGCGGCATCACGCCGGGCTCGCGCTCGCGCAGCCCGAACTCGTTCTTCGCCAGGACGACCACCGAGCGCCCCTCCGGGGTCTCGTCGGCCAGGCTGGACATCTGCGCGGCGTCGGCCAACGTCGCGGCGTCGACCCCCTCGACCGGAACGAACTCGGCGGCCTGCCGGTTGCCCAGCGTGATGGTGCCGGTCTTGTCCAGCAGCAGGGTGTTGACGTCGCCGGCCGCCTCGACGGCCCGGCCGCTCATGGCCAGGACGTTGCGCTGGACGAGGCGGTCCATGCCGGCGATGCCGATGGCGGAGAGCAGCGCCCCGATGGTGGTGGGGATCAGGCAGACCAGCAGCGAGACCAGCACGACCCCGGTGACACCGGAACCGGTGATCGCCCCGCTGTCCGGAGCGGCCGCCTGGTACGCCTTGGAGAAGATGGCCAGCGGCTGGAGGGTGACGACGGCCAGCAGGAAGATGACAGTGAGCGCGGCGAGCAGGATGTTCAGCGCGATCTCGTTCGGCGTCTTCTGCCGGTTGGCACCCTCGACCAGGGCGATCATCCGGTCGATGAAGCTCTCCCCGGGCTTCTGGGTGATCTTCACGATGATCTGGTCGGAGAGCACCTTGGTGCCACCGGTGACCGCGCTGCGGTCGCCGCCGGACTCCCGGATGACCGGGGCCGACTCGCCGGTGATGGCCGACTCGTCGACGCTGGCGATGCCCTCGACGATGTCACCGTCACCGGGGATGATGCCGCCCGCCTCGACGAGCACCACGTCGCCCTGACGCAGGTCCGGCGCCGGCACCGCCTCGTCGCGGTAGGTGTTGGCCCGCGCGCCCGGCTTCCAGTCGATCAGCCGGGTGGCGATGGTGTCCTTCTTCGCCTGCCGCAGGGTCGCGGCCTGGGCCTTGCCCCGACCCTCGGCGACCGCCTCGGCCAGGTTGGCGAAGACCACCGTCAGCCAGAGCCAGATGGTGATCGCCCAGGCGAACACCGACGGGTCGGCCACCGCCAGGACGGTGGTGAAGGCCGCACCGACCTCCACGATCAGCATCACCGGGTTGCGCCACATCGTGGCGGGGTTCAGCTTGCGTACCGCGTCCGGCAGGGACCGGATCAACTGCTTGGGGTCGAGCAGCCCTCCACCGATCCGGTTGCCCTGGGTGGCGGGCGTACCGGGGAGTTGCTCTGTTGGGGCGGACGTGACGGACATGTCCTCGTTCCTCATGATGGTCAGAGCCCCTCTGCCAGCGGACCGAGCGCGAGCGCGGGCAGGAAGGTCAGCGCGACGAGGACCACGGTGACGCCGACGACCATGCCGATGAACAGCGGTCGATGGGTCGGCAGAGTGCCCTCGGACGCGGGGGTGGGTGCCTGGCGGGCCAGCGAGCCGGCCAACGCGAGCACGAAGATCAGCGGCAGGAACCTGCCCAGCAGCATGCACAACCCGAGCGCGGTGTCCCACCAGGTGGTGTTGACAGTGATGCCGCCGAACGCCGAGCCGTTGTTGTTGCTGGCCGAGGTGAACGCGTACAGCACCTCGGAGAGGCCGTGCGGGCCGACGTTGAGCGCCGTCGAGTTGTTGCCGGTGCCGAACGCCGCCGCCGTACCGACGAGCACCAGGATCGGCGTGATCAGGAAGTAGAGCGAGGCGAACTTGATCTCGCGGGACCCGATCTTCTTGCCCAGGTACTCGGGAGTACGACCCACCATCAGCCCGGCCACGAAGACCGTGATCACCGCGAGGATGAGCAGGCCGTAGAGCCCCGAACCGGTGCCGCCCGGCGCAACCTCGCCGAGCATCATGTTGACCATCGTCATCATGCCGCCGAGCGAGGTGAACGAGTCGTGGAACGAGTTCACCGCACCGGTCGAGGTGAGCGTGGTGGCGGCGGCGAAGGTGGCCGAGTTCGACACGTCGAACCGGACCTCCTTGCCCTCCATCGCTGCGCCGACCGCCTGCGGCACAGTGCCGTGGCCAGCCAGCTCGAAGATGTTGGTGATGGCGACGCTGAGGAACGCGAGGATGCCCATCACCGCGGCGATGGCGTAGCCCTGCCGGTTCTGCCCGACCATCCGGCCGAAGACCCGGGGCAGGCTGAACGGGATCAGGAAGATCAGGAAGATCTGCAGCCAGTTCGTCCAGGTGGTCGGGTTCTCGAACGGGTGCGCGCTGTTGACGTTGTAGAAGCCGCCACCGTTGGTGCCCAGCTCCTTGATCACTTCCTGGCTGGCGACCGGACCACCGGTGATGGTCTGGGTGCCGCCGGTCAGCGTGCTCACGTCGGTGCCGGCGGACAGGTTCTGCACCGCCCCGCCGATCATCAACGCGATGGCGCCGAGCACCGCGATCGGCAGCAGGATCCGCAGCGTGATCCGGGTCAGGTCGACCCAGAAGTTGCCGAGCTGCCCGGTACGGCTGCGGGCGAAGCCGCGTACCAACGCGACAGCCACCGCGATGCCGACCGCCGCCGACACGAAGTTCTGTACGGCCAGACCGGCCATCTGCACCAGGTGGCCCATCGTCGACTCACCCGAGTACGACTGCCAGTTCGTGTTCGTCACGAACGACACGGCCGTGTTCCACGCGCCGTGCGGCACCACCGGGTCGAACCCGAGCGACAACCACAGGTGGTTCTGCACCCGCTGGAACAGGTACAGGAACAGGATCGAGACCGCGGAGAACGCCAGCACGCTGCGGGCGTACACGCCCCAGGTCTGCTCGGCTGCCGGGTTGACCCCGACCAGTCGGAAGATGCCCCGCTCGACCCGGGACTGCTTGGTGCCGGAGACCGCCCGGAACATGTAGTCGCCGAACGGCTTGTATACGGCGACCAGGGCCGCCACCAGCGTCAACACGAAGATGACGCCCGCTGTTGTCATGGTCATCAGAAGCGCTCCGGAAACAGCAGGGCGAACACCAGGAACGCCCCCAGGACGACCGCGAGCACCAGACCGACGGCGTTTACCGCGTTCACAGCTTCTCCACCGCCCGGACCACCAGGGCGAGCACTGCGAACAGCACCACCGTCAGGACCACGAACACCACGTCAGACACGCTGACTCCTCAGCCGGAAAGGTTCGTCGCGACCGCCTTCCGGTCGCGCCGGGCAATCAAAGCCCCACCACCCGCCGAACGGCAGGGGTCATAACGCGACCATGACGGGGGCGAACCCTTTCTTGACGTGGTTTTCACGCCCGCCCACTGAACAGGTGAAATGCGGCACAAACCCTCGGTGGTCCGGGGGGTCGAGATCAGTTGTCCACCCCTTTGCTCTGCACCCGCGGAGGCACCAGCTACGGACCGTGAGTGTCGCCTCCGCGGGTGCAGAGCAAAGGACGCACGAGACCGTGCGCGACCCCGATGGGGTGACGCACTGCGCGGCGGCGCGGCGCAGGGGCGGAGGGGCGGAGGGGCGGAGGGGCGGAGGGGCGGAGGGGCGGAGGGGCGGAGGGGCGGAGGGGCGGAGGGGCGGAGGGGCGGAGGGGCGG
>NZ_JBEZEX010000046.1:0-10283 GCF_040649115.1 Micromonospora sp. NPDC049049 | reverse complement strand
GAGGGGCGGAGGGGCGGAGGGGCGGAGGGGCGGAGGGGCGGAGGGGCGGAGGGGCGGAGGGGCGGAGGGGCGGAGGGGCGGAGGGGCGGAGGGGCGAGGCCGGGGGTCAGGCCGGGCGGCGTGCCACCAGCACGTCACGCATGATCGACTGGTCCACCCGGTGCCGCAGCGCGCGGTAGGGCTCGTCGTCGACCACCGTCAGGCCGGCGTCGGCCAACGCCGCCGCCGCGTCGTCCCGACTGGCGACGTGGGTGTTCCAGGAGATCCCGAGCGCACCGCCGGGCCGCAACAACCGGGCCCAGACCGGCGCGGCGTCCGCGAGCAACGCCAGCGGGTCGCGGGTCAACCCCTGCCCGGCGGTACGGCTGCCGTGCTGCACGCCGTACGGCGCGTCGGCGACGACCAGGTCCACGGTCTCCGGGCGGAAGAACTCCGCCGAGCGGGTGGTGTCGGCGTTGACCACGTCCAGCAGTTGCGTCTGGCCGGCCTTGTGCTCCTCACGGGTCGGCGCCACCTCGATCCGTACCCGCCGGCCGACCACCTTGCGCTCCCGCCGCACCGGCCCCGACTCCAGCACCCGGTGCTTGACCCGCTTCTGCTTCAGCCAGGTGGTGACGAACGCCCGGTACGCCTCGACGTCCTTCTGGTCGCGCTCGATCCCGGCGGCGTCGAAGCCGTACATCAGCGCCTGGTTGAGGGTGGTGCCCCGACCACAGAGCGGGTCGAGCACCCGGAACCGGCGGCTGGTCATCTCGGCGGCCCAGTCCGAGGCGAGCAGTGTGACGTTGAGCAGCAGCTTGGTGAACTGCTCATTGGTCTTGCCCGGGTACTTCTGAATGGTGAGCAGATCGTCGTCGTAGCGGTCCAGACGGCTCCACTCGATCGGCCGCAACAGCTCACCGACGATCTCGAACAACGCGTACCCGGCGGAGAGGTTGCCCAGGACGGCCAGGTCACGCTCGGTCAGCCCGTCGCCGGTGAACGTGATGTAGGACGCCCCTCCCACGACCTCGGTGTCCAGCTCGCCGATCCGGCCGTCCAGCGCCGAGCGGCCGAAGATCTCCAGCTCGGCCCGGGTGAGGTCGACTGCGGCGCGGGCGTACACCCGGTTGGTGGCGGGCAGGATCAGCAGGCCGTAACGCGTCATGATCCGGCGAGTATTCCACAACGGGTCACTGTCGCCGGGAACCGGAGCGGCTGCCGGAGCGACTACCGATACATGGGGTGTGAGCAGTGGCGGGAGGTCCTGTCCGCGCAGTTGGACGGGGAGGAGACCGCCGCCGAACTGGCGGCGGTGCAGGGGCACCTCGACGGGTGTGCCGATTGTCGGGCCTGGTTCACGGCGGCGGCCGCGGTGACCCGTCGGGTTCGTACCCGATTGGTGGTCGAGGTGCCCGACCGGACGGCGGCGATCCTTGCCGCCGCCAGCGCGGACCCGGCCCGCCGGTCACGGTGGCGGCGTGGCCCGCTGGTAGCCGGCCTGCGAAAGGTGCCCGGACGGGGTCAGCTCGCCGCCGGGTTGCGCGCGGCGTTCGGACGTGGCCCGCTCGTCGCCGGCCTGCGGTCGGCGCTCGGGCTGCTCGGCGCGGTGCAACTGGTGCTCGGCCTGGCCCAGGTCGGCCGGGGCGCGACCGCCGACCACCTGCACCCCACCGGCCAGCACCTGTGGCACGAGTCGGCGGCGTGGAACGTGGCAGTGGGCGCGGGCTTCCTGTTCGTGGCGTTGCGCCGCAGCCCGCCCGCCGGGCTGCTGCCGATGCTCAGCGCGTTCGTCGGCACGTTGCTGCTGCTGTCGGTGAACGACCTGGCCACCGGATCGGTGGGCGGGGAACGGCTGATCAGCCACGGCTTCCTGGTGGTCGGCTACCTGATCACCGTGGCGCTGTCCCGGCCCGGTCTGCGCCCCGGTGGCCCGGCACCACAGCGGCAGCCGACGCCGTCCCGCTGGCGCTTCGGGGCCGACGAGGTCGACCGGCCGCTGCGGGTGGTGCGCCCCGAGTCCTATCCGGCGCAGGCGGCCGACCGGTTCGCCGCCCCGGCGGCGAGTGCCGGCCGATCCAGCCGCACCGGCGAGGCCGACGAACGCCGGGCCGCCTGAGTCAGTCCGCCTGCCGCTGCCGCGCGCGGTGGGCGCGCAGGTTGGTGGGGTGCCCGCAGGCGCGGACGGAGTGCCAGGCCCCGCTGTTGTTGCGGGAGCGGTCGTAGAACGCCACCCGGCAGCGGGGGTTGCGGCAGGTCTTGATCCGCCGCCCCACGTCGGCGAGCTGCGCCTCGAACAGTGCGGCGAGAACGAGCGAGACCAGCAGATCGGCACCGAACCCGGCGGGGTCGAGGTGGACGGACCCGTCTCGATCGAGCCGGAGCGTGGCACCGGTGGTACGAGATCCGGTCGGAACCCGGTTCGACGCTCCGACGGGTTGCCCGGGGTCCGGCGTGATGCGGAGCCTGGCATCGATCTCGTCCGACAATTCCTCGCGGAAGATGCGCAGCGCCCGGAGCCCTGCGGCGTCGAGCGTGACGTCGGGCGCCGGGCGCCCGGTGGCCGTCGACCACTGCGCGACGGCCAGGTGGGCCCACTCCGTGGCGCTGTCCAGTTCGTCCAGGAGGTCCGGTTGCCGTGGCGCGCCGGCCGAGATCGTGTTGAGCAGATCCTGGACGAGCCCGAGGCCACCTGGGGCGGCGTCCAGGTCGTACCTCGCGGTGGCGGGCCACGACCCGACCACCACATCTGCTGGGTGGTCGGAAATCGAGGGCACCATCAGCTCACTTCCCGAGCAGGGCAAGCGCCCCGTACCACGCCGGTCCCGGATTGATCCGGTCTGGGTAGAGTCGCACGATCTCGTCGAAGAACTCACTGGCGGTCTGCTTCTCGGCCAACAGCCGCTCCACGTTCAGCAGGTACTGCCGGGTCTGGTCGATGCTGGCCGGGTCGTCGGGGAGGTCCCGGTTCTTGTGACTGGCGACGACTGCGCGGGGTGCGAGCGCCTCGACGCGGTCGAGGGCGTCGAGCCATTGCCGCAGGCCCCCGTTGGCGCTCTCCGAGATGTACTGGTGAACCCCGTTGTAGACGACGTCACCGGCGACCACCAGGCCGATCGACGGAACGTGCAGCACGGTGGACTGGTCGGTGTCGGTGTGCCCGGTTTCGACGGGTTGGATGAGATTGCCCTCCAGCAGGAACCCGTCGGCCGGCACGGGCACCGCGTCCACCGGCGACTCCGGGATCAGGCCGGGGAAATCCCTGTCGAACACCTCACTCCGGCCAACAGTGGCCTGCTGGTGCATGACCTCGATGGTGCCGGGCGTCGCGTAGGTGACGGCACCGGGGAAGCGCTTGACCAGCTCAGCCGCACCGAACCAGTGGTCGCCGTGCCCGTGGGTGGCGTAGATGTACGTCAGCCGCTTACCCGACTGGGCGATCCAGTCGCCCACCTTCGCGATCTGCTCGTGGGTGAAGGGTGGGTCCACGAGAAGGGCCTCCTCGGCCCCGAAGATCAACGTGGACGCGACCGGGCTTCCGTAAAGCCGCGACCCGTCCGGCATGCGCCGATCACCGGCTCGCATCGGGCCGTCTGAGACGAACACCTCGTAGGACAGGGCAGATGTGGTCATGTCTCCTCCTCCGGTGACGCGGTCGGCGGCACGTCGAGGGTGGGTACCCGTGGACCGCTGAAATAACCGTAGCCCCTATGCCTATTTCACCGGCAATCATCGCGCCCGTGGCCTGCGTCACCCGCCCCGAGTCAGGCCCTACGCCGAAGGTCCAGCCGGCTGTGCCGGCCGGGGCGAACCGTCGTCGGCGAGGGCCTGCGGGATGACCTGCTCGACGATGGTCAGCAGGGTGGCGGTGAGCAGCAGGTGCACCTGGGCGCGGGTCAGCGCGCCGCGCTGAAGCCATTCCCTGGCGGTCGACGTCGCCAGCCCGCCGTACGCGCGGACCATCCCGCGCAACTCCTCGCGGTGCTCCGCCTCGCCGGCCAGCCCGACGGCGACCAGCATCCGGTCCGCGGCGACCTCCTCGGCCTCGGCGAGCACCCGCTCCACGTCGGCGTCGCCGCCCATCCCCCGGGCGGTGACCGCCGCCAGCCACGAGGTGCTGTGCCGGGACACCACGTCGAGGAACCAGGTGACGCTGGCGTCGACCCGGGTCCGGAGATCACCCTTGGGCAGCCGCTCCACTGCAACCTCGGGGATGGTCACCATGACCCGGACGACCTCCAGGTAGAGGTCCTTCTTCGCACCGAAGTAATGGTTGACCAGGCCGCGAGCGACACCTGCCTCGCGGGCCACGTCGGTGGTCGACACGTCCGCGTACGGGCGCTCGCCGAACAGCCGGACCGCGCAGGCCAGGATCTGCCCACGCCGGGCGTCCGGCTCCAAACGGCGGCGGCGCGGAGCCGTCTCGACACTCATCTGCCCGACCCTATCGACAGCCCACCGGTCAGCAGCCGTTCCTCACCTTGATCACCGCGCGCCCCGACGCCGCCGCAGCCGTCCAGCACCGCTTATTGACAGCGTGCCAACAGGGCGCGAGGGTGTGCACATGTCGACGCCCGACCATCCCCCCTCGCCCTGGCGCGAACCGGAACACGACGACCTCGCCGAACTGGCCCGCACCTTCTTCACCAAGGAGGTGCTGCCGCACGCCGAACGCCTTCTCGCGCAGGGCCACCCGGACCGCGAGCACTACCGGCGCGCCGGTGAGCTGGGGCTGCTCGGCCTGTCGGTCCCGGAGGAGTTCGGCGGTGGAGGCGGCGGGTTCACCCACGAGGCGGTGCTGCTGCACGAGCAGGCGTACACCGGGGAGAGCAGTCTGGGCCTCGCCGTCCACAGTGGCATCGTCACCGGCTACCTGGTGGCGTACGGCAGCGAGGAGCAGAAGCGGCGCTGGCTGCCCGGCCTGTGCAGCGGCGAGCTGGTCGGTGCCATCGCGATGACCGAACCGGACGGCGGCTCCGATCTTCAGGCGATGCGGACCCGGGCGGTCCGCGACGGCGACGACTACCTGGTCACCGGCGCGAAGACGTTCATCACCAACGGTGGCCTGGCCGACCTGATCATCGTCGCCGTGAAGACCGACCCCGAGCAGCGGGCGGCCGGCGTCTCGCTGCTTGTCTGCGAGGTGGGCGGTGACCCGGAGGGCTTCCGGCGAGGTCGGCTGCTGTCCAAGATCGGCCTGCACGCCAACGACACGGCGGAGTTGTTCTTCGACGAGTTCCGGGTGCCGGCGGCCAACCTGCTCGGCGGCGCCGAAGGGCTGGGCTTCGTCCAACTCATGCAGCAGCTTCCGCAGGAACGGCTGGTCATCGGTGTGGGCGCGGTCGCCGCCATGGAACGGGCGGTCGCGCTGACCGTCGCGTACGCCAAGGAGCGCACCGCCTTCGGCAAGGCGTTGATGGGTCACCAGAACACCCGGATGGTGCTCGCCGAGTGCGCCACCCGCGCCCGGGTCAGCCGCGTCTTCCTGGACGACTGCATCGTCCGACACACCCGTGGCGACCTGGACGTCTCCACAGCGGCGATGGCGAAGTCGTGGCTCACCGACGGGCAGTGCGAGGTCGTCGACAGATGCCTTCAGCTCTTCGGCGGCTACGGCTACACGACGGAGTACCCGATCGCCCGGATGTACGCCGACGCCCGCGTCCAGAAGATCTACGGCGGCACCAACGAGATCATGAAGGAGTTGATCGCCCGTGCCCTCTGAGGCGTACGTCTATGACGCGGTCCGCACCCCGCGCGGACGCGGCCGGGACACCGGCGCGCTGCACGGGGTCAAGCCCATCTCCCTCGTGGTCGGCCTGATCGACGCGTTGCGGGAGCGCAACCCCGGCCTGGACGTCGGCCGGCTGGAGGACCTGCTGCTCGGCATCGTGACCCCGGTCGGCGAGCAGGGCGGCGACCTGGCCCGGGCCGCCGCGCTGCTGGCCGGCCTGCCGGACCAGGTCGGCGGGGTGCAGCTCAACAGGTTCTGCGCCTCCGGGTTGGAGGCGGTCAACTCCGCCGCCGCGCGAATCCGCTCCGGCTGGGAGCATCTGCTGCTCGCCGGCGGGGTCGAGTCGATGTCCCGGGTGCCGATGGGCTCCGACGGGGCGGCCTGGGCCACCGATCCACAGACCGCGCTGGCCACGTCGTTCGTGCCGCAGGGCGTCAGCGCGGACCTGATCGCCACCCTGGAGGGCTTCACCCGCGACGACGTGGACGGCTACGCGCTGCGGTCGCAGGAGCGGGCCGCCAAGGCGTGGGCCGGCGGATACTTCGCCCGCTCGGTGGTGCCGGTCCGCGACGGCAACGGCCTGGACATCCTCACCGTCGACGAGCACCCGCGCCCGGAGACGACCCGGGAGGCGCTGGCCAAGCTCACCCCGTCGTTCGCCACGATGGGTGAGGCGGCCGGCTTCGACGCGGTCGCGTTGCAGAAGTTCCACTGGCTGGAGGCCATCGAGCACGTCCACCACGCGGGCAACTCGTCCGGCATCGTGGACGGCGCGGCGTTGGCGCTGATCGGTTCGGAACAGGTTGGTCGGGATCTCAACCTCACCCCGCGCGCCCGGATCGTCGGCGCTGCGGTCACCGGCGCGGACCCGACGCTGATGTTGACCGGCCCGATCCCGGCCACCCACAAGGCGCTGGCCGTAGCCGGGCTGACAGTCGACGACATCGACCTGTTCGAGATCAACGAGGCGTTCGCCGCTGTGGTGCTCAAGTACGTCCGCGACTTGGGCCTCGACCCGGACCGGGTGAACGTCAACGGCGGCGCGATCGCGCTCGGCCACCCGCTCGGCGCGACCGGAGCGATGCTGCTCGGTACGGCGTTGGACGAGTTGGAGCGCCGCGACCTGCGCCGGGCCGTGGTGACCCTGTGCATCGGCGGCGGCATGGGCGTCGCCACAGTTCTCGAGCGCTGCTGACCCGGAGGACGACAATGACAAACACCATCCGGTACGACCGCGGCGCCGACGGCATCGTCACGCTCACCCTGGACGATCCCACCCAGTCCGCCAACACCATGAACCGGGCGTACGCCGCCTCGATGAGCGCTGTGCTGGACCGACTGGAGGCCGAGCCCGATCTCGTCGGCGTCATAGTGACCAGCGCGAAGTCGACCTTCTTCGCCGGCGGGGACCTGCCCGAGATGATCCGGGCGACCCGTGCCGACGCGCCCGACCTGGCCGACCTGCTCGGCGCCATCAAACGGGACCTGCGCCGGCTGGAGACGCTGGGCCGACCGGTGGTCGCCGCGGTCAACGGCTCCGCGCTCGGCGGTGGCCTGGAGATCGCGCTCGCCTGCCACCACCGGATCGCGCTGGACACCCCCGGCAGCCGGCTCGGGCTGCCCGAGGTGACGCTGGGCCTGCTGCCCGGGGCGGGTGGCGTCACCCGGACCGTGCGGATGCTCGGCCTGGCCGGCGCGCTGACCACGGTGCTGCTCACCGGCCGGCGGATGCGCCCGACCGAGGCGCTGTCGGTCGGGCTGGTCGACGAGGTGGTCGCCACGCCCGCCGAACTGCTGGACCGGGCACGGGCCTGGATCGCGGCGAACCCGCACCCGGCGCAACCGTGGGACCGGCCGGACTATCGGATGCCGGGTGGCACCCCGGCGAGCCGCTCGCTGGCCGCACAACTGCCCGCCTTCCCGGCGACGCTGCGCAAGCAGCTCAAGGGTGCCCGGCTACCCGCGCCCGAGGCGATCCTGGCCGCCGCCGTCGAGGGCGCACAGGTCGACCTGGAGACCGCCCTGACGGTGGAGACCCGGCACCTGATCGGCCTGCTCACCGGGCAGGTCGCCAAGAACATGATCGGTGCGTTCTTCTTCGACCTGAAGGCCGTCAACGGTGGTGCGGCCCGACCGACCGGTGTGGACGCCGCACCGGTACGCCGGGTGGCGGTGCTCGGGGCCGGCATGATGGGCGCGGGCATCGCGTACGCCTGCGCCAGCGCCGGGCTGGACGTCGTGGTCAAGGACGTCACCCCGGAGGCCGCCTGCCGGGCCCGCGAACACGCCGAGCGCCTACTGGCCCGCGCCGTACGCAAGGGCCGCAAGACCGAGGCGGACGCCCGCGCCGTACTGGAGCGGATCACCACCACCGACCAGGCGGACGTGCTGGCCGGCTGCGACGCGGTCATCGAGGCGGTCTTCGAGGACCCGGCGCTGAAGCAGCAGGTCTTCGCCGAGGTGCTACCCGTCCTGGCACCCGACGCGTTGCTCGCCTCCAACACCTCCACCCTGCCGATCACCGGGCTGGCCGCCGGCGTGGACCGGCCTGCGGACTTCATCGGCATGCACTTCTTCTCTCCGGTGGACCGGATGCCGCTGCTGGAGATCGTGGTGGGCGAGCGGACCGGGGACGTGGCGCTGGCCCGGGCCTTCGACCTGGGCCGGCGGATCGGCAAGACCCCGATCGTGGTCAACGACGGCCGGGGTTTCTTCACCAGCCGGGTGATCGGCAGGTTCATCGACGAGGCGGTCGGCATGGTCGCCGAGGGTGTCCCCGCCGCATCGGTGGAGCAGGCCGCCCTCCAGGCCGGCTACCCGACCGGGCCGCTGGCGCTGGCCGACGAGGTCAGTCTCACGCTGATCCAACGGATCCGCCGCCAGTTCGAGGCGGCCAGCGAGGAGTTCCGCCCGCTGCCGGCGCACCGCCTGGTGGACGAGCTGGTCGACGCGTACGACCGGCCGGGGCGCGCCGCCGGACGCGGCTTCTACTCCTACGACGAGGGTGCCCGGGGCCGGCTGTGGTCCGGGCTCGCCGACCTGATCACCGACGCGGGTCGGGCGGTGCCGTTCACCGACCTTCAGGAGCGGATGCTCTTCGCCGAGGCGCTGGACGCGCTGCGCTGCCTCGACGAGGGGGTGCTCCGCACCGAGACCGACGCCAACATCGGCTCGATCTTCGGCATCGGCTTCCCGGCGTGGACGGGCGGGGTGATCCGCTACGTCCGGCAGTACACGGGCGGCCCGGCCGGCTTCGCGGCCCGTGCCACCGAGCTGGCCGCCAGCTACGGCGACCGGTTCACGCCCCCCGCCGACCTGGCCGACCGGCTCGCCGCCCTTCGGGCCGAACCGGCTGACGTCGCGTGATGGCGGCCCGCGGTGGGCCGCTGGCCGGGGTGCGCGTGGTCGAGCTGGCCAGCCTCGCCCCGGCGCCGTTCGGCTGCATGGTGCTCGCCGACCTCGGCGCGGACGTGGTGCGGGTGGACCGGCCGGGCGCACCGGGAGCGGGCCGGCTGGCCGCACCGACCAGCGGGCCGTTGCAACGCGGCCGGCAGGTCACCGCGCTGGACCTCAAGTCCCCGGCCGGGGTGGCGGACCTGCTGCGCCTCGCCGACCGCGCGGACGTGCTGGTCGAGGCGTACCGGCCGGGGGTGGCCGAGCGGCTCGGCTTCGGGCCGGAGGTGTGCCAGGCCCGCAACCCCCGACTGGTGTACGCGCGGATGACCGGCTGGGGTCAGGACGGCCCGCTGGCAGCCCGAGCCGGGCACGACATCGACTACATCGCGGTGGCCGGGGCGTTGGAGCCGCTCGGACGGGCCGGCGAACGCCCGTACGCGCCGATGAACCTGCTCGGCGACTTCGGCGGCGGCGGGATGCTGCTCGCCGTCGGGGTGCTGGCCGCGCTGCTGGAGCGGGAGCGCTCCGGCGTCGGCCAGGTGGTCGACGCGGCGATGGTGGACGGCTCGGCGCTGCTCACCTCGTTCCTGCACGGGCTGCTCGGCGCCGGCCTGTGGGCCGCCCCACGCGGGGGCAACATGTTCGACGGCGGGGCCCCGTTCTACGACACGTACGCCACCGCCGACGGTGGATTCATGGCGGTCGGCGCGATGGAACCGGCCTTCTACGCCGTACTGCTCACCGGCCTCGGCCTCGCCGACGACCCGGACCTGCCCGCCCAGTACGACCCGAGCGGCTGGGACGAGCTGCGCCGCCGGTTCACCGAACGGTTCGCCCAGCGCACCCGGGACGAGTGGACGGCTGTCTTCGCCGACCTGGACGCCTGCGTCGCGCCGGTGCTCGCCCCCGGCGAGGCGCACGCGCACCCGCACAACGCGGCCCGGGGCACGTTCGTCGAGGTGGGCGGCGAGATCCAGCCGGCCCCCGCACCCCGCTTCGACCGCACCCCGACCGACCAACCAACCCCGGCACCCAACCCGGAGCAGGACGTCCTACCCGTCGAGGAGATCCTCACCCACTGGCCCCAGCGCCCCTGACCGACCCCCTCACCTTGTTGATCAAGAGGTTTGCGTCAGGAAATCGCCTTCCGGTGACGCAAACCTCTTGATAAAAG
>NZ_JBEZEX010000045.1:35079-44189 GCF_040649115.1 Micromonospora sp. NPDC049049 | reverse complement strand
CCGCGGGGGCCCCGCCGCGCCCCCCGCCCCCCCCCCACCCCGACAATCCGGTACGGAGGTGCACACGTGCGGTGGCGGCGGACCCTACCGGCAGTGGTGGCCCTGCTCGGCGTGACCGGGCTCGGGCTGATCACCGTCGGCCTCACCGCCGACCCGGCGCGGCCACCACGACCGTCGGCCGACGCGCCGACCCGCACCCACCCCGCACCGGACCTGGCTCCGTTGCCACCCGCCGCGCCGGTCCGGGTGCAGATCCCCGCCATCGACGTACGCGCCGACATCGTCCCCGTCGGCGCCGACGCCGCCGGCGTGCTGGAGGTGCCGCCACTGGACCGGCCCACCCTCGCCGGCTGGTACCGGTACGGGGTCAGCCCCGGTGAGACCGGCAACGCTGTCCTGGTCGGACACGTCGACGCGCCGTCCGGCCCGGCGGTCTTCTTCGATCTCGGTCGGCTCCGCGCCGGGCAGCAGGTGCAGGTCACCCGCGCCGACGCACGGGTCGCCACGTTCACAGTGGACGAGGTGCGGGCGTACCCGAAGGAGCACTTCCCCACCGCCCTGGTCTACGGCCCGGCGGACGCCGCCGGGCTGCGCCTGATCACCTGCGGCGGCCGGTTCGACGCGGCGACCGGCAACTACGTCGACAACGTCGTCGTCTTCGCCACCCGCACCGCCTGAACCGGGCCACCCGCACCGCCGGAACCGGACCGCCTGCCCGAGCCGCCCGCGCCGCCTCCCCGCTGTCGGGAGCCGGACCCTCGTCGGCAGAATGCGGTGGCACCATCCCCTGATCGGGACGGTACGCCGGCGACGGGGAGGCACGCGGTGGATCAGCGACCGGTACGGAATCGGACCGGTCGAGGCGTACGCGCCCTGGCCCGTCGACTGCTCGGGCGGGTCGAGGGCGACTCCCCCAACCTCCGCCGGTCCAACCCGGACGCCGTGGTCGACTGCGCCGTCTACCTCAAGGGCCGCCGGGAACCCGGTCAACCGCACTACGCCGACGCGTACGCCCGGGCGCGGCACGGCCGCGACGCCTTCGTGTGGCTGGGACTGCACGATCCCGGCCCGGCGGTGCTCGCCGCAGTCGGCCAGACCTTCGGCCTCGACGAACTGACAGTCGAACAGGCGCTCGCCGACGGGCACCGGCCCACCGTGCAGCGCCACGGGCCTGTCACGCTGCTGGTCCTGCGCACCGCCGGGTACGTGGAGCACGACGAGCTGACCGAGACCTCCGAGGTGATCGACACCGGGGACGTCATGGTGCTGCTCGGTGACCGCTTCGCCATCACGGTGCGGCACGGTGCCGCCGGGGCGCTGCGCAGCGTTCGCGCCGACATCGAGCGCCGCCCCGCGCTGCTGGCCGCCGGCCCGTGGGCGGTGGCGTACGCGGTCTGCGCCCGCATGGTCGACTCCTACCTGGAGGTGGCCGGCCACGTGGAACGGGACCTGGAGCGGGTCGAGGAGGCGGTGTTCGCCCGCGACCGCGCCGTCGACATCCAGCACATCTACCAGCTCAAACGGGAGGTGGTGGAGTTCAAGCGCGCGGTCCTGCCGTTGCAGGGGCCGATGCGTACGCTGCTCGAACCCGACGGCCCGCCGCGCGCCCTGCACCGCTGGTTCGTCGACGTCGACGGCCGACTGAGCCGGGCGGTGGACCGGGTGGCCGCGTACGACGACCTGCTCACCTCGATCGTCCAGTCCCGGCTGGCGCAGCTCGCCGTCGAGCAGAACAACGACATGCGCAAGATCGCCGCCTGGGCGGCCATCGCGGCCACCCAGACCGGCATCGCCGGGATCTACGGCATGAACTTCAACCACATGCCCGAGCTGGCCTGGCGCTACGGCTACGCCGGGGCCCTCACCCTGATGGCGGCGGCGGCCCTGTTCCTGTACCGGCTGTTCCGCCGCTCCGGCTGGCTGTGAGGTCGGTGGTCCGCCCAAGCTGACCGAGGGCTAACCTCGCGCGGGTGATGTGGCAGCGGTACGTGGCGATCGGCGACAGCACCACCGAAGGGCTCGACGACCCGGACGGTATCGGTGGCTACCGGGGCTGGGCCGACCGGTTCGCCCTGGCGGTTGCTCGCGCCCAGGGCGGTCTGGAATACGCGAACCTGGCCATCCGGGGCCGGACCACCGCGTTGATCCGCGCCGAGCAGCTTCAGCCCGCCCTCGACCTGGCCCCCGACCTGGCCACCGTGGTCGCCGGCATGAACGACGTGCTGCGCCCCTCCTTCGACGCGGACCAGGTCGCCGGGGATGTCGCGGCGATGCAGCAGGCACTGGTCGAGCAGGGGGCCACAGTGCTGACCTTCACGATGCCGGATCCGGCGCCCGTGATGCCGTTGGCCCGGCCGCTGCGTGGTCGCATGCTGGCGCTCAACGAGGCGCTGCGGGCCGCCACCGCACGGACCGGCGCCACCCTCCTCGACCTGGGCGCCCACCCGGTCTCCTCCGATCCCCGGCTGTGGAGCGACGACCGGCTGCACGCCAACAGCGCCGGGCACGAGCGCATCGCCGCCGCCCTGGCGTACACGGCGGGTCTGCCCGGGTTCGACGACTCCTGGACGCGGCCGTTGCCGCCGGCACCCCGGCGGCGCCGCGGCGAGGTGTTCGGCGCCGAGCTGGCCTGGACCCGCCGGCACCTGCTGCCCTGGCTGGCCCGGCACCTGCGGGGCCAGTCGTCGGGCGACGACCGGGTGGCCAAGCGTCCGGTGCCGCTGCCGGTGCCACTGGACTAGGTCGGGTGCGGCAGGATGGCGACGTGGGCAAGGGTGGGGGACGTCGGCGGGCGAACGCGACAACGGGACGGGCGTGCCCGTGCGGTTCCGGCCGGGCGTACACGGACTGCTGCGCGCCGGCGCACGGCGGCGACGCCCCGGCGACGGCCGAGGCGTTGATGCGCTCCCGGTTCAGCGCCTTCGCCCTCGGCGACTCGGGTTACCTGCTGCGCAGCTGGCACTCCTCGACCCGGCCCGCCTCCCTGGAGCTTGACCCGGGGCAGCGGTGGACCCGACTGGAGATCGTGGAGACCGAGCGGGGCGGCCTGCTCGACACCGCCGGCACGGTGACCTTCCACGCCCACTACCGGGACGCGGGCCGGCCCGGCACGTTGACCGAACACAGCCGGTTCGTCCGCGAGGACGGCCGCTGGGTCTACCTCGACGGTGACCAACCCTGACGGGTGCGCGTCCGCACCGCCACCGCGCAGCTTCCGGGCCGACTGAGCCGGGTGCCCCACCAGGATCGTCGTCGGCATCGACGCTGTCGGCGAGTCGAAGGCCCGGGTCAACGTCCTGCACGAGAAGCTGACCGGAGCCGAGCAGGCCGCTGAGGCCGCCGCCGGGTCCCGGTCAGTCCGGGCCGCCCGGCACCGCCGCGGCCACCGCGGTGGGCACTGTCGTCCAATGCCGGCGGCGGGTCAGCAGCACCAGCGCCACCACGAGGTACGCCCCGGCGGTCAGCGCGAACGCCACCGCGTTGCCGGCCGCCGTGGCGAGCAGGCCGTAACCGGCGTACGTCACGATGATCAGCACGTCCGTGGCCATCCCGGCCAGGGAGGTGACGGTGGCCCGGCTGCTGCCGACGATCCGGGCCTGGAGCCGCGCGTCGGCCAGAACGGTGGCCAACTGCGCGGCGCCGAAGGCCACCGCGAGCAGCACGAACCCCGCCGGGTGCCGCAACAGGGCGCCTCCGGCCAGCGCGACGCCGACCAGCCCCAACAACCCGGCGTAACCTCGGCTGCCCAGCCGCTCCCCCGCCGGGGCGAGCAGCCCACCGACTGTGACTCCGGCCCAGAGCAGCAGGAGCAGCAGGGGTACGGCCTGCGCCCCGACGCCGGTGTCCAGGGCGAGCAGCGGGGTGTACTCGTCCAGGGCGCCCCAGTCGGCGGCGACCACGGCCACCAGCAGCACGGCGGCCCGTACCGGCGGACGGGTGCGGACCTGCGAGACCCCGGCCCGCAGCGTGTCCCACCACCCCAGGTCACCATCGTCGTCCGGGCTCACGGGTTCGTCCTGCCGGGGTGGTGCGGCACCCACCGGCCGGACGGCCGCCGCCGGCTCGGCGACCGGAACGCCGACGGCGGCGGGCGCGCGGTGTTCCGGGAAGCGGGTGGCGACGATCGTGGCGAGCAGGCAGGCGAGCACGCTGGCCGCGCCGACCACCGGATACCCGCCGACGGCGAGCACCGGGCCGGCGAGCACTCCGGAGACCACCACGCCCAGCACACCCGCCGTCCGCGCCCGCCCGAGCACCCGGGCGTACCGGTCGACAGCGCCGAGCCGGTCCAACTCGGTCCAGACCAACGCCTCCAGCGCACCGGAGACCAGTGCGCCACCAGCGCCCCAGAGCAGGAAGCCGACAGCGAAGGCCGGGTACGACGGCAGCAGCACCCAGAGCGCGAAACCGGCGGCGGCCACCAGCGGGGCGAGGCACAGCAACAATCGGCGGGACAGCACGTCGGCCCAGGCGCCGGAGGGCACCTCGAACAGGATTCCGGCGGCGGACCAGATGACGAAGAGCGACGCGATCTGCCCCACCGACAGCCCGGTGTCGGCGAAGAACACCACGTACAGGGGGTAGAGCAGGACCAGGTCACTGAGGAACGCGTACCCGTAGAGGGTCGCCGTCAGCCGACGGACCGCCGGCTCGGGCACGCGCGAAGCGATGAGGGTCATGGGGCCTTCCCGTGGGAGTGGAGACGGACACCGGACGTGCGGTGACCGTGGTGGCCCACGGGATCGGCAGACGCTGCTGGATCAATGTCGCCAGGTCATGCCCGCGATGCTAGACAACCGGCGCGGCCTCGGCCAGCGCTTTCGGCGCGCCGAGCAGCGCGGACCGGGCCGGGTGGGCGGGACGGGGCGGGAGGGGGCGTGGCGTGGCGTGGCGGACAACGAGAGGCGGGGCGGGACCGAATCGGTCCCGCCCCGCCGCCGTACCGCTGGTGTCAGCGCCGGTCGAGCGGCGGAATGACGGTGGTGGTCTCGCTGTCGTCGCTGGTGCGCTGGCCGGGCACCGCGCGATCGGTGCCGCCCGTGACCACCTGGGTGGTGTCGGGGTCGACGCCGGCGCCCACCACCTGCGTGACGTCCGAATCGGCCGAGCCGCTGACCACCTGCGTCGTGTGGTCGGTCGCTGAGGGCCGGGCCGGTGTCGGCGTCGGCTCGTCGCCGACGCTGCGGTTGACCGCCTGGGTGGTGTCGGAGCTGACCGGGAAGTGGACGACCTGGGTGGCCTCCGGGTCGGTGGGCCGGGTCACCACCTGGGTGGCGTCGGCGTCGGTGGGCCGGGTCACCACCTGGGTGGCCTCCGCGTCGCTGGTGGTGGCCGACCGGCGGGCCAGCGCGGCCTCGGCGTCGCGGCGGCTGGCCCGGTACGCCTGGGCGTGCTCGGCGATCAGCTGCGACTCCCGCTCGGCGCGGGTCAGCCACGACTCCCAACGGCTCTGCATCGGACGGATCAGACCGCCGCCGACACCGACGACGAGGATGCCGCCGATAGTGGCCAGCACGGCGATCAGCACGGGGGTGGTGACCGCGGTGGCCACGCCGATCTGGTTCAGCGCCGCGATGACGCCGAGGCCGAGGATGAACACCGAGGCGATGGTGGCCAGCACCCGGCCGTACGACAGGCCGCCGAGCGCGCCGCTGATGATGTCCTTGACCGCGTTGGCGATGGCGGCGGCGACCACGACGATGACGATCGCGACGAAGGCGCGGGGCAGCCACGCGATCACCGCGCCGAGAAGGTCGGAGATCGGGTTCGGGCCCCAGATGCCGAAGGCGAGCTGAAGGGTGAACAGCAGCACCGCGTAGTAGACGAGCTTCGCGACGATGTCACTGGCGTCGTACCGGGAGCGGCTCAACGCGCGGCGGATGCCGCCGCGTTCGACGGCGCGGTCGAAGCCCACCCGTTCGAGGACCTTCTCCACGATCTTCAGTACGGCCTTGGCGATCAGCCATCCGGCCACCAGGATCGCCAGGAAGGCGACGGCCTTGGGCAGGAAGAGCATCACCGAGCGGAGAGCGTCGCCCACCGCGTCGCTGACGTTGTCACTCATCTGGTCATTCCTTAAGTGGGGCAGCCGGAACGGTCCGCCCCGACCTACCCCCGACCCGACACGCGGAAACACCAGTGATCATCAGGCCTGTCGGCCCTCTAGCGCGTGGGCGAGTTTTGGCAATATTCTCCGGAGTGCGTGCGGCCACTGGAGCTACTTTTCATCCCCCCGCCGTCGGCCGCAGGAGGAGATGCAATGCACGTCGACCATTCCGAAGTGGATCGCCGGACGCTGCTGCGGGCCGGTCTCGGCGCCGCCACGGTCGCCGTCGTCGGGAGCGAACTCGCCTTCCCGGGCGCGGCGCAGGCCGCGCCGGGCACCGACCTGGACTGGATCATCAGCTGTGACGAGTGGGCCGCCCGCCCGCCGAAGGACCCGCTGTCGGTGAGCGCCATCGCCACCAACAAGATCATCGTGCACCACATGGCGTTCCCGAACGTCACCGACTACTCCCGTGAGCAGGCGGTCAAGCTGGCCCACGACTGCCAGGACCTGCACATGGACGGCAACGGCTGGTCGGACACCGGCCAGCACTTCACAGTGAGCCGTGGCGGGTACGTGCTGGAGGGCCGCCGGGGCAGCCTGGAGCGCCTCGAAGCCGGCGACCGGCAGATGATCTCGGCGCACTGTCCGGGTGAGAACGGCCGGGCCATCGGCATCGAGAACGAGGGCACCTACGTCACCGAGACGCCACCGGACGCGTTGACCGACTCGCTGGTGAAGCTCTGCGTCGCGATCTGCCGGCAGTACGGGCTGCACGCGTACGACATCTTCGGCCACTGGGACTTCCGCACCACCGAGTGCCCGGGCGCCGCCTTCTACCGACAGTTCCCCGAGCTGCGGCGGCGGGTGCACGCCGCGCTGGGCACCAAACTCGGTGACGTGCCGGCGCGCCGCTGGCCGGACCTGTGGCGTTTCGTCAACTCCCCCTCGGTGCGGGTGGTGCAGCACCTGCTCGCCTACCGGGGCTACCCGGTGATCGTCAGCGGCACGTTCGACGCCGCGACAGTGGCGGCGGTGCAGGACTGGCAGGCCCGCAACGGCATCGCGGTCGACGTGGACGCCACCCTCACCACGCCGACCTGGGAGACGCTCGCGCCGGAGTTGGACCAGCACGCCGCCGGAGCGCCGGTCACCGCCGTGCAGGAAATCCTCGCCACCAAGGGGTACGCGGTCACCGTCACCGGGGCGTACGACCACGCCACCCGCACGGCGGTGCAGGACCTTCAGGCGCTGCACGGGCTGCCCCGCAACGGCAAGCTCAGTACGAGCACCTGGTGCACTGTCGTCGGCGGGTCGGTCCGCGAGTCGTTCCGGCACCGCTGAGCCCGTGGTGGCGGTGCGGGGGCGCACCCGCACCGCCACCAGCACGCTCACCGGTTTGATCCGCCGCCCCGGCGGAAAGAGTTGCGGCATGACCTGGGCCCGTCGAGCCGTACCCGCCGTCGCCGCCGCCGTCGCGGCACTCGCCGCGCGGGATCTGATCCAGCGCGACCACGCGCTGCTGCGCAACTTCCCGGTCCTCGGCCGGGCCCGCTACCTGTTGGAGACGATCGGGCCGGAGCTTCGGCAGTACATCGTGGCCGGCAACAACGAGGAACGGCCCTTCACCCGCGACCAGCGCCGCTGGGTGTACGCGTCGGCCAAGCAGGAGAACAACTACTTCGGTTTCGGCACCGACAACGACATCGAATACACCGCCGGGTACCCGATCATCAAGCACCGCACGTTCGGTCGTGCCGTGCCGCCGTCGGCACCGACCGCCGGGCACGACGTACGGGTGCCCTGCGCGAAGGTGCTCGGCGCGGCACGGGGACGGGCCCGGGCGTTCCGACCGGAGTCGGTCGTCAACATCTCCGGAATGAGCTTCGGCTCGCTCTCCGGCAACGCCATCACCGCGCTCAACAAGGGAGCGGCCCTCGCCGGCTGCCTGCAGAACACCGGCGAGGGCGGTCTGTCGCCGTACCATCGCAACGGTGGGGAGCTGATTTTCCAACTCGGCACCGCGTACTTCGGCTGCCGGGACGAGCACGGCCGGTTCAGCCTCGACCGGCTCAAGGACCTGGTCGCCGGCGCACCGGTGCGGGCGCTGGAGATCAAGCTGAGCCAGGGCGCCAAGCCGAGCCTCGGTGGGCTGCTGCCCGGGGCGAAGGTGTCCGCCGAGATCGCCGCCACCCGGGGCATCCCGGCCGGTCAGGACTGCGTCAGCCCGTCCCGGCACGCCGAGTTCTCCGACTGCGACAGCCTGCTCGACTGGGTGGAGTTGCTGGCCGCCGAGACGGGCCTGCCGGTCGGCATCAAGTCGGCGGTCGGTGACCTGAGCTTCTGGGAGGAGCTGGCCACCCTCATGCGGGACACCGGCCGGGGTGTGGACTTCGTGACGATCGACGGCGGCGAGGGAGGCACCGGGGCCGCACCACTGATCTTCACCGACTCGGTGTCGCTCCCATTCCAGCAGGGCTTCTCCCGGGTCTACAAGATCTTCGCCGAGCACGGTCTGCACGAGCAGGTGGTCTTCGTCGGCGGCGGCAAGCTCGGCCTGCCGGACAACGCCATCGTGGCGTTCGCGCTCGGCTGCGACATGGTCAACGTCGGCAGGGAGGCGATGCTGGCGGTCGGCTGCATCCAGGCGCAGAAGTGCCACACCGACACCTGCCCCACCGGCGTCGCCACCCAGAACGCGTGGCTCGCCCGTGGGCTGGACCCGGCGTTGAAGTCGGTCCGGGCGGCCAACTACCTGCGGACGCTACGCCGGGACCTGACCAAGGTAGCCGAGGCCTGCGGCGTCGAACACCCCGGCCTGATCGGCACCGACGCCGTGGAGATCCTGGACGGCCGCACCGCCTCAACCCCACTGCACCAGGTGTACGGCTACCGACCGGAATGGGGACTGCCCTCGCCCGCCGACCAGGCGGAGATCATCCGGCTGATGGTCCCGGAGGCACGCCAGGGCGGCAGCGCCCCGCCCTCCGCCACTGCCGTCGGTTGAGCTCACGCCGATCCGGCGGCGAGGGCCGCAGGCGCGGAGCAGAGAAGTACCGGGATC
>NZ_JBEZEX010000045.1:0-34982 GCF_040649115.1 Micromonospora sp. NPDC049049 | reverse complement strand
ATCGCGGATCGCGGATCGCGGATCGCGGATCGCGGATCGCGGATCGCGGATCGCGGATCGCGGATCGCGGATCGCGGATCGCGGATCGCGGATCGCGGATCGCGATGAGCTTGATGACTGGGCGACATCATGATGACTCACAGACATCAACCGCTTCCCCGCTATGTCCGCGAGCCGCTCGCCAGGCACCACAACCGCCAGGCACGACGACCGCCGGCAGATCGGTGCCGGCGATAAACGCGTGGAGCCGGCAACTCACCGCGTCTATGGTGGCGCGGTGCTGATCAGACGCGAGACACCCGCCGACGTCGACGCGATTCGCGCGGTGCACTCCGCGGCCTTCGCCAAGGCCGATGGCGGTGACGGCGTACCGGTCGAGGCGACCCTCGTCGACGCGCTGCGCGCCGACGAGGGCTGGCTGCCCGCGTACTCCCTGGTGGCGACCGATTCGGACGGCCAGGTGGTCGGGCACGTGGTGGCCACCCGCGGCCGGGTGGGCGGCGCGCCGGTGGCGTTGGGCCTGGGGCCGCTGGGCGTGTTGCCCGACTGGCAGCGACGCGGTGTTGGCATCGCGCTGATGCACGCGGTCCTTGGCGCCGCGGACGCGCGGGACGAACCGCTGGTGGTCCTGCTCGGGCATCCCGACTACTACCCGCGCTTCGGGTTCCGGCCGGCCGTCGAGCTGGGCGTCACCCCACCGCAGCCGTGGGGGCCGCAGTACTTCATGGCCAGGCCGATGCACGCGTGGCGCGAGTCCATCCGGGGCGAGTTCCGCTACGCCGGCCCGTTCGACGACGTGTGAACCGGCCCGCCATCCGTCGGCGGCGGGCAACCGACCTGGACGGCTGCGTCGCGGCGCTCGCCGAGGTCCACCGGGTCGACGCGTACCCGCTGAACTGGCCCGTCGACCCGCACCGCTGGCTGCGCGAGCCGCACCCGGCGCGGGCCTGGGTCGCCGTCGACGCCGCCGCGGCCGTTGTCGGACACGTCGCTGTGCATCGGATCCCCGGTCAGGTGGACGGGCCGCCCGGCCGGCCGACGGCTGAGGTGGCTCGTCTCTTCGTGGTGCCGAGAGCCCGGGGGTTGGCGCTGGGCAGCGCGCTGCTGGACCGGGCCCGCCAGTCGCCGGGCAAACGCGGGACGGACCTGGTGCTGGAGTTGGCCGCCGACGGCGCTGCGGCCGCCGCTCTGTACGAGCGCGCGGGATGGCGGTGTGTCGGCGCCAGCACGGCTCCATGGACCGCTCCCGACGGCGGCCCGGTGTCGCTGCGCCACTACACGCTGCGGCACCGCGCGTCGGGCTCCGACGTCGCACCCGCCAGCACGGCGAGGCGACGGGCGAGCCGGCCTGCGGCCTCGCGCAGCTCGGGAGGCTCCAGCACCTCCATCTCGTGATCCAGGCGGGCGAGGTGCGCGGCGAGCCAGTCCAGGCTGTCGCCGCCGACGACCAGCACCGACCATCCGTCGCTGTCGTCCTCGACCCGCCCCACCTGTGGTGGGATCACCTCCCGCAACCGCTCCGGTTGGGCGTGCACCCGCACCCGGGCGAGGTATCGGTACGGTGCCCCGGTCACGGCGCGCTGCACGAAGGCGACCGGATCCGGGTGTTCGCGCGCCGGGAAACGCCAGGTCGTCGCGACCGCAGCCCGGATCCGATCCAGCCGGAACGTCCGCCAGTCGGTGCGGTCGACGTCCCAGGCCATCAGATACCAGCGGCGGCCGGTCGTGACCATCCGGATCGGCTCGACCGTCCGCTCCTGCTCACCAGCGCCCCGGCCGGGATAGTGGAATCGGACGCGTACCCCGTCCCGACAGGCGCGGGCGAGTGTCACCAGCAATTCCGCGTCGATCTCGGCGACCGGGCCGATGAGGGTGTCGGTGGCACCGTGCACCGCCCGGACCTCGGCGCGGAGCCGCGATGGCATCACCTGATCGAGCTTCGCGAGTGCCCGCAACGCGGCCTCGCTCGCTCCGGCGACAGTGCCCCCGGCGGCGAGCCGCAGGGACACCGCCGTGGCGATTGCCTCCTCGTCGTCGAGGAGCAGCGGCGGCAGCCGGGTGCCGGCACCGAGTCGGTAGCCGCCGCCGACGCCCGACACCGCGTGCACCGGGTAGCCGAGCGCCCGCAGACGCTGCACGTCGCGGCGCACGCAACGGCCGGTGACCCCCAGCTCCGCGGCCAGTTCGGCAGCCGTCCAGGACAGTCGTCGTTGCAGCAGCGCCAGCAGGCGCAGCACCCGCTCGGTCGTCGCCTCGACGGTCACGCGTCGATCGTTGCACGGATAGCGGAACAACCCTGTCCGCTATCCGCGAGAGGCTTGAATCATGACCGACCAGACCAGGAAGCAGGGATCCGCCGTGATCCGCGACGTCCAGATCACGTTCGACTGCGCCGACCCAGCGAGGTTGGCCATCTTCTGGGCCGAGACGCTCGGCTACCAGGTACAGGCCCCACCCGGAGACTTCGAGTCCTGGGATCAGGCGCTGGAGGCGATGGGTGTGCCGCCGGAGAACCGCAACGACGCGTCAGCGGTGGTCGACCCCGAGGGCTCGCGACCACGGCTGTTCTTTCAGCGGGTGCCGGAGCACAAGCAGGTGAAGAACCGCGTCCACCTCGACGTCCGCGCGGCCCCCGGGCTGGAGGGTGACGAGCGGATGGCGGCCCTGGAGGCCGAGGCCGAACGGCTCGTCTCGCATGGCGCCAAGCGTCTCGATCGGCACGAGCCCACTCCCCCGTTGGGCGCCGGTCATCTCATCATGGCCGACCCGGAGGGCAACGAGTTCTGCCTCGACTGACGGGGCGTCTGCCCAGCTCACTGCCGCACCAGGCCGGCGTCATGCGAACATGTGTACGTGTCGCCCGGCGCCAGCATCCTGCACGCCGACCTGGACGCGTTCTACGCGTCGGTCGAGCAGCGCGACGATCCGCGCCTGCGCGGGCGACCGGTGATCGTCGGTGGTGGTGTGGTGCTCGCGGCCAGCTACGAGGCGAAGGCGCGGGGCGTCCGCAGCGCGATGGGCGGCCAGCAGGCGCGTCGGCTCTGTCCGGACGCGATCGTCGTGCCGCCGCGGATGTCGGCGTACACGGCAGCGAGTCGCGCGGTCTTCGAGATCTTCCGGGAGACCACACCGCTGGTCGAAGGGCTCTCCATCGACGAGGCGTTTCTCGACGTGGGGGGTCTGCGGCGGCTGGTCGGGCCACCGGCCGAGATCGCCGAACGACTACGCCGGGAGGTCCGCGACCGGGTCCACCTGCCGATCACCGTGGGCGTGGCCCGCACGAAGTTCCTGGCCAAGGTGGCCAGCGGCGTGGCGAAACCGGACGGCCTGCTGGTGGTCGCACCGGACGCCGAGCTGGCGTTCCTGCACCCGCTGCCGGTGGAACGGCTCTGGGGCGTCGGCCCGGTCACGGCCGCCAAGCTGCGCGAACGCCGGATCCGTACCGTCGGGGAGGTGGCCCGCCTCGGGGAGGCCGCGCTGGTGTCGCTGCTCGGTGCGGGCGCCGGCCGGCATCTGCATGCGTTGGCGCACAATCGCGACCCCCGGGCGGTGCAGGTGGGGCGGCGGCGCGGTTCGATGGGCGCGCAGCACGCGCTCAGTCGTGCCCCGCACGCCTCCACCGAGCTGGACGCCATCCTCGCCGGCCTGGTCGACCGGGTCAGCCGGCGGATGCGGGCGGCCGGGCGGTCCGGCCGCACCGTGGTGTTGCGGCTGCGCTTCGGCGACTACACCCGGGCGACCCGGGCGCACACGGTGCGTAAGGCGACGGCGGACACGACGCCGCTACTCGCCGCCGCGCGGGCGCTACTGCGCGCGGCGCTGCCCGAGATCGATCGCCGTGGCATCACGTTGATCGGTGTCTCTGTGGGCAACCTCGACGACAACCCTGTCCAGCCTGAGCTGCCATTCCAGCCGGACTCCGGGTCCGATCTGGACGTTGCGGTCGACGCGGTCCGCGACCGGTTCGGATCAGCGGCGCTCACGCGTGCGGTGTTGCTCGGTCGGGAGCCGGGCGTGGAGATGCCGCTTCTGCCGGATTGACCGATAAGCGTGCGGCGTCCGCGGCCGAGCTGCGATCAGAGACACATCACAGCAGGTCGGCGGTTTAGCCGGCGGCTGACGGGTGACCCTTGTGGGGTACAGCCTGATGAGGGGGGCCACCATGTCCGACGACACCAGCAACCGACCGAGTCGCACCGCCGAGCGTCCGCACGACGTGACCGACCCGCTGCTGTGGCAGTTGGCGATCGATGTGTCGAGCGCACACGAGCCGGACGACGAGGGCCAGTGCCGCAACCTCCAGTGCGCCGGGCAGTCCTGGCCGTGCGCGGCCCGCACCGGCGCCGATCACTCGCTGCGACTGGCGCGCGGCGCCTCCGCCTCGGTCGAGGGGACCATTGACGGAACCGACAGCGACGACGTCGACACTGATGGGCGTCGCGAGGCGGCGGTACCGGCCCCCCGCTGGGGCTGGAACGCCGGCCCGGTGGCGACGCACCGAGGGTCGAAGGCGTCCGCTTCGGCGGCATGACCCCGACCTGCGTACCGAACCGCACACGCGGGAACGCTCGGCCGGTGATCCGGCCGAGCGTTCGCAATTGACGTTCGAGCAGGAATTCGTAGATCGATGGTCGCGATGCTTCGAGGCACACGGGGTCGACCCCGGTAGCCCATCCTCAGGAGGAGAGCATGCCGATCCATCGAAGCAACCTCGGCCGCCGCAGCGCCGCCGCCATTCTCGCGACAGTGCTCGCCAGCGCCGGCCTGGCCCTGGCCGCGCCGACCGCCGCGCAGGCCGCCACCACCTGCACCAGCCTGACCTACTACAAGGTCGGTGGTTACCCGGGTGAGATGCACGTGCCGACCGTCGGCTGGCAGGACCGCAACAAGACCTGCTACCTGAAGTACGGCAACTCCAACAGCGCGGTCAAGGTGTTGCAGGAGGCGCTGAACAACTGCTACTCGCAGTCGCTGCGGCTCGACGGTCAGTACGGCACCAACACCCGCAACGCCGTCTTGTACGCACAGCGCGTGATCAACGACACCTGGTCGTGGGCGGACATCGCCGAGGACGGCGAGTACGGCCCGCAGACCCGGGCGTGGATGGGCTTCGCGACCTTCGGGGTCAACGGTGGTCCGGTCATCCCGAACGTCTGCTACTACCCGGGCTGACCGCACGACGGCGCCGGTCGGAATCCCCCGTTGGATTCCGGCCGGCGCCGTCGTGGCGTCTCCGACTTCTCCCCCACCGGAGACTTCCGCCCTCAGCAGACCCGTACGGCCTCGATGCGCAGGTTCCAGGTGCCGCCGATCGCGGCCGAGTCGTACGCCAGGTTCGCTCGATAGCCGTAGGCGTGCTGGTAGCCGAGGAGCCCGGTGGCGTTGGCGTTGTCCCAGAAGGTGGAGACGGTGCCGGAAGCCCGGTTGTTCTTGATCGACTGGGCCTTGTTGCGGAAGTACGAGGGCAGCGTGACGTCGTTACAGCCGTTGTACGGCCCGTCGAGGTAGAACACGTCACCGGTGAAGTTCGTACCGGCGTAGAGGCAGAGCAGGTTCGTGGGGCACGGGTAGTTGGCGGCCTGGGCCGGGCTCGGGGCGACGCCGAGCCCGGCGGTCAGGGCAACCGTGGCAACCAGGGCGGACGTGAGCCTTCGCCGAATATTTCGCACGTGAGTGACCTCCGGGTCTCGTCACGACCGAGGCGGCCGTGAGTCGAGTTGCCGACATCGGATTGATAGATGTCGCTGTGCCTACGATGATCTGCGCGGTAGGTCGACGGATTCCTGCCGGAACCTCAATCCGGTCGCGGTTGCCGGCTTGGCCGACCGGCGGCACGGGGGCGAGCGGCGGTTCATGGAGATTCGGATCCTCGGGCCAGTCGAGGTGTGGACGGACGGCCAGCTGATCGACGCGGGAGCGGCCCGGCAACGCGCCGTCCTCGCCGCGCTGGCGGTCGACGTGGGCCGGCCGGTTCGCGCGGAATCCCTGGTGGATCGGGTCTGGGGTGACTCCCCGCCGCCGCGGGTTCGGCACAACCTGCACGTCTACCTCGCTCGGATCCGCCGGGTCCTGACCGCCGCCGGGGCTTCGGACGCGCTGGTCCGCCGCTCCGGTGGGTACCTGCTGGACCTGCCGCCGGAGACCGTCGACGGCCAGCACTTCGACGTGCTGCGACAGCGGGCCGACGAACTGGCCGACGACGACCCGGAGCGGGCGGAGCTGCTGCGCCGGGCGCTGGCTCTGTGGCGTGGCGAGCCGCTGGCCGGCGTGCCCGGCGAGTGGGCGGCCCGGATCCGACAGGACTGGCACCGTCGGCACATCGACACCGTCGTGCAGTGGGCCCGCGGCCCGCTTCGCCAAGGTGATCCGGATGCCGTGATCGACCCGTTGACCCGGCTCGCCGACGACCACCCGCTCGACGAACCGGTCGCCGCCGCGTTGTTGCGCGCGCTGGCCGCCGCCGGACGGGGCGCACAGGCCCTGGCGTACTACGCCCGCTTACGGGAACGGTTGGCCGATGCGCTCGGTGCGGACCCGAGCGCGGAACTTCGCCAGGTGCACCAGGCCATCCTGCGCGGTGAGGTCACCGTGCCGGCGCCCCGCGCCGAACCCGCTCCGACACCGGGCGCGGCCGGTCCCATCGCGCGGCCGACCCCAGCCCACCCGGTCCCGGCGCAGTTGCCGTCGGACGTCCGGGGCTTCGCGGGACGGGAGGCGGAGCTGGTTCGACTGAGCGCCCTGCGGGCGAATGCCGAGGCGCATCCCGGCGCCGTGCCGGTGGCGGTGCTCTCCGGATTGGCCGGGGTGGGCAAGACGGCGCTGGCCGTGCACTGGGCCCACCGGGTGGTCGAGAGTTTCCCCGACGGGCAGCTCTACGCCAACCTTGAGGGCTACAGCCACAGTGGTGTGGTGCGCAGTGCGGAGCAGGTGGTGCGCGGCTTTCTCGCGGCGCTCGGTGTGTCGCCCCGGGAACTGCCGTTCGACCCGCAGGAGCAGACGGCGCTCTATCGGAGCCTGCTGGCCGGTCGACGGATGCTGGTGTTGCTGGACAACGCCCGGGACGCCGCGCAGGTCCGGCCGCTGCTACCCGGGTCCGCCCACTGCCTGGTGCTGGTGACGAGCCGGGACCGGCTGACCGGCCTGGTGGCCACCGAGGGCGCCGAGCCGTTGGTGCTGGATCTGCTCACCGCGGGGGACGCGGCGGCTCTGCTGCACGCGCGGATCGGGGTGCGGGCCGAGAGGGAACGAGCTGCCATCGGCGAGTTGGTCGGGCTCTGTGACCGGCTGCCGTTGGCGCTGGTCGTGGTGGCGGCCCGGGCGGTGGTCCGGCCACAGCTCTCCCTGGCCGAGCTGGGCGCGCAGTTGCGCACCGACGGGGGTCTGGACGGGTTGGACGCCGGCGACCCCGCCAGCAGCGTGCGCACGGCACTGTCCTGGTCGTACCGCCTGCTGACCGACCCGACGGCCCGGCTGTTCCGGCTGGTCGGCGGCAGCACGGACCTGACAATCAGTACGGCGGCCGGGGCCAGCCTCGCCGGCGTCGAGCGCCGCCAGGTCCGGGCGGCGTTCGCCGAACTCGCCGACGCGCACCTGGTGCTGGAGCGTGGTCCGGACCGGTACGGGATGCACGACCTGCTGCGGGCCTTCGCGGCCGAGCTTTCCGGCGAGCAGGACCGGACCGGCGACCGGGCTGAGGCGCGGGGTCGGCTCTTGGACCACTACCTGCACAGCGCGCACGCTGCTGCCGTGCTGCTGCACCCACACTGGGACCCGATCGCGCTGCCGCCAGCTGTTACCGGGGTCCGGCCGGAGAAGATCAGCGATCACGACGAGGCGGCGGCGTGGTTCACCCGGGAGCGGGAGGTGCTGATCGCACTGGTCGAGCGGTGCGCGGCCGGCGGGTTCGAACGGCACGCCTGGCAACTGGCCTGGAGTTTGACCATCTTTCTGGACCGGCAGGGCGGCTGGCACGACCAACTGGCGGTGCAGCGTACGGCGCTGGTCGCCGCACGGTGCGGTGGCGACTCGGCCGGGCAGGCGCACGCGCACCGCAGTCTGGCCCGGGCCCAGGCCCGGCTGGGCCAGCTCGACGAGGCACCCGGTCAGCTTCAGCGGGCACTGGAGCTCTTCCGGGCCCTCGACGACCCGGCCAACCAGGGGCACACCTGCCTGGACCTGGCCGAAATGGCCGACCGGCAGGGCCGGCGCGCAGAGGTGGTCCAGCATGCGGAGGCGGCGCTGACGTTGTACCGCACCGCCGGACACCGGTACGGGCAGGCGATGGCGTTGAACGCGATCGGTTGGTACCGCGCCCAACTGGGTGAGCACGATGCCGCGATCGAGGCGTGTCGGCAGGGCCTGGCGCTGTTGCGGGAGTTCGACGACCGCCAGGGTGAGGCCCCGACCTGGGACACTCTCGGGTACGCGCAGCACCGCGCGGGGCGACCGGCGGAGGCGGTCGGCTCGTACCGGCACGCGGTGGAGCTGTACCGGGAGTTCCGGGACCGGTACTACGAGGCGGACACGCTCGGGCACCTGGCCGAGGCGCAGGCCGAGGCCGGCGATCCGGCCGGGGCGGCCCGGAGCTGGCGGGCGGCGTTGCGCCTCCTCGACGACCTCGGGCACCCGGACGCGGAGCGCATCCGTCGTCGGCTCACGGACGCCGACCGGCCGTGACCGGCCGGCGGGCCCGCTGCTCGGGCGGGCCGCCGGCCGGGGGTATTCCCGTTACAGGGTGCGCGCCAGCCGATCGGCGAGCGTCCGGGTGAAGCGGGCCGGGTCGGTCAGCTCACCGCCCTCGGCGAGCACCGCCAGGCCGTAGAGCAGCTCGGCGGTCTCGGTCAGAGCGGCGGTGTCGCTGCCCTGCTCGTGGGCCTTGCGCAGCCCGGACACCAGCGGGTGACCGGGGTTGATCTCCAGGATCCGCTTGGTGGTGGGGATCTCGTGCCCCATCGCCCGGTACATCTTCTCCAGGGTCGGGGTGAGGTCGTGGGCGTCGCCGACGACGCAGGCCGGTGAGGTGGTCAGCCGCGACGACAGGCGGACCTCCCGGACGCTGTCGGTGAGGGTGGTCCCCAGCCAGTCGAGCAGCCCGGCGAACTCCTGTCGCTGCTGCTCGCGCTCGGCCTCGGCCTGCTGCTTCTCCTCGTCGGTGTCCAGGTCGATCTCGCCCTTGGCGATCGAGCGCAGTGGGCGACCGTCGTACGTGCCGACCCGCTCGACCCACACCTCGTCCACCTGGTCGGTGAGGAGCAGCACCTCGTGCCCCTTGGCCCGGAACGCCTCCAGGTGCGGAGAGTTCTCGATGGCGGCCCGGGACTCGCCGGTGGCGTACCAGATGTCGGTCTGGCCGTCCTTCATCCGCGACACGTAGCCGGCCAGGTCGGTGGGCTCGTCCGGGTCGTTTGTGGAGTTCACCGACAGGATGTCCAGCAGGGTGTCCCGGTTGTCGGTGTCGTCGATCAGCCCTTCCTTGACCACGGCGCCGAACTCGGCCCAGAAGGTGCGGTAGCGCTCGGCGTGGTTGGCCTTGAGGTCCTTGACCGTGGCGAGGACCTTCTTGACCAGCCGGCGGCGGACGATCTGGATCTGCCGGTCCTGCTGGAGGATCTCCCGGGAGATGTTCAGCGACAGGTCGTGCGCGTCGACCACGCCCTTGACGAAGCGAAGGTAGGTCGGGACCAGCGCCTCGCAGTCGTCCATGATGAAGACGCGCTTGACGTAGAGCTGGACGCCCCGGCGGCCCTGCGGGGAGAACAGGTCCAGTGGGGCGTGGCTGGGCAGGAAGAGCAGCGCCTCGTACTCGAAGGTGCCCTCGCCCTTCATGTGCACGACCTCGAGCGGGTCGGCCCAGTCGTGGCTGACGTGCTTGTAGAACTCGTTGTACTCGGCGGCGTCGACCTCGTCGCGGGGCCGCGCCCAGAGGGCCTTCATCGAGTTGAGGGTCTGCACCTCGCTGGTGGCGGGCTCACCCTCGGCGCCGGGGCGCTCGACTGTCATTCGGATCGGCCAGGCGATGAAGTCGGAGTAGCGCTTGACGATCTCGCGGACGGTCCACTCGGCGGTGTAGTCGTGCAGGTTGTCCTCGGTGTCGGCCGGCTTGAGGTGCAGCGTCACAGTGGTGCCCTGCGGCGCCTCGTCGACCGCCTCGATCGAGTAGGTGCCCTCACCGGTGGACTCCCAGCGGGTGCCGCCGGTCTCGCCGGCCTTGCGGGTCAGCAGGGTGACCCGGTCGGCGACCATGAACGCGGCGTAGAAACCGACGCCGAACTGCCCGATGAGGTCCTGCTTGGCGTGGGCGTCGGCGGACTCGCGCAGTTGGCGCAGCAGCTCGGCGGTGCCCGACTTGGCGATCGTGCCGATCAGCGTGACGACCTCGTCGCGGGTCATCCCGATGCCGTTGTCGCGCACGGTGAGGGTGCGGGCGTCGCGGTCGATCTCCAGGGCGACGTGCAGGTCGTCGGTGTCGGCGACGAGGTCCTTGTCGACGAGGGTGGCAAGCCGGAGCTTGTCCAGGGCGTCGGACGCGTTCGAGATGAGTTCCCGCAGGAAGACGTCCTTGTTCGAATAGATCGAATGGACCACCAACTGGAGGAGCTGACGCGCCTCGGCCTGGAACTCCAACGTTTCGGCCTGGTTGCTCACACCGTCTCCCATCTCGGCTCGTACGGAGGTTCGCGGAAAGGATACGAGTCGTCACGGGTTGGGGTGTGGGCGCGTCCGGGTCGTATTCCCGATCCCGTCGACCACCGCCGTGACATAGCTGACTTTGCTTAACAGAAGTCAGGCCGGATAGCGTGACGGCCATGAAGATCGCTGGAAGCACCGCCCTCGTCACCGGCGCCAACCGTGGCCTCGGCCGACACCTGGCCGCCGAACTCCTCACCCGGGGCGCCACCGTCTACGCCGGCGCCCGCAACCCCGACAGCGTCGACCTGCCCGGCGTGACGCCGGTCCGCCTCGACATCACCGACCCCGCCTCGGTGGCCGCCGCCGCCGAGCTGGCCGGCGGCGTGAACCTGCTGATCAACAACGCGGGCATCGACACCCGGACCGACCTGCTCGACGGCGACCTGGACCTCGTCCGGTTGGAGTTGGAGACCCACTACATCGGCACCCTGTCGACGATCCGGGCGTTCGCGCCGGTCATCGCCGGCAACGGCGGCGGAACCATCCTCAACGTGCTCTCCGTCCTGTCCTGGGTGAATTTTCCCCTGCACGGGTCGTACGGTGCCGCCAAGTCCGCCGAGTGGGCGATGACGAACGCGCTGCGCCTCCAGCTCGCCGAGCGGGACGTCCGCGTCGCCGGCCTGCACGTCGGATACCTGGACACCGACATGGCCGCGACCATCACCGGCCCCAAGTCTGACCCCGCCTCGATCGCCCGGCTCGCGGTCGACGGCATCGAGGCCGACGCCTACGAGATCGTGGCCGACGACGTCAGCCGGCGGGTGCAGGCCGGGTTCCCCGGCGGCGTCGCCGCGCTCTACCCACAGCTCCCCTGACCCACGACGTGACGGGCCGCCGCCGGACACTGCCGGCGGCGGCCCTTCTCGGGGTACGCGGTCAGCTCGCCACCAGCGTCACGTCGTCGATCACGAAGCTGGTCTGCAACGACGAGTCCTCGGTGCCGGTGAAGCGCAGCGTCACCGTCTGCCCGGCGAACCCGGCCACCGAGAAGCTGCGCTGGACGTAGCCGGACGCCCTGTTCAGATTCGAGTACGTCGCCAGCGTGGTCGACCCCACCTGCACGGTGAGCCGGTCGTACACCGTTGAGCTGGTGGTCTCGGCCGTGTCGATGTGCAGCCAGAAGGACAGCGTGTAGCTGGCGCACCCGGCCGGCAGCGTCACCGACTGCGTCAGGCTCTCGGTGCCGCTGCTGCCGTTGCCGTTGAGCCACGCCTTGTACGACCCGGTCCGGGCCGGCTGGGCACTGGCAGTGGTGATCACGCCGGAGGACGCGGTCCACGTCGTGTTGCCGCTCTCGAAGCCGCCGTTGCCGACCACCTGGCCGCCGGTGCAGGACGGAGTGCCGCCGCCCACGGCGAGCTGCCACAGCGCGTACGCGACCCCGTCGGCCGCGCGGTTCAGCACCGTGGCGCTGACGTTGGCGGTGGTGTCGCAGGACCGGTGGTAGCACGGGTCGTACGCGGAGTTGGCGGTGCCGCCCCACTTGGCCGCCTGGGAGCTGGTCTTGCGGGCGCTGGCCCCGGCGGCGTAACCCGAGGTGGGGATGCCGGCCTGCTGGAAGTAGTAGTCGTCGGAGCGGCCCTGACCCTCGACGTTCTCCTCCGGTTGCAGGCCCAACGAGTCCCAGTACGCCTTCAGCGGCGCCGCAGTGGTCGAGGTGACCCGGTTGATGAAGTAGCCGCCGTTTGTCGAGCCGACCATGTCGAAGTTGTAGTAACCCTTGATGTAACCGCGCTGGGTGGTGTTGAGCGAGTTGACGTAGAACCGGGAGCCGTTGAGCCCCTGCTCCTCGTCGGTCCACCAGGCGAACCGCACCTTCTTCGTCATCGTCGGGTTCTGCGCGGCCAGGACCAGTGCGTTCTCCAGCAGGGTCGACGAGCCGGTGGCGTTGTCGTTGATGCCCGGACCGGCCGAGACGCCGTCCAGGTGCGCGCCGAACATGACCACCTGGTCGGTCGGGCCGCCGGGCCACTCGGCGATCAGGTTGTTCGAGGGGTACGTGCAGCTGGAGCAGTACTGCTCGCTGACGGTGTAGCCGGCCGACTGGAGCCTGGTCTTGACGTAGTTGAGCGAGGCGGTGTAGCCGGCCGAGCCAGCCCGTCGGTTGCCACCGTTGCTGGTCGCGATGCTGTTGAACTGGGTCAGGTGCGCCTGGACGTTGGTGACGGAGATGTCCGGTGCGGCCAACGCGGCGGCGGTCGCGGCGATCGGCCGGGCCTCCGTCATCGTGGTCATGGGCGACGCGGCTACCGGCTGGGCAGCCAGCGTCACCGTCATTCCGGCGAACACGGCAAGCGCGATTCCCGCGCTCAGCGTTCTGCCTCTCATGGGGGCTCCTCGGGGTTGGAGAGATACCCGAGACACTGACAGATCTCTATTTCTTGAGCATCGGTCGTTCGTCCCGAACCGCCGCCGGTTCGACGGTGGGTACCGGCGTCGGCACAGGTGAGTAGAGGTGTCAGGATGGGTAGGTAACGCGGCAGGGGTCGTTGGGCCCGGAACGGGGGCTTGCGATGGGGTCGGATCGAGCGTGACGCGACCCAGCACTGACCTGTTCCTCGGCGGCGGCGACACCGGGCGGCTGATGGCCCGACTGGACTGGGCCGACACCCCGCTGGGCCCGGTCGGCGGCTGGCCGCAGAGCCTGCGCGCCGCCGTCCGGATGGTGCTCTCCTCCCGGTACCCCATGCTGCTGCTCTGGGGCGAGAGCTACTCCCAGCTCTACAACGACGCGTACTCGGCGCTGATCGGCGACAAGCACCCCGCCGCGCTCGGCGACGACGTACGGGTGACGCTGGCCGAGGGCTGGCCCGTGCTCGCCCCGCTGATCGAGGAGGCCATGGCGACCGGGGTGGCCAGCTGGGTCCCCGCGCTGCAACTACTGCTGGAGCGGGCCGGCTACCGCGAGGAGGCGTACTTCAGCGTCTCGCACGCCCCGGCCCGCGACGACGACGGCCGCACCGTCGGCGTCCTGACCGTGTGCAGCGAGGTCACCCAGCAGGTGGTTGGCGAACGCCGGCTCCGTCTCCTGCGTGATCTGTCAGTGCTCGGCGACGGGCGCACCGTCGACGTGGATGCCACCGCCGCCCGGCTGATCGACGTGATCGACGGTCACCCCCTGGACGTGCCGTTCGCCGCCATCTACCTGCGCGACGGCACGGCGCTGCGCCGGGTCGCCTGCACCGGCGGCGATCACCGGCACGCTCGGGCCCTGCCGGACGCCGTCGAGCTGACCGACCCGGGTCCGCCCGCGTACGCCTGGGGGCTGCCGGACGCCGCCGAGGGCCGGGCTACCCCGGTGACCGACGTCGCCGACCGGCTGCCGCTGCCCGCCGGCCCGTGGAACGACCCGGTCCGCACCGCGCTGGCGCTGCCGCTGCCCTCCGCCGACGAGGATCAGCCGCTCGGCGTCCTGCTCGCCGGGGTCAGCCCCAGCCGAGGGCTCGACGAGGCGTACCACTCCTTCCACCAACTGCTCGCCCAGCAGATCTCCGTGGCGTTGCGAAACGCCCGCGAGTACGAGGAGGAGCGGCGCCGGGTCGAGGCGATGGCGGAACTGGACCGGGTCAAGACCGACTTCTTCGCCAACGTCAGCCACGAGTTCCGTACCCCGTTGACCCTCATCCTCGGCCCGCTGACCGACGCCCTCACCGACGCCACCGCGCCGTTGGCGGCGGTGCAGCGGGAGCGGGTGGAGACCGCCTGGCGTAACGCCACCCGACTGTTGACGCTGGTCAACAGCCTGCTCACCTTCTCCAGCCTGGAGGCCGGGCGGGCGCGCAGCGACGCCCGGATGGTGGATCTGGCCGCGCTGACCGCCGAACTCGCCGGGGTGTTCCGGGCCGCCGTCGAGCGGGCCGGGCTGACCCTCGAGGTGAGCTGCCCGCCGCTGCCCCGACCGGTCGCGGTCGACCCGGTCAACTGGGAACGCATCGTCACGAACCTGCTCTCCAACGCGCTGAAGTACACGTTCATCGGCCGTATCCGGGTCACCCTGGACACCGACGACGAGGAGGTACGCCTCACCGTCGCGGACACCGGCATCGGCATCGCGGAACGGGACCTGCCGAAACTCTTCGAACGCTTCCACCGGGTGCGGGGCGCCCGCTCGCGCAGTCATGAGGGCACCGGCATCGGCCTGGCCCTGGTGCACGAGTTGGCCCGGCTGGAGGGCGGCGACGTACGCGTGACCAGCCAGGTGGGCGTCGGCAGCAGGTTCACCGTGACGCTGCCCTGGTCGGCGGCGCACCGCACCGCGATCACCGGGCCGGCGGTGGACGGGCGGGGTGACGCGGCCCGCGCCGCGGTCGAAGAGGCGATCGGCTGGCTCACCGAACCGGACGACGCGCCGACCGAGCCCGATCCCACGTCCGGGGCGGCCACCGACGAGCTGGCCGGGGCCCGGATCCTGCTCGCCGACGACAACGCCGACATGCGGGCGTACCTCACCCGGCTGCTCACCGGGCAGGGCTGGCGGGTGCGGGCCGTCACGGACGGCCGGCAGGCCCTCGACGAGATTCACCGTGATCTGCCCGACCTGGTCCTGACCGACGTGATGATGCCGGTGTTGGACGGCTTCGACCTGGTGCGCCGACTACGCGCCGACCCGACGACCCGGGCGCTGCCGGTGCTGGTGCTCTCCGCCCGTGCGGGTGGGGAGGCCAGCGTGGAGGGCCTGAGCCTGGGTGCCGACGACTACGTGGTCAAACCGTTCGCCGCGGCCGAGTTGATCGCCCGGATCAGGGCCAGCATCCGCCGGGCCCGCGACCGTACCCCTGCCGTGGCCGTCGTCGGCGACCCGCCGACGGTCGCTGCCGCAGCTCCCCCGGCCCGAACCGCCCCGGTCGGTCCCGCCACGCCGAGCCCGACGGTCGACCCCGTCCGCGACGCGGTCGTCATCGAGCCGGCGCCGGCCGAGCCGGACGGGCTGGGCGACCTCCTGGACGTCGGGTGGACGCTCCCGTCCGCGCCGACCTCGGCCGCCGCGATGCGTCGGGACGTCCGGGGCGCGCTGGTCGAGCTGGACGTCGACCCGGATGTGCTGGAAGATCTCCTGCTCGCCGCCTCCGAGGCCATGAACAACGCCGTCGAGCACGCACAGCGACCCAGCCGTCCAGAGGTACGGGTGCGCGTCCAGGTGGGTGGCGGTCTGATCCGGATCTCGATTCGGGACTTCGGTACCTGGCGGGACCGCCGGCCGGCGATGGACCGGGGACGCGGCGCGCTGCTGATGAACGCCTACGGTGACGTGCGGCTGGTCTCCACCGCCGAGGGGACGACGGTGACCATCGAGCGTCGGCTGGCCTGAGCGGCAGCAGCGCGTCAGAGTCGGCGGCCGCTGGCGTCGTGGGCGACGATGCCGTCCAGCCGCTCCCCCGGACTGAGCTGCGCCGGGTCGAACCAGAAGATCATCACCTGCTTGTCGGCGCTCCATGGCACCACGCGGGCGTCGACCTGCCGATCGTCGACAGTGCCGATGATCCGCTTGGCGGGGCCGACGAAGTAGCCGAAGGTGGGCACCGGCGCGTCAGCGCCCTCGTCGTAGCCGATCTGGTGGAACCCGGCGCTGCGGTCACTGCCGCGGACGTCGTTGACCAGGATGTCCGTGCTCAGCGAGCCGTCCGGAGCCCGGCGACCGGCGGCCAGACCGATCGACACCTTGGGTTCGCCGGGCACGGACACCGGCACGAAGTAGTAGACCCGCCGGTCGGTGCCGTGCCGCACCTGGGAGTCCACGATCTGGCCCAACGGCTTCGGCTGCGGCACGTCGCGGCCCACCGTCGGCGGCGGCGTGGAGCCCGGCGACTTCTCCGCCCGCGGCGAGACACCGACCGACGGTGGAGCGACGGCGACCGGCTGCGGGCGCTCGGTCGGCGCCGGATCGCCCGGCCCGGACGCGCCGACAGCCACCACGACGACCACGGCGGCCAGGCCGGTCGCGAGCGTCACCGCCCCGGCTCCGGCCACGCGTCGACGGGTACGCAGCCGACGTCCCTCGCGCATCACGGTGGCCAGATCGAGCACGACGTCGGGGCGCTCGGTCGCCCGCATGGCGTCGCGGAGCCGTTCCAGCTCGCTCATCGGCGCGCCCTCTCGTCGGCCGTGCGGGGCGCGGCGGTGCGCAACTTCTCCAAGGCTCGCGAGCTGGTGCTCTTGACCGTGCCGACGGATACGGAGAGTTCCCGGGCCACCTGCGCCTCGGGCAGGTCGAAGTAGTAGCGCAGGACGACGATGGCGCGCTCCCGCGGGCTGAGCGCGCCGAGGATGGTGATCAACCAGCGCCGGGTGGCCACGTCGTCTGCCACGTCGTCTGCCACGTCGCCACGCCGTTGCTCCGGCACCTCGTCGGTCGGGTACTCCCGCATCGGCCGTCGCCACCCGTCGACCAGATGGTTGACCAGCGTGCGGCGGGCGTACCCGTAGGCGTCGTCGTCGTGGATGCGCGACCACGACGCGTAGGTGCGCACCAGCGCGGTCTGCGCGGCGTCCTCGGCCTGGTGGTGGTCACCGGTCATCAGGAACGCGGCGTGCACCAGTCGCGCGGAAGCCGCTCGCGCGAACTCGACGAAGTCGGCGTCACCCCGCGCCACCGCGAACCCTCCCCGTGCCACAGAGCTAGAGACGGGCGAGGTCGGCAAAAGGTTGAGCGCTGGGTCACATCAACTTTTCGCCACTGTCACCCGTCTTCTCCTCCGCGCCGCCGCCGAGCGACGCGCGAGGGGAGAGACATGTCGACGAAGGTTACCCGCCGCTGGGGTCCCGCCTCGATGGCGTCACTGCTGGTGGTGGCGCTGCTCACCGGGTGCGGCCTGCCCGCCGCCGGGCAACCCGCCACCGACCCGGTCACCGCCGGGCCGCCGCCCGGTGGACCGGCGACATCCGTCGTGCGGCCGACCGTGGCCGCCGAGGTCCGACCCGGTTCCGCCCCCGTCATCCCGGTCAGCTACCCCGCCACCGGCGGTAATCGTTGGTCGGTGGCGCCCGGCGAGACGGCCCCCGGACGCGCGACGGCCGGCAGCTTGCTGCGCTACCGGGTCGCCGTGGAGCGCGATATCCGGGGCCTGCCGGCCACGGACGTCGCCACGGCGGTCACCGCGACGTTGAACGACCCACGCGGGTGGACGGCCGGTGGGGCGTGGCGGTTGCGCCGGGTCGGTGCCGGCGATCCGACCGACTTCACCATCTACCTGGCGACCCCCGGCACCCGCGACACCCTCTGCCAGGACGTGCCGGACGCCTACACCTCCTGCCGCAACGGTGGCCGGGTGGTGCTCAACGTGGCGCGCTGGGTCAAGGGGGTGCCGGGTTACGGCGCGACACTGGAGACCTACCGGCAGTACATGGTCAACCACGAGGTGGGGCATAAACTCGGGCACGGCCACGAACGGTGCCCCGGGCGGGGCCGGCCAGCGCCGGTGATGCAGCAGCAGACGCTGGGCCTGCACGGCTGCACCGCGAACGCCTGGCCGTACCCGAAGGGAAAGGGCCGCTACAGCGGGCCGGTCGGGGCCTACGACGACGCGGTCCCCCGGCGTGAGGGCGCCTACTCGGCATCATGAGGACGGCGTGCCGTCAGGTGCGGCGGCGGCGCTCCTGCTCGAGGCGCTCGTCCAGCCGGCCCATCTCGTAGATAGCGTTGAGGCTGGTCGGCAGTCGACTGACGTTGTCCGGCACCGGGCCGGGATCCGGCGCCGGCCCCGAGTCCGGCGCCGGCCCGGAGTCCGGTGCCGGCCCGGGGTCGGGTGCGGCGGCGGGGGCCGGTGCCCGGCGGCGCAGGAGCAGCAGTGCCAGCACCGCGAGGACCGCCACGACCAGCAGGTACGACGCGGGTGGCCAGGCATTCCGGGTGGGGTTGGCCAGGGACGGCGGCGGGGTTGGTGCGGGGGTGTCGCCGTCGCGCCAGGGCACGGCGGCCTCGCGGGTGCCGGTGTCCTCGCCGGCGGTGCGGCGATGCGGGGCGGCGGGTGCGGGGACGCCGCTCGTCGACCCGGCCGGCCCGGGGATCGCGACGGGTTTCACCGGGCTGGGCTGACCAGCGACCGGCGGCCGACTCGGCGTGGCCGCCGCGGTGGGGGTGGCGCTCGGCGTCGGAGCGGCGCTCGGCGTGTCGCCGCCGAGCAGGTCGTCGACGATCTGGCCGATGCCGCCGACGATGTCACGAAGCGGGTTCGAGGTGGCCGACGGGGACGGCGCAGGCGCGAGGGCGAGGGTCAGCGCGAGGACGACGACGGTAGGCATGACGCCACCTCCGATATGCCGATATGCCACGCACCGTACCGCGTAGTGGGATCGCGTGGGTGACACCGCACACCGGGGCGACGAACGCGTGTCAGGTTCGAGGGCAGCCGGCTGCGCCCTCCTCGCCTACGATGCCAGGAACGCGGCGGGCAGCGAGGGGGCGGCATGGTCGATTTCGCGGTGGACCCGGTTGACGTTCGCGAGCGTGCGCGAACCCTTGGCACCACGATCGCTGAGGACTACGCGAACGAGGCGGACGAGTTCGCCCGCAACTCCGCCATCGATGCGCCCGGCTTCGGCATCGCCTTGTCGCCGGCGGAGGCGGCCTACATCCAGCGCGTCGAATTCCTCGTGAAGGACGTCCGGGGTGCTGCGGACGTGTGCCGGCAGATCGGCGAGAAACTCGGCGTCGTCGCGGATCAGTACGAGCGCGCGGAGAACCTGCACGTGGGTGGGTTTGGTGGCACGCCGGTGCCGACGAGCAGTTTCGGCGATGCCTACGGCAGGACCAGTGCTGCCCAGCTCACCCAGGATCCGGCGCTGCTCGTCGCCGCCGGTGCCTCGATCACGCTGGCGGAGATCGGCGCGATCATGGCTGGCCTGTCGGCCTGCGCCGCGCTGTGCCCGACGTTCATCGTCGGCGTGACCGGCGCGGCCCTGTTCGTGGCCAACCCGATCGGTATCGCCCAGGCCGGTGCCGATCTGATTCGTCACGGCGACAATCTGCAGAAGGCGCTCAACACGAACTTCGACAAGATCTGCTCGGCGGCGACCGCCACCTGGAAGGGCCAGGGCAAGGACAGCTTCGTCATCATGTCGACCAAGCTCAAGGCCCATCTCGACGAGCTTGGCGCATACATCCGCACCCTCGGCGAGACCCTGCACTCCCTGACGATCGCCCTCACCGGCCTGTGGCTCGCCCTGGGCGCGATGACGGTGCCGTTCCTGACCTGGCTGATAACCATGCGCGGCGCCCAACTCATACCCGGTTTCGCCCCCGCGCTGGAGCCGCTCATCCAGGCGGCCGGGGCCGCTGTCGCCGGCTCCACCACCACGATGATCGCCGGGGTGACCGCGGTGGGCAGCCTGGTCCTGGCGCTCATCAATGGGCTTTTCAAGGACTTCCTGAAGCTGCTGGCGCTGCCGGACGACGGTGCGGCGGGCACACCGGACCTGACCGAGTTCCGCGTCGGCGAGAACTTCGCCTGACCTCCGCTTTAAGGAGCCTTCGTGATCGACCCAGACGTGCAACGCCGGATCGAAGGGATGGCCGAGCAGGCGACCCGGTTCGCCGCCACCATGCAGAACCTCACCAGCGAGGGCACCGACGACGCGGAGCTGGTGCGCGCGACGTGCGACGCGAGCGGTCGCCTCGTCGACATCGACCTGGCGGCGGGCACCCGACGGATGCAGACCTACGAGCTGCGAGAGGCGATCCTTGCCGCCGCTGGCCGGGCCGCCGACGCGGCCAGCGCCAGCCTGGCGGACGCGGTCTCGCAGGTGACTCAGAGCGCTGACGTGTACGGCGCCGACGCAGTACGGCAGGCTCAGGAACAGGTCGCCCAGTATCGGCGGCTCGTCGACGCGCAGCAGGACAAACTCGAGCAGCTGCGCGCCGGCCTCGGCCAGCCGTGAGCACCGAGGCGCCCGAGCTGCGCATGCGTCGACGGCTGCTGCGGGTGCTCGGCACGCTGCGGCCGATCAAGGCCGGTTATCAGATGCGCCCGATGACTGTCGGCGGGGTTCTCGGCCTGATGGTCGCCGGGGTCCTGGCCCTCCTCGTGACCGCGCCACTGGCTTCGCTGGTGCCGTGGCTGCCGTTCGTCGCTGTGCCCGCCGTGGTGGTGGCTGTTCCTCTCCTGTTGCTGATCGCGAATATCGGCGCGGGCGCCTGGTACGCCTGCGGCGCCGGGCTTCCGATGCTGTCGGTCACCGACGGGGAGGTCCGCGGCCGACTGCGCGGAGTGTGGGCCGATGAACTGGCCGACGCCGACCCTGATGATCCGGCCTGGTGGGACCTGCGGCTGCCGGCCCGTGCGCTCAGCGGCGTTCGCGTGGAGCGCGACAGCCCCGGGGGCCCGCTCCTCGTCCTCGACCTGCCACCCGCGGCAGCGGAAGCGCTGACAGCGAAGGCTGACACGCAGAAGCTCGCGGAGCACTGGCGCAGCAGCGTCGACAGCCCCGCCGCGTGGCAGATCGGTCTCTTCGAGGGGCGGTTTCGCCGCGCGCGTCGCCTCCGGGAATTCCTGAAGGCACTCGCCGCCGCGGGTGGCCCGGTCCCCTAGAACACGCGCCGAGGGGCGGAGGTCGCCTGTCGCGTCCTCCGCCCACAGCGTCCGAGCTGGTCAGACGGGCAGGCCGCCGACCTGGGTGTTGATCCAGGACCGGATGGACGGCAGGTCGACGTAGATGGACGGGCCGGTGGCGCAGGTGGAGTTGTTGTTGCCGGCCCGGCTCGTGGCGCCGATCAGGTTCCACACTCCGTTGACCCGGCGCACCTGCGGGCCACCGGAGTCGCCGTAGCAGGCGCCGGAGTTGCCGTTGGTGTTGTTGGTGCAGATCTCGTACGGGCCGTTGATGCCGGAGCACCGGCTGTCGGCCACGATGGACGTGTCGAGCTCGTTGGCCACGGTCGGGGCCGACCCGCAGCCCCGCGGGGCGCAGGTCTGACCCCAGCCGATGATCCGGGTGGCGGTGCCGACCGCGCCGGAGGTGCTCGGGATCGGGGCCGGCGCGTACGTGACCGAGCTGGCCAGTTGCAGCAGCTTCACGTCGACGCTCGGGTGGTTGACCGCCCGGGTCACCTGCACCACGGTCCCGCCGCTGGAACGGTTGACGCTGCCCACCCGCACCGAGGACGGCGTCGAACAGTGCTTGGCGGTGACCGCCCAGTTGCCCTTGATCAGCGTGCCGGTGCAGCCGGAGACGTACACCATGAAGGGGTAGTTCTCCGTGGCCGGCCGGCCGCCGACCACCAGCGGGCTGATGTCCGAGGCGTCGTTCCAGGTGTACGTCGTGCTGGCCGGTGCGGCCAGGGTGCCGGCGAACAGCGAGTTCACCCGGCTCGCCTCGGCGGCGCTGGGGTTGGCGTTGCGGCAGGAGACCGGTGCGCTGCTGCCGGACATCAGGTCGGAACAGAGGCCGGTGCGCCGGTCCGGCAGGCCCAGGATGTGGCCGACTTCGTGGGTGGCGATGCGGGTGCGGTCGTAGCCCTGGTTGACGGCCGTGCGGCCCATCCAGATCCGGCCCGAGCCGAGGCCGGTCGGCTGCGCGCGGGGCCAGCCATCGTCGACGTAGATGGTGATGCTGGCCGGGGTGCCGGCCAGGAGTCGGACGTTGCTGACCCGGCTGTTCCAGATCTGCGCCGCCTGGTCGAAGTTGGTGCGGAACTCGCCGGTCCGGCTCGCGTCGTAGTAGACGGTCCGGACGGCGGCGGCCGGCGTGCCGGTGGCGAGCTGCATCCCGGCCGCCGCCAGGATCGCCACCAGCATGGCCATCGCCGCGCGTCTCAGTTGTCCTCGGAACATCGGGTACTCCCCTGCGGTCGTCCGGTGGCCGTCGGCCGCCGGTCATCGATGTACGCCGATATTAATGTGACGGCGGTCGATGTTCGGCATAGCGGAAGCGTCATACCGGCGGCGGATCAGTGCCTACCAGTTGCCGAGCACCAGTCGTCCGCCGACCTGGCTGACGGTCGGGACCACCTGCCGTTACTCGGCGGTTACGTCACAGCGAAGCTCCTGTGCCGGGGCAGGACGACGGTGGCGGCAGAGGGTCACCGGCAGCGTCGCCGCGACGTGACCCCGGTACCGAACGGAGAAACCACAATGAGGATCAGGAGCACACTGACCGCGTTGACGGTCGTCCTCGCCGGGCTGGTCGCCAGCGCGGGCAGCAGCGCCGCCGAGGGCACCACGACCACAGCGGCGTACTGCGGGATCACCTGGGGCAGCGCGGAGAAGGCGGCCGGCGCGCTGAGCGACGCCCCGCTGATCGATGTGCGCACCGGCCGGCACGACTGCTACGACCGGGTCGTCTTCGAGTTCACCGGCCCGGTCGACGGATACGCGGTCGGCTACGGCGAGACGTGGACCGAGGGCGAAGGGCTGGCGCTGTCGCCGTACACCGCTGGCGGGGCGCTGCTGCGGGTCTCGCTGCGGGCCCCGGCGTACGACGACGACCACCTGGGCACCGTGCCCTACGCGGTCGGCGAGCACGTGGCGAATCTGCTGCGCTACCAGACACTGCGCGACGTGGTCTTCGGCGGCAGCTTCGAGGGCTACAGCACCTTCGCCGTCGGCGTACGGGCGCGGTTGCCGTTCCGGGTGCTCGTGCTCGCCGGCCCCGGCACCCACAGCCGGGTGGTGCTCGACGTCGCCCACCAGTGGTGACCGGGACCGGCCGATCCGCCTGGCCATTCGCCGGACGCGGCGGATGGCCAGGCGACGCGCGACTCACACGTGCAGGGTGGGCCGGTAGACGAGTTCCTGGGTGCGACCGTCGAGGGTCCGGCTCTCGATCAACTCCAGGTCGAAGTCGGCCGCTCCCTGGAAGATCGGCTCGGTACCGGTCTGCCCGGTGATCACTGGAAAGAGCGTCACCTGGACGAGATCGACCAGTCCGGCGGCCATCAGCGCCCGGTTCAACGACAGGCTGCCGTGCGATCGCAGGGGGACGGCGGACTCCTCCTTGAGTCGGGCGACGACGTCGACCGCGTCACCGCGCACGATGGCCCCGTCCGGCCAGTCGAGGGGGCCTTCCAGCGAGTTCGACACCACTGTCGCCGGGAGGTTCCTCATCCGGGTCACCCAGGCGTCGCGGACCTCGGACTCCTCGGTGCTCGCGGCCAGCATCTGCGCGAACACCCGGTACGTGTTGGCCCCGAAGACCATGCGCTGATCCACGCTGTAGACGGACAGGCGGTGTGCGAGCAGTTCAGGGCCCTGCTTTCCCCAGTAGCCGCCCCAGTTTCCACTGGTGGTGCCGAAGCCGTCGAGGCTGGAAAAGACGTCGACGGTGTAGGTGGCGGTCATCATGCTCTCCGTTCACTGGTGAGTTCGTTGCGACGGGTCTCCAGGTAGGCCCGCTCGGTCGCGTTGGTGGCCAGAGCCGCGGCCTGGTCGTAGGCGACTCGTGCCTCTTCGTTGTGTCCGAGCCGGGCGAGCAGTTCGGCTCGGGTGGCGGGCAGCCGGTGGTAGCCCGGTAGGTCGATGCCCTCCAGCGCGGCGAGGGCCACCGACGGCCCGTGCACCTCGGCGACGGCGACCGCACGGTTGAGCGCCACGACAGGATTTGGCGCGAGCGTGAGGAGTTGGTCGTACAGTGCCAGGACCTGCGGCCAGTCGGTTGCGGCACCGTCGGTGTGCACGGCGCTGATCGCGGCCTGGATCTGGTACGGGCCGGGCCGGTTGCGGCGCAGGCATCGGCGGACCAGGTCATGGCCCTCGGTGATGAGCTGCCGGTTCCACAGTGACCGGTCCTGGTCGGCCAGCAGCACCAGGTCGCCGGTCGGGCCGAGCCGGGCCGGGCGGCGCGCCTCGGTCAGCAGCAGCAGAGCGAGAAGGCCCAGGGCCTCGGGCTCATCGGGCATCAACGCGGCGAGTTCACGGGCCAGCCGGATCGCCTCGGCGCACAGGTCCGTTCTGATCAACGGGCCGGCGGTGGAGGCGTAGCCCTCGTTGAACATCAAGTAGAGCACGGTGAGGACGGGCGGCAGCCGGTCCGGCAGCTCATGTTCGGCCGGCACCCGGTACGGGATGGCGGCGTCGCGGATCTTCTTCTTGGCGCGCACGATGCGCTGGGCGACGGTCGCCTCCTGAACCAGGTAGGCGCGGGCGATCTCCGGTACGTCGAGACCGCCCAGCAGGCGCAGGGTGAGCGCCGTCCGCGCCTCCGGGGCCAGCGCCGGGTGACAGCAGGTGAAGATGAGTCGCAGCTGGTCGTCCCGCACCGGTCCCACCTCCGAGGGATCATCCTGGTGATACAGCAGCAGGGCCTGAGCGTGGCGGGCCTCGCGGGTCGACTCCCGCCGAAGACGGTCGACGGCACGGTTGCGTGCGGTGGTCACGATCCAGGCGCCCGGGTTCGGCGGCAGTGTCTGCCACTTCTGCAGCGCCGTGGTGAAGGCGTCCTGGACGGCCTCCTCGGCGAGGTTGATGTCACCGAGGAGGCGGGCCAGGGTGGCGACGCAGCGGCCGTACTCCGCGCGGTAGATGCTCGCCAGGTCCATGTCGGAAGACCGGCTGCCGGTCAGGCCTGCGACAGGTCGTCGAAGGGGCGCACCTCGACCGGGCCGCAGGCCGCCGCGCACCTCTCGGCCCAGGCCAGCGCCGCGTCCAGGTCCGCGCACCTGATGACCCAGAACCCGGCGATGTGCTCCTTCGTCTCGGCGAACGGTCCGTCGCTCATGGCGGTGGTGCCGTTCTCGACCCGGACGACGGTGGCGCTCTCCGGCGAGGTGAGTCCCCCGCCGAAGACCCAGGCGCCCGCGGCCTGCATGTCGTCGTTGATCCGGCCGGTCTCCCTGAACATGGTCTGCGTTTCCTCGTCGGACGGCGTCGGCGCGCCCTCGACGACGTGCACGGACAGCAGGTACTGCTTCATGACGATCCTCCGGTACCTCGATGTGGTGGGACGGGTGCAGGTCAGGCGGCCAGGCGGCGCGCGAGGGCGGGGATCACGATCGCGGCCGCGACCAGGTGGGTGAGCATCAGCAGCGCCTTGGTGGCCATCCCGGCGTCGGCGATCACGTCCGGCACCAGGGACAGGACCGTCAGCACCACGGTCGTGCGGACGAACGTGACCCGGGGGCGCCGGGCGAAACGGGCCAGCACACCGGCGATCAGCACGCCGATCAGCGAGAAGACAGCGGTCAGCACACCGAACCCCGTCACGGGGATCGGGGCGCCGCCCAGCGCGAGGCTGATCCCGGCCAGATGTCCGACGGCGGCGACGGCCATGGTGGCGACGCTCGCCGCGACAGTGGCGGCGACACCGGTCCGGATCAGCGCACCGACGTTCGGCGTGGTGGCGCGGGTCGTGTTCGCAGTGGCGGTCATCGTGCCCTCCAGTGGGTGTGCGGCCCGTTCCGATGCCGGGCTCTCACCAGGGCTACGAACCGAACCGGTCCCAATCGACAGCACGCCCAGAATTCTTGTCGACGATTTTTCGAGACGACCTCGCCGCCTCGCCGATCATGGAGTTGTGGTGGGTGACAAAGGCGACTGCCAGTCCCCGAAACGGGCACCACAACTCCATGATCGACACCGTGGACCTAAGCCTCGTCGGCCAGGTGCCAGACCTCGCGCATCGGGGCCCACCAGTCCCCCGAGCCGGGCTCGGCGATCGACTCCTGACACGGGTCGGTCAGCTTCCACCACTCCTGCGTCTGCGGGTCCGCCTCGATCAGCCGCTGGTCGGCCTCGTAGTCCTCGCCCACGTACTCGTAGTAGCCGAAGAGCAGATCGTCGTGGAGGAAGATGGTGTAGTTGCGGAAGTTCGCCTCGCGCAGCGTCTTCTCCACGCTCGGCCAGACGGCGGCGTGCAACTTCAGGTAGGTCTCCCGCTGCTCGGGGCGGAGTCGGATCACGCAGCCATGACGTTTCACGTCGTGCCCTTTCGTGTGAGCTGATCCAGGGGTGCCGAAAGCACCTGACGTTAGCGGTTCGGCGGCGCTCGGAGGGGGCCAGCCGGCCGCCGATGTCGGCCGTTCCGCCAGGACTACGCACTGTGGCGCCGGGTCTACCCTCGGGTGATGGAGGGCCGCGTGTTGGTGGTCGAGGACGACTTCTCGATCCGGGAGGTCACCGCCCTCGGTCTGCGCCGCGCCGGTTTCCGGGTCGACACCGCTGTGGACGGGCGGCAGGCTCTGGCCGCGTTCCGCGCCCACCCGGTCGACCTCATCGTGCTCGACATCATGCTGCCGGGCCTCGACGGTCTGGAGGTCTGCCGGGAGATCCGGCGCACCAGCCAGGTGCCGATCCTGATGCTGACCGCGCGCACCGACACCATCGACGTGGTGGTCGGGCTGGAGTGCGGCGCGGACGACTATCTGCGCAAGCCCTTCGACCTGCCCGAGCTGGTGGCCCGGGTTCGCTCGGTGCTGCGTAGGGTCAGCCTGCCGACCCCCTCGACCGTCATCGAGGTCGGCGGTCTGGAGATCGACCCGGGCGGCTTCGTGGTCCGCCGGCACGGCCGGGAGGTGGCGCTCACCTCCACCGAGTTCCGCCTCCTCCTGGAGCTGGCCCGCCGGCCCGGTCAGGTCTTCACCCGGGAACTGCTGCTGGACCTGGTCTGGAACCACGACTTCCTCGGCGACTCCCGACTGGTCGACGTGGCGGTGCAGCGGCTACGCGCGAAGGTCGAGGACGACCCGGCGCAGCCACTGCTGATCCGGACCGTACGTGGCGCCGGCTACAAACTGTCGACGGGTTGACGGGGGCGGCGATGGCCGGACGCGCCGTGTTGCCCGGGCGCCTGCGGCGCCGGCTGACGATCGCGTTCGTCCTGGTCGCCGGAGTCTCGGCCGGGCTGCTCGCCGGCGGGACCGGGCTGCTGCTGCGGCAGTCCTGGTTGGACGCGTCGCTGCACGAGGCCGCCGCCGACGCCCGCTACCAGCTCGTTCTCGCTGGGCAGTTCCTGCCGCTGACCGAGCAGCGCAGCACCGAACTGCTCACCAGCTTCGAGGCCAGTGGTCGGCACGTGCTGCTCGTCGACGGCCCGACTCGCGCCTCGCACCCCGCGTACGCCCCGGTGCTGGGCACCCGGTTGCGGGCCGTCGTCGCGGACGGGCGGCTCGGCTATCAGCGCTCCGCGCCAGCGGAGCGTCCTCGGCTGCTGGTGATCGGTGGGCGCATCCCCGGCTCGACCGCCGAGCTGTACGTCCTGACAGTGGAGGACGACGTCGCCACCGACCTGGGTCAGCTACGCACCGCTCTCGTAGCCGGTTGGGTGCTGGTGGTGTTGCTCGCCGCCGCAGTGGGTCACGCGTTGGCGCGCCGGACGTTGGAGCCGGTGGGCCGGGCCAGCCGGGCCGCCCGAGCACTGACCGAAGGGCTGCTCGCCACCCGCCTGCCGGTACGCGGGCGCGACGAGTTCAGCGTCTGGGCGGCGACCTTCAACGAGATGGCCGAGGCACTGGAGTCGAAGATCGCGGCGCTGTCGGCCGCGCAGGCCCGCGAGCGGCGCTTCACCGCCGATGTCGCGCACGAGCTGCGTACCCCGGTGACCGCGTTGGTGGCCGCGGCGTCGCTGCTGCGCGAGCACCTCGACCAACTGCCCGAGGACGCCCGGCCGGCGGCCCGGTTGCTGGTCGGCGACGTGGTCCGGCTGCGCCGGTTGGTCGAGGATCTGGTGGAGATCTCCCGGCTGGACGCAGGGCAGGAGCAGCTGGCCGTCGGGCCGGTCGACGCGTTGGCGCTGCTGCACGACATCGTGGCGGCGCGCGGCTGGTCGCCCCGGGTGCGGGTCACCGGTGCTCCGGTGGCGGCCCGCACCGACCGGCGTCGGCTGGAGCGCGTGCTGGCCAACCTTGTCGCCAACGCGGTCGAGCACGGCGGTGGCGAGATCACGGCCAGCGTGGTGGGCGCCGGGCCTCTGGTCGTCTTCGAGGTGACCGACGAGGGGCCGGGCATCCCGGCCGAGCACCTGCCCCGCGTGTTCGACCGGTTCCACCAGGTCGACCCGTCCCGCTCCGCGCCGGGCAGCGGGCTCGGGCTGGCCATCGCCCGGGAGCACGCCGACGTGCTCGGCGGCGCGTTGAGCGTGCGCAGCGAACCGGGCGAGGGCACCCGGTTCCGGCTGGAGTTGCCCGTCGCCGTGCCCGCCGGCCCGCACGGTGACCTGCCGGACCCGGACGACGGCGCCGCCCACCCGGGTCCGGTTGGGCGTACCGCCGGCACGCCAGGTGGTGTGGGGTGACCGGCCGCGGCGCGGTCAGGCTCGGCGCACCGGCGCTGGTCGCGGCGCTCCTGCTCGGCGGCTGCGGCACGTCCCGCTCCGGTGACCTCGGCCTGGCGCCCACCGCGCCGCCGCCGAGCGTCGCACCCACCGACCGGCCGGAACCCACCCCGACCCGGGCCGCGGCACCGACACCACGAGCCACGAACCGGCCGCCGGGTCCGTCGACGACGGCGTCCACCGGCACGCACCGGCTGGACCCGGTGACAGTGGAGCTGTGGTACGTCCGCGCCGGGCTGCTGGTGCCGACCCGGCGCACCCGGCCGGGCACTGTCGCGACGTCCCGGCTGGCGCTGACGGAACTGGCCGCCGGGCCGACCCCGGCCGAGGCCGCAACCGGGATGATCACCCTGCTTCCGGCCGGGGTCGAGGTCACCCGCATCGCCGACGGCATGGCGACGCTGCGGGTGCCGTCCGTCGGCGACCCGGCAACCCAGCGGCTGCGCGAGGCGCAGGTGGTGTGGACGCTCACCCAGTTCCCCAGCGTGCGTCAGGTCCGCCTCGACGACGCGGCCCCGGTCGACCGGGCGGACTACGCGGACCTGCTGCCACCGATTGTGGTCACCGGCCCGATCCCCGGTGAGCGCGTCTCCGCTCCCCTCGTCGTCACCGGCACCGCCACCGTGTTCGAGGCGACGGTGAGCGTCCGGGTGCTGGACGCCGCCGGCCGGCAGGTGGCCACCGGTTTCGGCACCGCCAGTTGCGGCAGCGGCTGCCGGGGCGGCTACCGCGTCGTGGTCGGCTGGCGCACGGTCCGCGAGCAGAAGGGCACCGTCGAGGTGTACGAGGTGTCGGCCGAGAACGGCGAGCGGATCCACACGATGGCAGTGCCGGTGGTCCTCGCACCTCGCGACTGACCGCCCTGCCCGAGAGGGTGTTAACCCGGTGCGTCATCCATTTGTCGACATCGACATGCGGGCCTGACGTCTACCCGACAGAGCGGCTCCTCGTCGACATTCTCCGGGCTGGCGCGGCCAATCGGCGAAAGCGCAGGTCACCCGCCATGGAGCCGGTGAGAAAGTCTCCGACACGCCGGCAGCGGGACGGTTCGTCGGACCGGACCGGACGACCGTCCCCGTGAACTTCGAGATTGACCTGCACAGACATGTTTGCCAACGTGAGCGCGTCGTTGCGCAGAGTCATATTCGCTGTTCAGCGCTGTGGCGACCGGCCGTATCGGAGTCGCGTCGGTCGCCGCGACAGCCTCACCATCCCTCACAGAGCGGAGATACATCATGTCCGGTGGCAGCCTTCCCCGTACCGGTATGGGCGTTGTCACGATCGGCGGCGCGGCCGGTATCGGCGGCTACACCCTCCCCCTGCCGCTCACCATCGCCCTCACCGGAGCGACCGCCGTCCTCGTCGGCTTCATCATGATCCGAATGACGTTCCGTCGTCAGCAGTCGGTCGGACAGTGACCGCGAGCGTCACGAGGGGTCGTGTCCTGTTCGCCGCGGCGGTCGTCCTGGCCGCCGCGGCGGCGTGGACCGCCCATCACGTCCTCGCCGTGATCGGCGCCATCGACGGAGGCGGCCACCGCTTCACCTTCGCGTACGCCACCATGTTTCTGCTGCTGATCTGGCAGCTCGGCACCTCCTATCTGGAGAAGCCCGCCGTGGTCACCGACCGGATGCAGGGGCACCTCGACGCTCTGCACGTGGTGGGTATCGTGCCGGCGTACAACGAGGATCCGGGCGCGCTGCGGGCCTGCCTCGAATCCATGATCTTCCAAACGCGCAAACCAGACACCATCTACGTGGTGGACGATGGGTCGAAGCTGACCGAGGGCTACCAGCCGATCAAGCGGTGGTTTCTCGACGTCGCCCCCGTACACGGGATCATCGCCGCCTGGCACATCCAACCCAATGCCGGGAAGCGGCACGCCCAGGCCGCCGCGGTGCGGTCGACACCGGCAGCCGACATCTACTGGACGGTGGACTCGGACACCATCTCGGACCCGAACGCCCTCCGGGAGTTGTTGAAGCCCTTCGCCGACCCGGCGGTGCAGTCCGTCGCGGGGGTGGTGATGGCCGCGAATGTGCGCAGCAGCTTCCTCACCCGGTTCACCGACCTGTGGCTGGTGACCGGGCAGCTCACCGACCGGTCGTCGCTGTCGGTGTTCGGGTGTGTGTGGGTGAACTCGGGCCCGATCGCCGCCTACCGCGCGGAGGTGGTTCGCGACAACCTCGGGGCGTATCTGACGGAGACGTTCTTCGGCCAGCGGGTGCCCTTCTCCGACGACTCCCTCCTCACCCTCTTCGCGATGGTCCGGGGACGCACCGTGCAGCAGCCGTCGGCGTTCGCGTTCTCCCTCATGCCGGAGAACGCAGGGCACTTCTGCCGGATGTTCCTACGCTGGATGCGCGGCAGCTTCATCAGGACCTGGTGGCGGGTCCGGTACCTGTCGTTGCGGTCGATCGCGTGGTGGCTGCATCTGCTGCGCTGGGCGGCCACGGTGGTCGCGACGGTGCTGTTCGTGGCGGTGGCGGTCCTGTCGCCGATCATCGACCCCGATCCGCGGGCGATTCCGTGGCTGGTGGCTGTGCCGCTGATCGTGGGGTACGGCCAGGCGCTCCGCTACATGACGGTGCGACGATCGGACCAGTCGACGGCGTACCAGTGGGGCACCTGGCTCCTCACGCCCGTCGCTGTGGTGTTCGCCCTGGTCGTGCTGCGGGCGATCCGCTGGTACGGCGTCGCCACCTGCTGGCGCACCGGCTGGGGCACCCGCAAGAAGGTGGAAGTGGCGCTGGGTTCCTGACCACGACCCGGGCCGATCCTGACAGCCGGACTGACTCCAGGTGAAACGTCACCGTTTCGTCGGCCGAGTGCGAGGCAACTCACGAAACCCTGCACGACCAGCCAACCGCGAACTATCGTCAGTACGACATCGTTTCGCGGGGGGTCGAGATGCTGGGTGGTCAACAGGTGGGCGCGGGCGCCGGGGTGCCGGCAGCCCGGGCTCCGCGCTGCACCGACAGCGACCTGTTCACCGTCGTCATCGACACCCTGCGCGAGGTCGGCTTCGACCGGATGACCATCGACGCCGTCGCCGCCCGCGCCCACGTCAGCAAGGCCACCATCTACCGACGCTGGGACGGCAAGGCCGAGCTGGTCGTCGCCGCCCTGCGCGACCGGCAGGTGGGTGTTCACAACCCGCCCGACACCGGCTCCCTTCGCGGCGACCTGATCGAGTTGCTGCGGGCCACGGCCGCGATCTGCACGGCCGACTGCGACCTCATGCAAGCGTTGACCTTCGCCATGCGGACCAACCCGGAGCTGGAACGCCTGGTGCGTCACCAGGTGCTGCCGGCCGGGCGGGTGGCAACCACCGCCATCCTGGTCCGGGCCGCGTCGCGCGGGGAGATTCCGCCGGAGGCCGGCGAGCGGGAGCTGTTCCACGATCTGGCGCCCGCGCTCACCATGTCCCGCATCGTCGCGCACGGCCTACCCGCCGATGACGCGTTCCTCACCCAGGTCGTCGACCAGGTGCTGATCCCGGTACTCCGCTATCAGCACGACCGTCCCTCGCCGGCCTGATTCACCGATATTCGGAACACGGAAGGCTTCACCATGCCCGGAACCACCTCGACCGCGCCCGGCGCGCCCAACGCCGGGCCGTCGACTGGCGCACCGCACCCGCGGCGCTGGATCGCGCTGGCGGTCATCGCGGTCTCACAGCTGATGGTCGTCCTGGACGCCACGATCGTGAACATCGCGCTGCCGCAGGCCCAGGCCGACCTGGGGATCACCGACGCGAACCGGCAGTGGGTGATCACCGCCTACACGCTGGCCTTCGGTGGTCTGCTGCTGCTCGGCGGTCGGATCGCGGACTACTGGGGGCGCAAGCGCACCTTCCTGGTCGGCATGACCGGTTTCGCGCTCGCCTCCGCCCTGGGCGGACTGGCCACCACCGGTGAGATGCTCTTCGCCGCCCGCGCGTTGCAGGGTGCCTTCGGCGCGCTGCTCGCCCCGGCCGCGCTGGCGCTGCTCACCGTCCTGTTCACCGAGGCCACCGAGCGGGCCAAGGCCTTCGCGGTGTACGGCGCGATCGCCGGCGGCGGGTCGGCGGTCGGCCTGCTGCTCGGCGGTGTGCTCACCGAGTACGCCGACTGGCGCTGGTGCCTGCTGGTCAACATCCCGGTCGCCGCCATCGCCATCGCGTTCGCGCTGCCACTGGTGCCGGAGAGCCGGGCCCACGGCAACACCCGCTACGACGTACCCGGTGCGATCCTGGTGACCGCCGGCCTGGTCTCCCTGGTCTACGGCTTCACCAAGGCCGCCGAGGACGGCTGGGACGCCACCGCGACGCTCGCTTTCATCGCCGCGGGCGTGGTGCTGCTCGCCGCCTTCGTGGTGGTCGAGCTGCGCTCCAGCCACCCGCTGCTGCCACTGCGGATCGTGCTGGACCGTAACCGGGGTGGGGCGTTCCTCACCTCGACGCTGATCGGCGCCGGCCTGTTCGGGGCGTTCCTCTTCCTGACCTTCTACTTCCAGGTGGTGTTGCAGTACAAGCCCCTCGAAGCCGGTCTCGCATCCCTGCCGGTCACCGCCGGTGTGCTGATCGCCGCGGGTGGCGCCAGCCAGCTGATGCCCCGGTTGGGCGCCAAGCCGCTGATGGTCGCCGGTTCGGTGCTCGCCGCCCTGGGCATGCTGGTGCTGACCCAGATCGACGTGGACACCTCCTTCCTCACCCACCTGCTGCCCGCGCAGGTCGTCCTGGGCCTGGGGCTGGGCTTCACCTTCGTCCCGCTGTCCAGCCTCGCCCTGGTCGGGGTGCCGGAGCACGACGCCGGCGCGGCCAGCGCGACGCTCAACGCCACCCAGCAGATCGGTGGCTCGCTCGGCACCGCGCTGCTGAACACCTTCTACACCAGCGCGGTCGCCGCCTATCTGGTCGGCCGGGCGCCGAACCCGGTCAACCAGGTCGAGGCGCTGGTGCACGGCTACCGGGTGGCCTTCGCCTGGGGCGCGGCGCTGATCGTGCTCGCCGGACTGGCCACCCTGGTCCTGGTGAAGGTCCGCAAGGAGGACATCCCGACCGGCAACACAGTGCACATGGGCTGAGTCTGACCGACGTGGCCGCCGGCCGGAACGCGCCCGACACCGGGGCGGGCCGGCCGGCGGCCACGTCCGGTAGCGTCCGGACCATCGTCGAAAAATCCGTTTGAGGAGATCCATGTCGACCCCTGCTGACCAGATCATCACCGCTCTGCGCGCGGGCCACGAGGAGCTCGCGGCGCTCGTACGGGACCTCAAGGAGGACGACCTGGTGCGTCCGTCGGGGGCCAGCGAGTGGCAGGTCTCCCAGGTGCTGAGCCACCTGGGCAGCGGCGCCGAGATCAACCTGGCGACGCTGGACGCCGCCCGTTCCGGCGCGCCCGGCCCGGACGGGGACTTCAACCGTGGCGTCTGGGCGCGCTGGGACGCGATGTCCCCGGCCGAGCACGCCGCCGGGTTCCTCGCCACCAACGAACGGCTGGTCGAGGCGTACGAGGCGCTGGACGCCGAGACCCGGGCCTCGATGCGGATCGACCTCGGCTTCCTGCCGGAGCCGGTCGACGTGGCCACCGCGGCCCGCTTCCGGCTCAGCGAGTTCGCCCTGCACCAGTGGGACGCCGAGGTGGCGTTCAACCCGTTCGCGGCGGTGACGCCGGGGGCGGTGGCGCTGCTGCTCGACCAGATCGGCGGCATGCTGGCCTGGACCAGCCGGCCCCAGGAGCTGGCCGGCCGGGAGGCCACGGTGCTGGTCCGGCTGCACGCGCCCGAGCGGACGTTCGGGCTGCGGCTGGGCGAGAAGGTCGAGATCGTCGACGCGCCGGAGCGCCCCGACGGGGAGCTGGTGGCCCCGGCCGAGGCGTGGCTGCGGCTGGCCACCGGACGGCTGGGCACTCAGCACACCCCCGACGGGGTGCAGGTGACCGGCCCGGTGACCCTCGACGACCTGCGCCGGGTCTTCGTCGGCTTCTGACCAGCGGCCGTGGGGGGGGGGGGGGGGGCGCCCCGCCCCCCCCCCCCCCCCCCCCCCCCCCACCACCCCCCCGGGGGCGCCAGCCACCGCCACCCCCACCGAGCCAGGCGGCACCCGCCCGCGGAGG
>NZ_JBEZEX010000044.1:0-45387 GCF_040649115.1 Micromonospora sp. NPDC049049 | reverse complement strand
CCACTCGGACTGCAACTGCCGGATCTGCTGCCGGCTCGGCTTCTCCGTCTCGTCGGCGCAGTTGATGGCCAGGTTGGCGTCGAACAGGTTCGAGTCGGCCGCAGCCCTGACGTGGGGACCTGAGGGACCCCGCGGCGGGTTTGGGTCAGCTTGGGGGTGACCGCCTCTTGAAAAGCGCTGGTCAGGGTGGCGGCTGTTTCGGTGGGGTTCCCTGCTCGCATGAGTGCGCCCAGGACTGCTACTCCGGTTGCTCCTGAATGGACGCAGGCGGTCACCTGTTCTGGGGTTTCGACTCCGCCGAGGGCAAGCAGGGGCACCGGGCTGGCGCGGACCAGGCTGCCCAGCCCTACAACACCCAGGGGTGGGCCATAGCCCGGCTTTGTCTTCGTCGGCCAGACCGGGGAGATGGTGGCGTAGTGCTCGGTGGTCAGGCGGTCCAGCTCGGCTCGGTTGTGGCAAGAACGGCCGACCAGGTTGTGGGTTGGCGGCGGGTACGGGCCGGCGGCGGGCAGGTGCACGGCGTCGCCGCCGAGCGGGTCGGGGCCGGCCACGATGAGGGTTCCGCCGACGTCGGCGAGGATCGCGCGCAGGTCGGCGGCGAGGGCGGCGCGTTCGGCGCGGGGCAGGTCCTTCTCCCGCAGCACCACCCAGCGCACTCCCCCGGCCACGGCTCCCGCCACGACCCGGTCGAGCCCTTCCCGCGCGACGCGCCGGTCGGTCAACAGGACAACCCCGGACGGCGGTGTCACAGCTCGGGTCTTCCCTCGTCGGGGGTGGAGGCGAGCGCGTGGAAGCGGCGCTCGATCCGGCCGGCCTGGGCCGCCAGCCGGCCCGCCTCGACGGCGTGCCGCATCGCGGTGGCCATCACCACCGGGTCGGCCGCCCGGGTGACAGCGCTCGCCAGCAGCACCCCGTCACAGCCCAGCTCCATGGCCAGCGCCGCGTCGGACGCGGTGCCGATGCCGGCGTCGAGGATCACCGGCACGTCCACACCCTGCCGGATGAGTCGAATGTGGTGCGGGTTGCCGATGCCGAGCCCCGAGCCGATCGGGGAGCCGGCCGGCATCACCGCGGCGCAGCCCACGTCGGCGAGGCGGCGGGCGAGCACCGGGTCGTCGCTGGTGTACGGCAGCACTGTGAAACCGTCGGCGACCAACTCCTCGGCGGCGCGGAGCAGTTCCACCCCGTCGGGCAGGAGCGTCCGCTCGTCGCCGATCACCTCCAGCTTGACCCAGTCGGTGTCGAACGCGTCCCGGGCCAACCGGGCCACCTTCACGGCCTCGGTCGCGGTGTGGCAGCCGGCGGTGTTCGGCAGCAGGCGTACGCCGCACCGGTCCAGCAGCTCCAGCAGCCCACCCGTGGAGCCCGGTGCCGTGCCCACCCGGCGCAGCGCCACTGTGACCAGCTCGGTGCCGGACGCCCGGATCGCCTGCTCCAGGACGTTCAGGTTCGCGGCACCGCCGGTGCCGAGGATCAGCCGTGAGGTGAAGGTCTCCCCACCCAGCTCGAACGGCACGCCGCTCACCCGCCCTGCGCCGCGGTGAGCACCTCGACCCGGTCACCGTCGCGCAGTGCCCGGGCCGGCCAGCCGGTCCGGGGCACCACCTCGCCGTTGACCGCGACCGCCACCCCACGTGGGTGCGCCACGATGTCGCGGACCAGGTCCGCCACTGACGCGCCCGCGGCGACGCTGCGCCCGGCCCCGTTCACTGTCAACTCCACAGGTCCCCCTCCACACTCGGTTCAGGTAGGCCCGACGCGGCCACCGTGGCACCGCCGAAGAAGCGGTCGGCCCGGAAGGGCGCGAGCAGCGGGTCGGGTACGCCGCCGAGCACCAGGTCGGCGATCAGGTCGGCGGTGATCGGGGTGAGCACGATGCCGTGCCGGTGGTGCCCGGTGGCGACCAGGACGTCCGGTCGGTCGGGCAGCGGCCCGAGGATCGGCGCGTTGTCCGGGGTGCCCGGGCGCAGCCCGGCGACCGCCTCGACCAGGTCGTACTCGGCCAGCTCGGGCAGCAGGTCGACCCCGGCGCGCAGCAGCCGTTGCACAGCACCGGCGGTGACAGTGGTGTCCGAGCGCTCCTCGACCGTCGCGCCGAGCACCACCTCACCGTCGGCGCGGGGCACCAGGTAGACGTGCTCGCCGTCGGCGTACCCCCGGATCACGTGCCGGAAGCCCGGCGCGACGCCGTCGGGCGCGCGGAGCCGGAGGATCTGACCTTTCACCGGCCGCACGGGCAGGCCGGTGAGCGCTGTGGCCCCGCAGCCGGCAGCGACAACGGTGACCGTTGCGTCCACATCGGACAGCGACCGAACCTGCTGCGGCACGAGCACCGCGCCGGCCCGCTGCGCGGCCGTGCGCAGCGCCGGCACCAGCAGCCGGGGGTCGACCTGATGGTCGGTGGGCGCGAGCGCGCCGCCGCGCACCCGTGGGGCGAGCGCCGGTTCGCTGTCGCGCAGTTCGCTGGGGCGCAGCGGCGTCACGGGCAGGCCCAACCCCTGCTGGTACGCCCACAGCCGGCGCGCCTCGGCCAGGTCGTCGCCGGTGAGCCCGACCATCAGGGTGCCCTCGGTCCGATAGCCGATCTCGACCCCGGTCGTCTCGGTCAACTCGGCGGCGAACGCCGGCCAGCGGGCAGCGGATGCCAGAAGCAACCCGGTCAGCTGCCGCTCACCGAAGTACGCCTCGGCGACCGGGGAGAGCATGCCGGCGGCCACCGCCGACGCCCCCGAGCCGGGTGCCGGATCGTGCACCACAACCCGCAGCCCGCGAGCGGCGCAACGCCAGGCGATGGCCAGCCCGATCGGCCCCGCCCCCACCACTGCCACGTCCGGCCGGACCCGGTCGCTCGACAGCGGTGACGGGGACCGGCCGGTCAGCACGTCAGAGCCTCGATCAGCTCGGCGGTTGCCCGTGCCGGATCGGCGGCGGAGGAGACCGCGCCGACCACCGCCACCCCGTACGCCCCGGCGGCCCGCAGCGCCGGCACCCGGGCCGCTGTCACTCCGCCGATCGCGATGACCGGAACGTCGACGGCGTCGACGACGGCGCGCACTCCGGCGGGCCCGATGGGGTCCGGCAGGCCGGTCTTGGTGCTGGTGGCGTGACACGGACCGACGCCCAGGTAACTGGTGCCCGCCGCGACGGCCTCGGCCGCCGGGCCCGGCGCGCGAGCGGTGGCGCCCAGCACACCGGTGGGGCCGAGCACCCGGCGGGCGGCGGCGACCGGCAGGTCGTCGGCGCCGACGTGTCCACCTGCCGCGCCGACCGCCAGCGCAACGTGCAACCGGTCGTTGACCAGGCAGGTCGCCTGGTACGGCGCGCAGAGCGCCAACACCCGCCCGGTCAGGTCGTACGCCTCGCGGTCGGTGGCGGAATCCTCGACCCGGACCTGCACCACCAGGTCGGCGTGGGCCACGGTGAGGGCGGCGCGGACCACGGCGAGTGGGTCGCGACCGGGTCGGGTGTCGGTGATGAGATGCAATCGCCCCAGGGACGGCACGGCAACGCTCCTCCCTGCGCCGGCATTATCCGGATCAGGTTCGACGGTCGGGGGCTGTCAGCCCCCCTCTCAGCCCGGTACACCGGGCTCCCGTGGGTTACTTGCGTGTCACCGTACGACAGATCCGTCGGCCTGCCAAGGCGTGGGGTCGGCGGTGGCCGGCCGGGCCGGCGCGTCAAAACGAGCTAGATCCAATGGGGCACTTCATACGGTCCTGTTCGGAATGTCGCCCCCCGTTGCAGAACCGTTACCCGTCCGCATCTTGCCCGACATCGAGCCAGCCGAATTAATTTGTTCAGCGATTCGACAAAATGTCGGTGGGGGCACCTTGGCACGGTGTGACCACCGGCTCCATCAGGGACGGCCTTCGGCGAGCCGACTCCCGCGAGCTCTGTCACTACGACACAGGAGGCGGCGTGTCCCGTTCTCGTCGTGCCCGCGTACCAATCACCGCAACCCTGATCTCCCTGGCCATGGCCTCGACCACCCTGTTCGGCGCGCCCGCGCAGGCGGCCGCCCAGGTTCCCCCACGGGATGCGAAAGCCGCAGCCCCGGTCAGCCAGGTGGCGCCGAAGGCGCCAAAGGCCGCGGCCGATCCCTTCTCCGTCCTGATCTTCTCCAAGACCGCCGGCTTCCGGCACGACTCGATCCCCACCGGCATCGCCGCCATCCAGCAGCTCGGTGCCGCCAACGGATTCACAGTGGACAACTCCGAGGACGGCGCAGCATTCAACGACGCCAACCTGGCGAAGTACAAGGCGGTGATCTGGCTCTCCACCACCGGTGACGTGCTCAACGCCGACCAGCAGGCGGCGTTCGAGCGCTACGTGAAGGCCGGCGGCGGCTACGTCGGCATCCACGCCGCGTCGGACACCGAGTACAGCTGGGCCTGGTACGGCGACCTGGTCGGCGCGTACTTCGCCAACCACCCGCAGAACCAGACCGCCACCGTCAAGGTGGAGGACCACGCCCACCCGTCCACGGCCGGGTTGCCGGACCGGTGGTCCCGGTTCGACGAGTGGTACAACTACCAGAGCAACCCCCGGCCGGACGTGCACGTGCTGGCCAGCCTGGACGAGAAGAGCTACACCCCCGGCGCCGGCGCGATGGGTGCGGACCACCCGGTCGCCTGGTGTCAGGACTACGACGGTGGCCGCTCCTGGTACACCGGTCTGGGCCACACCCGGGAGTCGTACGCCGAGCCCGAGTTCCTGTCCCACCTGCTCGGCGGCATCCGCACCGCGGCCGGCGTCGAGAACGCCGACTGCGGCGCCTCGAAGACCTCGAACTTCGAGAAGGTCACGCTGGACAGCAACACCAGCAACCCGATGGAGCTGGACATCGCCCCCGACGGGCGGGTCTTCTACATCGAGCGTGACGGTCGCGTGCAGATCGTGAAGCCGGACACCGGCAACACCGTCACCGCCGTCGACCTGGACGTCTTCACCGGCAACGAGGACGGCCTCATCGGCATCCGGCTCGACCCGGACTTCGCCACGAACAACTGGGTGTACCTGTACTACGCCCCGAACGACGGGGTCACCCGCAACCTGCTGTCCCGCTTCACGGTCACCGGCGACACCATCAGCCTGGCCAGCGAGAAGCAGGTGCTCCGGGTCGACACCCAGCGCAACACCTGCTGCCACGCCGGCGGCAGCATGACCTTCGACGGCGACGGCAACCTCTACCTGGCCACCGGTGACAACACCAACCCGTTCGAGTCGAACTCGTACTCGCCACTCGACGAGCGGGCGGGCCGCCAGGACTACGACGCGCAGCGCACCTCCGCGAACACCAACGACCTGCGCGGCAAGGTGATCCGGATCCACCCGGAGGACGACGGCACCTACACGGTTCCGGCCGGCAACCTCTTCGCGGCTGGCACCGAGAAGACCCGTCCCGAGATCTACGCGATGGGCTTCCGCAACCCGTTCCGGATCGGCACCGACCCGAAGACCAACACGCTGTACGTCGGCGACTACGGGCCGGACGCCAACACCGACAACCCGAACCGTGGCCCCCGCGGTCTGGTCGAGTGGAACATCGTCACCCCGGGCAACTACGGCTGGCCGTACTGCACGGGCACGAACGAGGCGTACAACGACTACACGTTCCCGTCCGGTCCGAGTGGCCCGAAGTTCGACTGTGCCGCACCGGTCAACAACTCGCCGAACAACACCGGCCTGACCAACCTCCCGCCGGTGGTCCCGGCGACCGTCGACTACGGGTACGCCGGTGACGCGCGCTACCCGGAGATCGGCGGCGGCGGCGCCCCGATGGGTGGCCCGGTCTACCGTTACGACGCCGACCTGAACTCGAACCGCAAGTGGCCGGCGTACTACGACGGCAAGGCTCTGCTCGGTGAGTGGAACCAGAACAAGATGTACACCATGCAGGTGACCCCCGACGGCAAGTCGTTGGTGGACATCAACCAGCTGCTCACCGGCATGAGCATGATCCGGCCGATGGACTTCGAGTTCGGCCCGGACGGCGCGCTGTACCTGATCGAGTGGGGCAGCGGCTTCGGTGGCAACAACGACAACTCCGGCGTCTACCGGATCGACTACACCGCCGGTGACCGTGCGCCCATCGCGGCGGCGTCCGCCAACCCGACCTCGGGTCCGGCGCCGTTGGCCGTCACGTTCTCCAGCGCCGGCTCCCGGGACCCGGACGGTGGCACGCTCACCTACGCCTGGACGTTCGGCGACGGGCAGACCTCGACCGAGGCCAACCCGACCCACACGTACGCCACGGCGGGCAACTACACCGCCCAGCTCACCGTCACCAACCCCAAGGGTCGGACCGCGGTAGCGAACGTGCCGGTGACGGTCGGCAACACCGCGCCGACGGTCACCATCGAGTTCCCGCCGGACGGCGGGTTCTTCAACTGGGGTGACCAGGTCCGGTACACCATCAAGGTGACCGACCCCGAGGACGGGGAGATCGACTGCGCCCGGGTCGGGCTGCAGGTGCTGCTCGGTCACGACGAGCACGCCCACCCGCTGGAGCAGCACACCGGCTGCACCGGCACCGTCCAGACGTCGCTCGCCTCCGGGCACGGCGCCGAGGCGAACGTCTTCGCGGTCTTCGAGGCCACCTACACCGACGAGGGTGGTGCCGGTGGCTCCGGTGCCCTGACCGGCCGGCAGATCGAGGTCCTCCAGCCGAAGCAGAAGCAGGCCGAGTACTTCACCGCCACCGGGCGCGCCCCGGTGAGCACCGGTGGTGGAGACCCCGGCGTGCAGCGCGAGGCCGGCGCCGACACCGCCGGTGGCGGCCAGAGCATCGCCTTCATCGAGGACGGTGACTGGTGGTCGGTCGCCCCGGCGAACCTGACCAACATCACCGAGATCCGGTTCCGCGCCGCCTCCGCCGCCGCTGGCGGTCGGATCGAGGTGCGCGCCGGTGCTGTCGACGGACCGGTGGTCGCCACGGCCGTCGTACCGTCGACCGGGGCGTGGCAGACGTACACGGACGTGAGCGCGCCGGTCACCGGTGCCGCGAGCGGCTCGCTGTACTTCCTGGCGCGCGATCCGAACGGCGGAAGTGGTTCGCTGTTCAACGTCAACTGGATGGACTTCGTCGGCCGCGGTGTCACCGAGAACGGGCCGCCGGTGGTCAGCGCCACCGCCACCCCGGGCACCGGCACCGCACCGGTCACCGCCGCCTTCGACGGCACGGCCACCGACGCCGAGGGCGACACCCCGCTGACGTACGCCTGGGACTTCGGTGACGGAGGCACGGCGACCACCCTGGACGCCAGCCACACCTACACCACCGCGGGCACCTTCACGGCCACCCTCACGGTGACCGACAGCAAGGGCGCCAAGTCGTACGCCACGGTGCCGGTGCGGGTCGACGCTCCGGACACGTCCTGCTTCGGGGCGCGTTCGGACGACTTCAACGGCAACAGCCTCGACAAGGCCCGCTGGACCAGCGTGATCCGGGAGAACCAGCTCTACTCGCTCAGTGGCGGCGCGCTCCGGCTGCCCACTGGCGTTGGTGACCTCTACGGCGCTCGCAACGACGCCACGAACCTGGTGCTCCAGGCGGCCCCGACCGGCGCGTGGGAGATGACCACCAAGGTCACCCTGCCGGTGACGGCCAACTACCAGCAGGCAGGTCTGCTGGTGTACGGCGACGACGACAACTACGCCAAGGTGGACCTGCTGTACAACGGCAGCCGTCGGGTGGAGTTCATCCGGGAGACGGCGGCGACTCCTCGCAACGAGGCCGCCGACGCCACCAACGCACCTGCCGGTGACACCGTGTACCTGCGGATCACCAGCGACGGGACGAACCTGACCGCGTCCGCCTCGGGCGACGGTCAGACGTTCACCCCGGTGGGCCGTTCGGCCGCGCTCGCCGGCATCACCAACCCGCGGATCGGGGTCTTCGCGCTCAACGGTGGCACTGAGGCACCTGTTGTCGACGCGGCCTTCGACTCGTTCCAGGTGACGCCGGACGCCCCGGCCGGGCCGGTCGACCCGTCGGACGAGTTCACCGGCAGCACGCTCGACAAGTGCCGGTGGGACGCGATCCTTCGGGAGGACCCGAACGGTTACCGGGTCACCGATGGCTCGTTGCGCATCGACGTGCCCAACGGTGACATCTACGGCACCGACAACACCGGGCCGAAGAACTTCATCCTCCAGACCGCGCCGTCAGGCGACTGGACCCTGGAGACGAAGGTCGACGGCAGTCTGCTGAACGAGCAGTACCAGCAGGCCGGTCTGCTCGTGCAGGCGGACGACGACAACTACCTGAAGCTCGACTTCATCGCGGACAACCAGGCCGGCCAGGCGGTGACGCGGCGGATCGAGTTCCGCAGCGAGATCGCCGGGGCGGTCCAGAACCCGCAGCCCGAGGCGGGCAACCTGACCTCGGCGGTGTGGCACCTGCGGCTGGCCCGCACGGGCGACACGTTCACCGCGTCGTACTCGGCCGACGGCACGACCTGGACCGCGTTGGAGGCGCTGACCAACAGCGCGGTGGGTGCCACCCCGAAGGTCGGGCTGTTCACCCTCGGCGCCAACCAGACGGCGTCGAAGACCGCCTCGTTCGACTACTTCCGGCTCAGCACGGAGGTGGCCGACGAGACCGCGCCGGTGACCACTGCGGCGGTTTCCGGCACCCCGACCGACGGGTGGTACACCGGGCCGGTGACGATCACGCTCACCGGTGCCGACGAGGCCGGCGGTAGCGGGCTCGGCAGCACGGAGTACCAGCTGGACGGGTCCACCACCTGGACGGCGTACACCGCTCCGGTGGCGATCAGCGGGGACGGCGAGCACGAGCTCCGGTTCCGCTCGACGGACAAGGCCGGCAACGTGGAGGCGACCAAGACCGTCTCGGTCAAGATCGACGCCACCGCGCCGGTGACCTCGGCGACGTTCGCTCCGGCGAACGACGCCGGTTGGCACAACGGGACCATCCCGGTCGTGCTGGCCGCCACCGACGCCGGTTCCGGTGTCAAGACGGTGGAGTGGTCGCTCGACGGTGGCGCGTGGGCGCCGTACTCGACGCCGATCGAGGTGACCGGCGACGGGCAGCACGAGCTGCTGTTCCGCTCGGCGGACAAGGCGGGCAACGTCGAGACGCTGAAGTCGGCGGTGCTGCGCATCGACGGCACCAAGCCGACGCTGCTGGTGTCCGGGCTGGCCGACGGCCAGCTCTACGGCGACAGCCAGGACGTCCGGGTGGCCTGGCAGGCCGTTGACCCGAGCTCGGGCATCGCGAGCGTGGTCGGTCAGCTCGACGGCCAGGCGTACACCAGTGGCACCCTGCAGGCCATGTACGACCTGTCGCTCGGCCTGCACGAGCTGACCGTGACCGCGACCGACAAGGCGGGCAACAAGACCACCTCGACGGTCCGGTTCTTCGTCACCACCTCGTTCCGGGACATGCAGGGTCTGCTGGACCGGTTCAAGGCGACGGGGCGGCTCTCGACCAAGGCGCACAAGCAGCTGTCGAACAAGCTCGACGCTGTCCGTGCGTCCGAGGCGGCCGGCGACGACAAGGCGGCTGTCCGGCAGCTGACCGCGTTCCGGACGCTCGCCTCCGACACCGCGCTGGTGGGCGAGGCGGAGGTCCGGGACGTCCTGATCCGGGACGCCGACGCCATGATCGTTCGGCTCGGCGGCGCGGCCAGCAAGGCCGGGGTCAAGGCGAACGACGGTGACTCGGTCAAGGGCACCGGACGGCTTGGTGGCGACGCCACCCGGCTGGCACCCGGTCGCCAGCTCTGATCCGACGAGGCCCCTCCTCGGCGCTGCGGCGTCGGGGAGGGGCCTCCCTCATCGGTAGGAAGGGAGATGTCCGTGACCGGTATCCGCAAGGCGTTGGCCGCCGTGTTCGTCGGGCTGGCCCTGACCCTGTCCGCCGCCGCCCCGGCGGCGCAGGCCGCGCAGGCCGCTCAGGCGGCGCAGGCGGCGCAGGCCGACAAGCTCAAACTCACTGTGGCCGGCGACGGGGCTCAGGGCGTCACCATCCAGGCCACCTACGCCGATGGCCGCCGGCTGGAACAGGTGGTGCGGCTGGTCCTCACCGCCACCGGTCCGGACGGGCAGCGGGTCGGGCCGGTGCAGCTGGAACCGCAGCCCGAGGGGCAGGGTTTCTACAGCAGCGGCCCGGTGCTCTCCACCGGCACGTGGAAAGTGTCGGTGAACTCCCCCGCTCCCCTGGCGGGCAAGGCCACCGCCACGGTGCAGGCGAAGGCGGCACAGTCGCCGCCGGCACCCGCGCCGGTCGCGGTGACCACGCCGACGGATGACGCCGGCAGCGCCGCCTGGTGGCCGCTCGCGGCGGCCGGTCTCGTGCTCGTCGCCGTCGCGATGGGGGTGGCCATGCTGTTCGGCCGCCGACGCACCACCTGACCAAAGCAGTGCATGACAGGGCCGGGCCGCGACGAGCGGCCCGGCCCTGTGTCGTCTCGGCTTCCGTGAAGTCGGGGCTTCCGTGAAGTCGGGGCTTCCGCAGACCGCAGATGCCCCGCCTTCACGGAACGCGGGTGGATCAGCGACAGCGCGCCGTCAGAGGATGGCGCGCAGCGCCGCCAGATCGTCGTCGCTGGGCTCCCAGACGCCGGCGGCGGCGTTGGCACGCACCTGCTCGGGCGTTGTGGCACCGGCGATCACCGAGGTCACCGCCGGCTGGGCGGCCAGTCCGCCGATCGCCACCTGGAGCATCGTCAGACCCCGCTCGGCCGCGTACGCCTCGATCGCCTCGATGGTGTCCCAGTCGGCCGCGGCGAGCCGCTCCGCGTACCGGCCACCACCGGAGAGCCTGCTGCCGGCCGGCGGCTGAGCCTCCCGCTTGTACTTGCCGGTGAGCAGGCCGTTGGCGAGCGGGAAGAACGGCAGCATGCCGAGGCCGAACCGCTCACACGCCGGGATCACTTCGGCCTCCACGGACCGCTCCACCAGGCTGTAGTGGTTCTGTGCGCTGATGAAGCGGGACCGGCCGTTGGACGAGGCGACCCAGTCCGCGTCGGCGATCTGCCAGCCGGCGAAGTTGGAGTTGCCCAGGTAGCGCACCTTGCCGTCACGGACCAGGTCGTCCAGGGCGGCGAGGGTCTCGTCGATCGGGGTGCCCGGGTCGGGCTCGTGCATCTGGTACAGGTCGATGTGGTCGGTGCCGAGCCGGCGCAGCGACGCCTCCACCGCGCGGGCGATGTAGCGCCGCGCACCCCGTGCGCCGTAGTCCGGTCCGTTGAGACCGTTCATGTCCATGCCGAACTTGGTGGCCACCACCACGTCGTCCCGGCGGCCCTTGAGCGCCTGCCCGAGCAGTTCCTCGGAGCCGCCCTGCGGCTCGCCGTAGATGTCGGCGGTGTCGAACAGGGTGATCCCGGCGTCCAGGGCCGCGTCCACCACCGCCCGGGTGCCGTCGAGGTCCAGCTTGCGGCCGAAGTTGTTGCAGCCGATGCCGACCACGGACACCACGAGCCCGGAGTCGCCCAGCCGGCGATAGGTCATGTCAGTCACGCGATCCACCCTATGCCGGCTCGGTGCGGGCCACCTCGGCGGCGGCTCAGCCGACCACCTCGGTGACCAGCTCACGGGCGGCGTTGACGGTCGCGGCCAGCTCGGCCGGACTGCGGCCGACGCCACCGAGCAGTGCCTGCGCCCGCTGCGCGAAACGCGGAGGCGCCCCCGGCAGCCGGCCCGCTGCGGCGATCATCCCCTTCTCGTTGATCAACCAGTGGCCAGCCCGGGCGTGCAGCACCTGGGCGAGCACTCCGACCGCCCGGAACAGGCAGCCGGCGACGTACCCGCTGTCCCCGCCTGCGGCGGCCTTGGCCGCGCCGGCCAACAGGAACCCGGCCTCCCAACCGCCGGCCACGAGCGCGTCGGCCAACGCGGGCGGATAGTCCCGGGCCTGCTCCTTCAGCGCGGTCAGCTGGCCGGTCGGGTCCGCCAGCACCTGGCACAACGCCACCTCGCCGACGTAGGCGGACGAGTAGAACCCGAGCGGGTGCCCGGCCTGCACACCGACCTCGTACCGGCCGGCCCGGCAGTCCGCCCAGGCGCTGTGCACCCGGTCGAGGTCCCGGTAGATCCAGTCCACGGCGACCCCGCCGATCCGCAGCCAGCCACCCCCGTCCACCCAGGGGCCCCAACCACCGGGGGCGGTGAGCGCGACGGCGGTGTCGGCGACCGTCGCGGCCACCGCACGCAGCGCCGGCAGGTCCAGCTCACCCCGGTAGTAGAGACCCAGGTCCCAGTCGGAGTCCGGGCGCTGCTCGCCGCGCGCCCGACTGCCGCCGAGCGCCACGGCCACCACCCCCTTGACGGCGCACAGGCGGTCGGGCAGGTCGGTGGGGATCACCCGACATCCCAGACCGGTTCCGGCGTCTCCACCACCTCGCTGTCGCCTCGGAACAGCACGAACCTGTCGAAGGAGCGGGTGAACCAACGGTCGTGGGTGACAGCGATCACCGTTCCCTCGAAGGCGTTCAGGCCCGTTTCGAGAGCTTCCGCGCTGGCCAGGTCGAGGTTGTCGGTGGGCTCGTCGAGCAGCAGCAGGGTCGCCCCGGACAGCTCCAACAGCAGCACCAGGAACCGGGCCTGCTGCCCGCCGGAGAGCGTCCCGAAGCGCTGGTCGCCCTGCGCGGCCAGCTCGTAGCGGCTGAGCACACCCATCGCCGCGTGCCGGTCCATCCCGGTGCGGTGCTCGTCGCCCCGCCACAGGATCTCGACAAGCGTCTTCGACATCAGCTCCGGCCGGTCGTGAGTCTGGGAGAAGTGCCCGGGGCGGACCCGGGCACCGAGGCGGGCCGACCCCTCGTGCATCACCGGAGCGAGCGCGCCCGCGCCGTCGACCGGGCCGTTCGCCGGGTCCGGGTCGGTGCCGCCGCGGGCCAGCAGCCGCAGGAAGTGCGACTTGCCGGTGCCGTTGGCACCGAGCACCGCCACCCGGTCGCCGTACCAGATCTCCAGGTCGAAGGGGAATGTCAGGCCGTCGAGCTCCAGCTGCTCGCAGACCACCGCGCGCTTGCCGGTCCGCCCGCCGCTGAGCCGCATCCGGATGTCCTGGTCCTTCGGGGGTACGGGCGGCGGCCCTGCCTCCTCGAACTTGCGCAACCGGGTCTGCGCGGCCTGGTAACGCGAGGCCAACCCGTCGTTGTACGCGGCCTTCTGCTTGTACATCAGCATCAGCTCGCGCAGCTTCTGGTGCTCCTCGTCCCAGCGCCGGCGCAGCTCGTCGAGGCGGGCGTGCCGAGCCACCCGAGCCTCATACCAGCTGGCGAAGCCGCCCGGGTGCACCCAGGCACTGCCACCCTCGACGGCGACCACCCGGTCGGCGCTCTGGGCCAGCAGCTCGCGGTCGTGCGAGACGTAGAGCACCGACTTCGTCGACTCGCGCAGTCGCGCCTCCAGCCAGCGTTTGCCGGGCACGTCGAGGAAGTTGTCAGGTTCGTCGAGCAGCAACACCTCGTCCGGGCCGCGCAGCAGCAACTCCAGGGCGAAGCGCTTCTGCTGGCCGCCGGAGAGGGTACGCACCGGACGGTCCCGTACGGCGTCCCACGGCTTACCGAGCACGATGGTCGCGACGGTGTCGAAGAGCACTTCGGCGTCGTACCCGCCGGCCTCGCCCCAGGCGCCGAGCGCATCGGCGTACGCCAGCTGGGCCTTGCCCGCGGCGTTGCTGAACTTGCCGTGGGCCTCGGCCGCCCGCATGGCCGCCTCGGTCTCGCCGAGCCGCCGGCCGGCGTCGCGAAGCGCCGGCGGGGCCAGCGACAACGCCAGGTCGGCGACTGTCGACTCGTCGCCGATCATGCCGATGAACTGGCGCATCACACCCAGCCCGCCGGCCCGCGCGACGACGCCGCTGCGCACCGGCAGGTCGCCGGCGACCATCCTCAGCAGCGTCGTCTTTCCCGCGCCGTTCGGCCCGACCAGGGCGACCTTGCTGCCCTCCCCGACCCGGAACGACACGTCGGCGAAGAGTTCCCGACCGTCGGGCAGGATGTGCCCGACCGCTGCCACGTCCACGTATCCCACGCCGGGATCCTGCCCCAGTGAGGGTCGGGGGGTACATCCAATTACCGGGTGACGCGCAGCACCCGGAAGCCTTTCTGGCTCGCGTACCGCTCGACCTGCCAGCTCTGCTCGGTGAGCCAGCGTTGCAGCGAGTCGCCGCCGAGGTGTCGGGCGACGACCAACCAGCCGACGCCGTCCGGGGCGAGTCGGGGCAGCCAGCGCAGCAACAGGTCGTGCAGCCCGTCCTTGCCGATCCGGATGGGCGGGTTCGACCAGATCTGGGCGAAGCGGATGTCGTCCGGAACGTCGTCCGGCGCGCTGACCCGGACCCGGTCGGCGGCACCGACCCGAGCCGCGTTGGCGGCGGTCAGTTCGCGGGCCCGGGCGTTGACGTCGACGGCCCAGATGGTGCTGCTGGGCGCGAGGTCGGCTAGCACGCAGCTGATCGGCCCGAACCCGCAGCCGAGGTCGAGCAGGTCACCGGTGGTGTCGTCGGCGGGCAGCTCGGCCTTGCGCAGCAGCACCGCGGTGCCCGGGTCGAGCCGGCTGGCGGAGAACACCCCGCCGGCCGAGGTGAGCCGGTAGTCGCGGTCGGCGACGGTGAACTCGACCTCGCGCGCCGGGGCGTCGCTGGTGGGCTGAGCGGTGAAGTAGTGGTCGCCGGTCACCCGACAATTCTCGCACCGGTCTGGGACGGACCTGACGCGGCCCACACGTACATTTCCCCGAAATTACCACCTAAAGGGACAATGACTCCTACTCTGGGTGACATGGTGTATCGGTACCAGTCCGATGAGGACGCTTTCGAGGAGTACCCGGAGCCCGGGTCCGACCTGTCGGTGCTCGGCGCCGGTCCGCCCCCGGCGGCCGGGCCCTCTCCGTCACGCTTCCCCACGCCGTCGCTGCCCCGCCCGAACCAGCTCTCGCTGCCCTCGTCGCAGCCGGCACCGGCTCGTACCGAGGTGCCGCAGCTCGGGCCGGCCGCCCACGCCGATGCGCCGCAGGCAGTGCCGACACGCGCCGACATCCCACCCGCACCGCCGCGCAGCCAGATCTACACCTCGGCGACGGCGGCTGAGCCGCCCGCCCGGCGCGGCGGCGGTCGACTGTGGCAGGCGCTGATCGGCGGCGCAGCCGTCCTGGTGCTGCTCGCCCTCTGTGGCCTCGGCGCCGCCGCGCTGCTCATCGACCGCGGCGAGCAGCCGCAGAGCAACCCGACGAACCAGCCGAACGCCGCCCCGACGTCGGCGTCGGCGGAACGGCTGGCGCTCGACTCCCGGGACACCGACCAGGCCCCGCTCACCGCCAAGGAACTCTTCCCCGGCAAGGAACTGAAGCTCACCGACGGCCAGCCGAGCTACCAGGTGCTCAAGACACAGTCCAGCGGCAGTTGCGCCGTCGCCGCCACCGACGAGGTCGCCGACCTGCTGGTCCGGCTCGGCTGCAACCAGATCGTCCGGGCCACCCTGAGTACGCCCGACGACAGCCACCTGGTCACCGCCGGCCTGTTCAACCTCACCGACAAGGTCAGCGCGGAACGAGCCCGAGACCGGCTCCGGCAACTTCTCGACGAGCGGCAGGGCCGTTTCCGTGGCCTCACCGGGAACGACGGCGACGGCACCGATGTCCTGGCCAACGCCCCGGCACGCGTCGGCTGGCAGGTCCGTGGCCACTACCTGGCGTACGCGCTGGTGGTCCGCAAGGACGGCACAGCGGTCAAGGCGGGAGACGCCAAGGTCCGCGAGATCCTGTTCGACATGATCGAGTTGCACCTCAGCCGGGGCGTACTCCAGAGCCGGGCCGACGGCGGCACCGCCTCGCAACCGACGGCGGCACCTACCGGCAGCAACGCCAACCAGGGCGATCTGCCCGGCGACTGACAGTGCGGACGGTCAACCCTCGATCGGGACCCGCAACCGGCGGGTGAGGGTCGCCCGTTGGGCGTACTCGGCCGGATCGGCCGGGTAGCCGACGGCGACCAGGGTCAGCCCGCGCGCGGGGGCCACCGTCACCTCGCTGGACCGCTCCCGCTGGGTGAGCAGAGTTCCCGGCCACTCGACCGGGCGGCGGCCGTCGCCGGCCACCAGCATGGCTCCCACCAGGCTGCGCACCATCGCCTGACAGAACGCGTCCGCCTGCACCGTGGCGACCAGGATGTCGTCCGGGTCGCGACGCCAGTCCAGCCGGGTCACCTCGCGCAGTGTGGTGGCGTGCTCCTTGCGCCGGCAGTACGCGGCGAAGTCGTGCTCCCCCACCAGCCCGGTGGCGGCGGCGTTCAGCGCGGCCAGGTCCAACGGCTTCGGCCAGGCCAGCACCTCGTGGCGGCGCAACGGCTCGGCGCCGAAGGGCGCGTCGGTGACCCGGTACTCGTAGCGTCGGAAGGTGGCCGAGAACCGGGCGTCGAAGTCGGCCGGCACCTCGGTAATCGCCCGTACCCGCACGTCGGTGGGGAGCAGCCGGGCCAGACGACGCAACAGCCGCCCCTCGTGCTCCCGCCACACCTCCACGGGCAGGTCCACGTGGCACACCTGACCGGTGGCGTGCACTCCCGCGTCGGTCCGCCCGGCGACCGTCAGCCCGGTGGCGGTACCGACGCCGAGGACCAGGTCCAGGGTCTCGACGAGCACCCCCGCGACGGTGCGCCTGGTCGGCTGGGCTGCCCAGCCGGAGAAGTCGGTGCCGTCGTACGAGACGTCCAGCCGCAGCCGGATCCGCTCGTCCACCTCGTACCTCCTGTTACGGGTCGGGCCCGGCACCCCGATGGGGTGCCGGGCCCGACGATGCCCTTGATCAGGCCTTGTTCTCGGTGGCCTCGTCGCTGTCCTCGCGGGCGGCGTCGGTGTCACCGGACGCCGACACCGGCGCCTCGGAGTCCTGGTCGGCCGGAGCCGACTTCGGGGCCTCGTCGGCCGGGGCGAGCGCCTCGACCTTGTCCTGCTGCGCGGCCTTGCGGGCGGCGGTCTTCTTGTTCGCCTTCGGCTCGGCGACCTGAAGCTCCTCCACCAGCTCGATGATGGCCATCGGCGCGTTGTCACCCTTGCGCGGACCGGTCTTCACGATCCGGGTGTAACCGCCGGGGCGGTTGGAGTACCGGGGCGCGATCTGGTCGAACAGGGCGTAGACCACGTCCTTGTCCTTGACGACACCCAGCACCCGACGCCGCGAGGCGAGGTCACCGCGCTTGGCCTTGGTGATGAGCTGCTCGGCCAGCGGGCGCAGCCGCCGGGCCTTCGTCTCGGTGGTCTGGATCTTCCCGTGCTGGAACAGCGCGGTCGCCAGGTTGGCCAGCATCAGCCGCTCGTGCGAGGGGCTGCCGCCGAGGCGGGGGCCCTTGGTGGGCGTGGGCATTTTTGGTGCTCCTCAGTTGTGGCGGCAGCGCGGACTAGAGCTGCTCGGTCTCGCGGTAGTCGTCGGTGTCGTAGTCGGCCTCGCCGAAGGTGTCCACGACGTGCGCCGGGTCGAAGTTCGGAGCCGAGTCCTTCAGCCCGAGACCCATCCCGGCGAGCTTCATCTTGACCTCGTCGATCGACTTCTGACCGAAGTTGCGAATGTCGAGGAGGTCGGCCTCGGTACGCCCGATGAGCTCACCAACGGAGTTGATGCCCTCGCGCTTGAGGCAGTTGTAGGAGCGGACGGTGAGGTCCAGCTCCTCGATCGGCAGAGCGAGGTCCGCCGCCAGCTGGGCGTCCTGCGGGGACGGCCCGATGTCGATGCCCTCGGCGGTCTCGTCCAGCTCCCGGGCGAGCCCGAACAGCTCCACCAGCGTCGAACCGGCGGAGGCCAGCGCGGTACGCGGACCCATCGACGGCTTGGTCTCGACGTCGATGATCAGCCGGTCGAAGTCGGTGCGCTGCTCGACACGGGTCGCCTCGACGCGGTAGGTCACCTTCAGCACCGGCGAGTAGATCGAGTCGACCGGGATCCGGCCGATCTCCGCGCCGGACTGCTTGTTCTGCGCCGCCGTCACGTAGCCCCGGCCCCGCTCGACGGTCAGCTCCATGTCGAGCCGGCCCTTGCCGTTCAGGGTGGCGAGCTTGAGATCCGGGTTGTGCACCGAGACGCCGGCCGGGGGCTGGATGTCGCCCGCGGTCACATCGCCCGGGCCCTGCTTACGCAGGTACATGCTGACCGGCTCGTCGTGCTCGGAGCTGACGCACAGCTCCTTGATGTTCATGACGAGCTCGACCACGTCCTCCTTGACACCGGGGATCGTGGTGAACTCGTGCAGCACACCGTCGATCTTGATCGAGGTGACGGCCGCGCCCGGGATCGACGACAGCAGCGTACGCCGCAGCGAGTTACCCAGGGTGTAGCCGAAGCCCGGCTCCAACGGCTCGATGGCGAACCGGGAACGGGTCTCGTTGATCGACTCCTCGGAGAGGGAGGGTCGCTGGCTGATGAGCATCTTTTCTCTTCTCTTCCGGGACGCCCGCTATTTGACGCCCACGACACAAACTGTTCCGGTGGCCCGCCCCGAAGGGCGGGCCACCGAACGAGCTCGGACTACTTGGAGTAGAGCTCGACGATCAACTGCTCCTGGACCTGCGTGTCGATGACCTGCCGGGCCGGGAGGGAGTGCACGAGCACCTTCATCTGGCTCGGGATGGCCTCAAGCCACGCCGGAACCGTCTTCGAGCCGGCCTGAGCCTGCGCGACGATGAACGGGGTGAGCTCCTTGCTCTTGCCCCGAACCTCGATGATGTCGTGCTCCTTGACGCGGTACGACGGGATGTCGACCTTCTTGCCGTTCACCGTGAAGTGACCGTGCTTGACCAGCTGGCGGGCCATGTCCCGCGAGTGGGCGAAACCGGCCCGGTAAACGACGTTGTCCAGCCGCGACTCGAGGATCTGCAGGAGGACCTCACCGGTCTTGGCCTGCTTGCCAACGGCTTCCTCGTAGTAACCGCGGAACTGCTTCTCCAGCACGCCGTAAACCCGACGGGCCTTCTGCTTCTCGCGGAGCTGGAGCAGGTACTCCGTCTCCTTCGTGCGGCCGCGGCCGTGCTGCCCGGGCGGGAACGGCCGGGACTCGAACGGGCACTTCGGACCATCGCACTTGCTGCCCTTGAGGAACAGCTTCATCTTCTCCCGCCGGCAACGGCGGCAGTCTGCACCGGTGTAACGAGCCATCTCTCTCTACCTCTCAGACCCGGCGACGCTTCGGCGGACGGCACCCGTTGTGCGGCTGCGGGGTGACGTCGGCGATCTGCCCGACCTCGAGGCCCACTGCCTGCAGCGAACGGATGGCGGTTTCCCGGCCGGAGCCGGGGCCCTTGACGAACACGTCGACCTTGCGCATGCCGTGCTCCATGGCGCGACGCGCGGCAGCCTCGGCGGCCAGCTGCGCAGCGAACGGAGTCGACTTGCGGGAGCCCTTGAAGCCGACCTGGCCAGCGGAGGCCCAGGAGATGACCGCACCGGTCGGGTCCGTGATGGACACGATGGTGTTGTTGAACGTGCTCTTGATGTGCGCCTGCCCGTGGGCGACGTTCTTGCGTTCCTTGCGCCGGACCTTCTTTACAGCGGCTCCGGCACGAGCCTTCGGTGGCATAAGTCTGTGCGCTCCTAGTTGACTTTCCGGACTGGGTTGCGACCTGACCCGCCTCGGCGGCGGCCGATCCCGTCATCCGGTTAAGAACTACTTCTTGCCGGGCTTCTTCTTGCCGGCGACGGTCCGCTTCGGGCCCTTGCGGGTCCGGGCGTTGGTCTTGGTCCGCTGGCCACGCACGGGCAGACCCCGGCGGTGCCGGATGCCGGCGTAGCAGCCGATCTCAACCTTGCGGCGGATGTCAGCGGCGACCTCGCGGCGCAGGTCGCCTTCAACCTTGTAGTTGCCCTCGATGTGGTCGCGGAGCTGCACGAGCTCCTCGTCCGTGAGGTCCCGAGCGCGCTTGTCCGGCGAGATGCCGGTGGCGGCGAGTGTCTCCAGGGCGCGGGTGCGACCGACCCCGAAGATGTAGGTGAGCGCGATCTCCAACCGCTTTTCGCGGGGGAGATCCACGCCGACTAGACGTGCCATGTGCGGGCGTACTCCTCGTGATGTGTGGCGGAGGTGTGGACCCGTCCCACCCCGCTACCGGCCGTCCCGTCTTTCCGACGCGATGAGCGCCGGCGACCGGGATCGGTCGCTGCCCGAGCGGGCCCCGGCCTCCGACCGGGGGTCAGCCACGCAGAGGTACGTCTGGCGTACCGCTCGCGGCTGGGACGAGCATGTGTGATGTGTGTGTCGCTGGGGATCTGCCTGGACCAACGCCACCCGGCCGTGCTCCGGCCGGACGGGCTGAGTCAGCCCTGGCGCTGCTTGTGGCGCGGGTCGCTGCAGATGACCATGACCCGGCCGTGCCGGCGGATAACCCGGCACTTGTTGCAGATCCTCTTGACGCTCGGCTTGACCTTCACGGTTGCCTTACTTCCCATCTGGCCCGGTTACGCGCTCTGCGCGGCACCGGACGTCGAAGACGGACACGGGACTTCCCGGCCGTCGTCAGGACTACTTGTAGCGGTAGACGATGCGCCCGCGGGTCAGGTCGTACGGCGAGAGTTCGACGACGACCCGGTCCTCCGGAAGGATACGGATGTAGTGCTGCCGCATCTTCCCGCTGATGTGAGCCAACACCTTGTGGCCGTTCGCGAGCTCCACCCGGAACATGGCGTTCGGCAGGGGCTCGATGACCCGACCCTCGATCTCAATGGCTCCGTCTTTTTTCGGCATGTCCTCCGCTGTCCTGACGTCGATTGCACCGGGCGGCCCACAACGTCTTACACGGAAATCTGACCAGAATCAGAAGCCCGCGCCAGCCGCGGCTCCAGCTCCCACCGAAGCGCAGGGTGGGCATGCCGGAGTGGACGCTGTGCGCCGATCTGAAAGTGTACGCCGGCCTGCGGTCCCCCGCCAAACCGGCCACCCACCAACCCGCGCGAGTCGACCCTCAGCCCTGTTGATCATGAAGTTGTTGTCACGACACGCCGTACTCGGCGGCAACAACTTCATGATCAACGAATCGCGGGGAGTCCGGCCCGCGGGTTGGAGTTGGTGGGGTTCAGGGGGTTGGTTCGTCGTTGTCGGGTTTGAGGGCGCGCTTTGCCTGCCTGCGCTCCCGGCGGCGTTGGCGCTTGACGGCCTGGCGCTGGGGCTCCTTCGCAGCCAGCCCGCTGACCGTGCGGACCACCAGCACCGCGCCCCACGGCCCGGCGACCCAGGCCGGCCAGAAGTAGAGCAGGTGCTTGCTGAGCAACGACGTCACCGCCCAGATGGTCACCACGACGGCGATCACCCGCAGGTACGGGAACCACACCTCGGCCAACCAGCGGGCGGTCACGCCCCTGCTGACGGCCGGATCGAGCTGGTCACCCAGCGGGCTCATCGTCGACCCGGCGACCGGCGCCAGGCCCGACCGCTGCGCCGGCGTCACCGGCGGCAGGTCGGTCAGCAGACCCTCGAGGTCGGCGTACGTGCGTGCCGCGTAGGCCTGCTGCAACCGCTCGTCGTACTCGTGCAGATCCAGTCGGCCCTCGTCGAGGGCGACCCGTAACCGGTCAGCCACCGCCGCACGGTCCGAGTCCGCAGCTCGCATCCCGTCGCGCCCGTCCATGCCGGCAAGCATGCCACCGTCGCGCCACTCCCGCCCGCCCCCCGACAGCGGTCGATCATGAAGTTGTTGCCCGCCCCACCGGCGTGTCGGAGCTGAAACTTCATGATCAACGGCGCGACGCGGGGCCGGGATCGGACTAGAGAGTCTTTGTGGCCGCGGGTTGGCGGGCGGTCACCAGGTCGCCCAGGCGGGCCCGGCCACCGTCGAACGCGGTGAGCACCCAGACGCCGTCCGGCAGCAGCGCCATCGAGTGCTCGACGTGCGCGGCGACAGAGCCGTCCCGGGTGACGACCGTCCACCCGTCGGCCAACTCGACGGTACGCGGGGACGCCATGGTGATCATCGGCTCGATGGCCAGGGCCATCCCGGTAACCAGTCGCGGACCCTTGCCCGGCCGACCGTGATTGAGCACGTGCGGGTCCTGGTGCATCTCGGTGCCGATGCCGTGCCCGCCGTAGCCGTCGACGATGCCGTACCGGCCGCCCTTGCGGACAGCGGTCTCCACCGCGTGCGAGATGTCGGTGAGGCGTCCCTTGCCGCTGGCCGCACCACGCGCAGCGGCGGCGATACCGGCCCACATGGCGTCCTCAGCGACCTCGGCCATCTTCAACAGCGCCGGGTCGACGTCACCGACCCCGACCGTGATCGCGGAGTCGCCGTGCCACCCGTCCAGCACCGCGCCGCAGTCGATGGAGATCAGGTCACCGGCCTGGAGCACCTGCTTGGGCGACGGGATGGCGTGCACGATCTGCTCGTTGACCGAGGAGCAGATCGACGCCGGAAAGCCGTGGTAGCCCTTGAACGACGGAACACCGCCCGCCTCACGGATGGTCGCCTCCGCGATGGCGTCCAGATCGGCGGTGCTCACACCGGGGGCGACAGCCTCCCGCATCCGACGCAACGCCTCGGCCACCACCAGCCCGGCGGCCCGCATCTTCTCGATCTGGTCAGGGGTCTTCAGCTGGATGTCCAGCTGGGGACGACGCATGGAGCGGTTACCTTTCGTTGCCGAACAGCGGGGCACATAACGCGTACCCCGCTGTTCGCACTCTATCCGCCGTGGCCCGGCCGGACCTCAGCCGCCGTACGACCGCAGCGCGTCGATGGCCCGGGTGGTGACGTCCTCCACCGGCCCGGTGGCGTCGATCCCGACCAGCTTGCCCTGAGCGCCGTAGTAGTCGACCAGGGGTGCGGTCTTCTCGCTGTATTCGCGGAGCCGCGTGGCGATCGTCTCCGGCTTGTCGTCGTCGCGCTGGAACAGCTCGGCGCCGCAGCGGTCACAGATGCCAGGCCGGGTGGTGGCGTCGAACTCGACGTGCCAGATCTTGCCGCAGCCCCGGCAGGTGCGCCTGCCGGAGAGCCGCCGGATCACCTCGTCGTCGTCGACGACCAGCTCCAGGACCAGATCCAGGGCGGTGCCCAGATCGGCCAGGAGCTTGTCCAGAGCGGCAGCCTGCGGAGTCGTCCGCGGGAAGCCGTCGAGCAGGAAACCCTCGCTGGCGTCGGGCTCGGCCAGCCGGTCCCGGACCATGTTGATGGTGACCTCGTCCGGAACCAGCTCGCCCGCATCCATGTACCGCTTCGCCTCGACACCGAGCGGCGTGCCCTGGGTGACGTTCGACCGGAAGATGTCTCCGGTCGAAATCTTCGGCACCGAGAGGTGCGCGGCGATGAACTCGGCCTGCGTGCCCTTGCCCGCGCCCGGCGGGCCAACCAGAACGAGTCTCATCTACCGCAGGAACCCTTCGTAGTTCCGCTGCATGAGTTGGCTCTCGATCTGCTTCACGGTCTCCAGACCGACGCCGACCATGATGAGCACAGCGGTGCCGCCGAACGGGAAGTTCTGGTACTGCTGGTTGTCCAGCCAGATGAAGAAGAAGTTCGGCAGGATCGAGATGATGCCGAGGTAGAGCGCGCCCGGCAGGGTGATCCGGCTGAGGATGAAGTCCAGGTAGTCGGCGGTCGGCTTGCCCGGGCGGATACCCGGCACGAACCCGCCGTACTTCTTCATGTTGTCCGCGACCTCGGTCGGGTTGAACGTGATCGAGACGTAGAAGTACGTGAAGAAGATGATCAGCAGGAAGTAGACCGCGATGTAGATCGGGCTGCTCGGGTTGACCAGGTTGTTCTGGATCCACGACTGGGTCTTGCCCGGGTCGGTCTGGTCGAAGAACTGCAGCGCCAACTGCGGCAGGTAGAGCAGCGACGACCCGAAGATGACCGGGATCACACCCGCCTGGTTGACCTTGAGCGGGATGTAGGTCGAGGTGCCGCCGTACATCCGCCGGCCGATCATCCGCTTGGCGTACTGCACCGGGATCCGGCGCTGCGACTGCTCGATGAAGGTGACAGCGGTGATGACCACCAGGACCAGCGCGATGACCAGGGCGAACATGTCCCAGCCCTTGCTGGTCTTGATCTGCCAGCCCTCGCTGGGCAGCCGCGCCGCGATCGAGGTGAAGATCAGGACGGACATGCCGTTGCCGACGCCGCGGTCGGTGATCAGCTCACCGAGCCACATGACCATGCCGGTGCCGGCGGTCATCGTCATCACCAGGATGGTCAGGGTCAGCCAGTCCGGGATGCCGGTGCCGGTGGGGATGATCGGGAACTGGTCGCAGCGGTTCTGGAACAGCTGGCCCGAGCGGGCCAGCGCCACGAACGCCGAGGCCTGAAGCACACCGAGGCCGAGGGTCAGGTAGCGGGTGTACTGGGTGATCTTCGCCTGACCGGCCTGGCCCTCCTTGCGGAGCTGCTCCAGGCGGGGGATCACGACGGTCAGCAGCTGCAAGATGATCGACGCGGTGATGTAGGGCATGATGCCCAGCGCGAAGACCGAGAGCTGCAGCAGCGCTCCGCCGGAGAAGAGGTTGAGAAGGTTCACCACCCCGGTGGTGTCACCCTGGATGGTGTCGAGGCACTTCTGCACGTTGCCGTACGAGACGCCCGGGCTGGGGAGCGTTGCACCCAGCCGGTAGACCGCGATGATGCCTACTGTGAACAGCAGCTTCTTGCGCAGGTCAGGCGTACGGAACGCACTGAGAAAGGCGGACAGCAACTTCTTCCTCCTGCGCGAGGCGGGCCGCCGGTGATCCCTGGCGGGTCGGGGTGGATCACGGGCGAGTGCCCGCAATCCATGGCTGGGATGGGACTCTAACAGCCTCACCCCGGTCCGGGCAGATGTGCCCGACTACATAAATCGATTCCGATGTTACCGGGCGCTCACGGCCCAGGCAGACCATGGCGCCCGCCAGTTGCTCTCAACTGGACGGGCGCCATGGTCGTACGCCTTACAGCTCGGTGGCGGAGCCACCGGCGGCAGCGATCTTCTCCTTGGCCGACGCACTGAACGCGTGCGCGGACACCTGGAGCGCCACACCGCCGAGATCCCCGGTACCGAGGACCTTGACCGGGTGACCCTTGCGGACCGCGCCGGACTCAACGAGCTCCAGCGGGCCGACCTGACCACCATTCGGGAACAGCTCAGCGAGTCGGTCCAGGTTGACAACCTGGAAGACCACCTTGAACTTGTTCTTGAAGCCCTTCATCTTCGGCAGGCGCATGTGGATGGGCATCTGCCCACCCTCGAACGCCGCCGAGATGTTCTTGCGGGCCTTGGAGCCCTTGGTACCGCGACCAGCGGTCTTGCCCTTGGAACCCTCACCGCGACCCACACGGGTCTTCGCGGTCTTGGAACCGGGCGCCGGGCGCAGGTGATGCACCTTGATCGTCATTACTCGACCTCCTCGACCTTCACGAGGTGGCTCACAGTGAAGATCATGCCGCGGATCTCGGGCCGGTCCTCCTTGACCACCACGTCGTTGATCCGCTTGAGACCGAGCGAACGCAGCGACTCACGCTGGTTGTGCTTGGTCCCGATACCGGACCGGAGCTGGGTGACCTTCAGGCGTGCCATCAGTTCGCCACCCCCGCACGCGACGCCAGCATGGCGGCCGGCGCGACGTCCTCCACCGGCAGACCACGACGCGCCGCGACCTGCTCGGGGGACTCAAGCCCCTTCAGGGCCGCCACGGTGGCGTGCACGATGTTGATCGGGTTCGACGAACCGAGGCTCTTGGAGAGCACGTCGTGGATCCCAGCGCACTCCAGCACGGCACGCACCGGTCCACCGGCGATGACACCCGTACCGGCCGAGGCCGGCTTGAGCAGCACCACACCAGCGGCGTCCTCACCCGTCACCGGGTGCGGGATCGACTGACCGATCCGCGGGACCTTGAAGAAGTGCTTCTTGGCCTCCTCGACACCCTTGGCGATGGCCGCGGGCACCTCCTTGGCCTTTCCGTAGCCCACGCCGACCGTGCCGTCGCCGTCGCCCACGATCACCAGGGCGGTGAAGCTGAAGCGACGACCACCCTTCACGACCTTGGCGACGCGGTTGATCGCGACGACCCGCTCAAGGTGCGGGGTCTTCTCGACGGGCGCGTTTCCGCGGCCGCCCTCACGGCGGTTGTCGCGGCGACCACCCTCGTTGCCACCGGACCCGCCGCCACGGCGCTGTTGACCTGGCATCAGCAGCCTTCCTTCTCTCTCGTGACGGGGTTGTTAGAACTCGAGCCCGGCTTCGCGGGCGGCGTCGGCAAGCGCGGCGACTCGCCCCGCGTACCGGTTGCCGCCGCGGTCGAAGACGACCTTGGAGACGCCGGCGGCCTTGGCCCGCTCGGCGAGCAGCGCGCCCACCTTGCCAGCCAGGGCGCTCTTGTCGCCCTCCGCACCGCGCAGCGAGGCGTCCAGGGTCGACGCCGACGCCAGGGTGTGACCCTTGGTGTCGTCGACGATCTGGGCGACCATGTGCCGCAGCGAGCGGGTGACGACCAGGCGCGGACGCTCGGCCGTACCGCTGACGTTCTTGCGGACGCGGAAGTGTCGACGCGCACGCCCAACGGCGCGCTTGGCGGCGACACCGCGGCGGCGCTTGAGCAGCGTGGCGCTCACTTCTTACCTGCCTTTCCAGCCTTGCGGCGGATGACCTCGCCCTGGTACTTGACGCCCTTGCCCTTGTAGGGCTCCGGCGGGCGGATCTTCCGGATGTTGGCGGCGACCTCACCGACCTGCTGCTTGTCGATGCCAGCCACGTGGAACAGAGTCGGCCGCTCCACCGTGAAGGTGATGCCCGCCGGGGCGGGGACGACCACCGGGTGCGAGAACCCGAGCGCGAACTCGAGGTCCGAACCCTTGGCGGTGACCCGGTAACCGGTGCCGGCGATCTCCAGGCTCTTGCGGTAGCCCTCGGTGACCCCGACGATCATGTTGGCAACCAGCGTACGGCTCAGGCCGTGGAGTTCCTTGGCCTTGCGCTCGTCGTTCGGCCGGTTGACGCTCAGCTGCCCATCCTCGGCCCGCTCGACCGTGATCGGCTCGGCGAGGGTGTGCTGGAGCTGACCCTTGGGGCCCTTGACCTTGATGGTCTGCCCGTCGATCGTGATGTCGACGCCGGCTGGTACCGGGATCGACTTACGTCCAATTCGCGACATTTCTACCTGTCTCCCGTTACCAGACGAAGGCGAGGACTTCCCCGCCAACACTCCGCTTGCGGGCCTGCCGGTCGGTCAGCAGCCCCTGGGACGTCGAAATGATCGCCACGCCCAGCCCACCGAGCACCCGCGGGAGCCCGTCCGACTTGGCGTACACCCGGAGACCGGGCTTGGACACGCGCTTGATGCCGGCCAGGCTCCGCTCGCGGTTCTGGCCATACTTCAGCTCGACGACCAGTCGCTTGCCGACGGCGCCCTCCTCGGGCTCCTCGACCGACCAGGTGGCGATGTAACCCTCGGCCTTCAAGACCTCGGCGATGTTCGCCTTGATCTTGGAGTAGGGCATCTTCACCTGATCGTGGTACGCCTGGTTGGCGTTACGCAGACGCGTGAGCATGTCTGCGATCGGGTCGGTCATCGTCATGGATTTCGTCAGCCTTTCTCGCCGGGGTTCCCGGGGCATCAGCCCCGGGCCTACGGCGAAGAGCAATACCTAATCGGTGCAGGAGTTCCCGGCCGACGGCCGGGACGCGGTCGCCCTTACCAGGAAGCCTTGGACACGCCCGGCAGCTCACCGCGGTGAGCCATCTCCCGGATGCAGACCCGGCAGAGCCCGAACTTGCGGTAGACCGCCTTCGGACGCCCGCACCGCTGGCAGCGGGTGTACGCGCGAACCGAGAACTTCGGCTTCGCGGCCGCCTTGATGATCAGCGCCTTCTTGGCCATCTCAGTTCTCCTTGAACGGGAAGCCCAGGAGCTTGAGCAGCGCCCGGCCCTCGTCGTCGGTCGTGGCGGTCGTGACCACCGTGATGTCCATGCCCCGCTGGCGATCGATCCGGTCCTGGTCGATCTCGTGGAACACCGACTGCTCGGTCAGACCGAACGTGTAGTTGCCGTGCCCGTCCAGCTTGCGCCCGTCCAGACCGCGGAAGTCGCGGATACGCGGCAGCGCGATGGAGAGCAGCCGGTCCATGAACTCCCACATCCGGTCGCCGCGAAGGGTGACCTTCGCGCCGATCGGCATGCCCTCGCGGAGCTTGAACTGCGCGATGGACTTGGTCGCCCGCCGCACCTGCGGCTTCTGGCCGGTGATCGTGGCGAGGTCGCGGACCGCGCCGTCGATCAGCTTGGCGTCGCGAGCAGCCTCGCCGACACCCATGTTGACGACGATCTTGACCAGCCGCGGCACCTGCATGGGGTTGCCGTAGCTGCGCTGCTCACGCAGCTGGGCCACGATCTCGTTGCGGTACCGCTCCTTGAGGCGCGGCAGGGTCTTTTCGGTAGCCGTGGTCATCACAGGTCCTTACCGGTGCTACGCGCGATGCGGACCTTCTGGCCGTTGTCGTCGATCCGGTAACCGACGCGGGTCGGCTTGCCGTCGGAGTCCAGGACCTGCACGTTCGAGACGTGGATCGGGGCCTCCTGAGTGACGATGCCGCCGGTCTTGGCGCCACGCTGGGTGGTGCTGATGCGGGTGTGCTTCTTGACCCGGTTCACGCCCTCGACCAGGACCTTGTCCTGCCGCGGGTAGGCCTGAATGACCTTGCCCTTGGCACCCTTGTCCTTGCCGGCGATGACGACGACCGTGTCGCCCTTCTTGACCTTCACGGTCACAACACCTCCGGCGCGAGGGAAATAATCTTCATGAACCGCTTGTCCCGCAGCTCCCGGCCCACCGGGCCGAAGATACGGGTTCCACGCGGGTCCCCGCCGTCCTTGATGATGACGGCGGCGTTCTCGTCGAAGCGGATGTACGAGCCGTCCGGACGCCGCCTCTCCTTGGCCGTGCGAACGACGACAGCCTTGACGACGTCGCCCTTCTTCACACCGGCACCCGGGATCGCGTCCTTGACGGTGGCCACGATGACGTCGCCGATACTCGCGTAGCGCCGACCCGAGCCACCGAGAACCCGGATGCACAGGATCTCCCGAGCACCCGTGTTGTCGGCGACGCGCAGTCGCGACTCCTGCTGAATCACGTCTATCTCCTATGTCTGCCGGTTCTCCGGCCGCCGTAGCGGCCGGAGCCTGGCGGAACCAACGCCCGACGCAACGCCGGGCGAGCTCGAGCCTTCGCTACTTGGCCTTTTCCAGGATCTCCACGATCCGCCAACGCTTGGTGGCGCTCAGCGGCCGGGTCTCCATGATGAGAACCCGGTCACCGGTGCCAGCGGCGTTCTGCTCGTCGTGCACCTTCAGCTTGCTCGTACGGCGCATGATCTTGCCGTACAGAGCGTGCCGAACCCGGTCCTCGACCTCGACCACGACGGTCTTGTCCATCTTGTCGCTGACCACCAGGCCCTCACGGACCTTGCGGCGGGACCGCGCGGTGGCGGTGGCGGTGTCTTCGGTCATGATGCAGTCACCTCAGTCGGCGCGGCCGAGAGCCCCAGCTCGCGCTCGCGCATGATCGTGTAGATCCGGGCGATCTCCCGACGGATGACCTGCAACCGCCGGTTGTTGTCCAGCTGCCCGGTTGCGGCCTGCACGCGGAGGTTGAACAGCTCCGCCTTGGCCTCCCGCAGCTTCGTGACCAGCTCCTCTTCGGAGAGCTCACGCAGCTCGGTCGCCTTAACGCCCGCTGCCATCAGGATTCACCCACTTCGCGCGTAACAATGCGGCACTTCATCGGGAGCTTGTGGATCGCGCGACGCATGGCCTCTCGCGCGGTCTGCTCGTTGGGGAAGGACATCTCGAAGAGAACCCGCCCCGGCTTGACGTTGGCAACCCACCACTCGGGCGAACCCTTACCGGAACCCATCCGGGTCTCGGCAGGCTTCTTGGTGAGGGCCTGGTCCGGGAAGATCGTGATCCAGACCTTGCCACCACGCTTGATGTGGCGAGTCATCGCGATACGTGCCGACTCGATCTGCCGGTTCGTCACGTACGCCGGCTCGAGAGCCTGGATCCCGAACTCGCCGAACACCACCCGGTTACCACCCTTGGACGCGCCACTGCGGTCCGGGTGGTGCGGCTTGCGGAAGCCCTTCGGGGGCTTGCGCGGCATCAGCATCTGTCAGCCCTCCTGCTGCGTTTCTGCCGGAGCAGCAGTGGCGGCGACAGCTGCGCTGTCGACCGGCTCGCCGCTCGGCGTCTCGGCCTGCTGCGCGATGGTGGTCGCAGCAGCCCGACCGGCCTCGGTGCCACCAGCCGTGGTGCCGGACGAACCCGACCGGCCACGGCGCGGACGCTCGGGACGGTCGCCGCGCTCACCACGACGCGGGCGGGACGGACCGGCCTCGGCCGGAGCTTCCCGGCCCGGGACGGCGTCGCCCTTGTAGATCCAGACCTTCACACCGATCCGACCGAACGTGGTACGGGCCTCGAAGAAGCCGTACTCGATGTTGGCCCGCAGCGTGTGCAGCGGAACCCGGCCCTCACGGTAGAACTCGGTCCGGCTCATCTCGGCGCCGCCGAGGCGACCCGAGACCTGAACCCGGATGCCCTTGCAGACCGGGTTCTTCATCGCCGACTGCATAGCCTTGCGCATCGCCCGACGGAAGCTGACCCGGCTGGACAGCTGCTCGGCCACGCCCTGCGCGACCAGCTGAGCGTCCGACTCGGGGTTCTTCACCTCGATGATGTTCAGCTGAACCTGCTTGCCGGTGAGCTTCTCAAGCTCGCCGCGGATCCGGTCGGCCTCCGCACCCTTACGGCCGATGACGATGCCCGGCCGGGCGGTGTGGATGTCGACCCGGACCCGGTCGCGGGTGCGCTCGATGTCGACCTTGGAAATCCCGGCACGCTCGAGGCCCTTGGACATCATGCGGCGGATCTTGACATCCTCGCCGATGTAGTCCTTGTAGAGCTTGTCCGCGAACCAGCGGGACTTCCAGTCGGTCGAGATGCCGAGCCGGAACCCAGTGGGGTGAACCTTCTGACCCATTACTCGGCGTCCTCCGTCTTGCTCTGCGCTTCGGCCGGTGCGGCCTCCGTGGCCGGGGCGGCCTTCTTAGCCGCGGCCTTCCTCGGTGCTGCCGGCGCGACCGCTTCGACCGCCACGGTGATGTGGCACGTGCGCTTGCGGATGCGGTAGGCCCGACCCTGGGCCCGCGGCTGGAACCGCTTCATCGTCGGGCCCTCGTCCACGAAGGCCTCACTGACGAGCAGCGCGTCGGGGTCCAGCCGCTCGTTGTTCTCCGCGTTGGCGATCGCGCTAGCGAGCACCTTGTACACCTGCTCGCTCGCAGCCTGCGGCGCGAACTGCAGCACCGTGAGCGCCTCCTTCGCGGGCAGGCCGCGGACGAGGTTGACCACCCGGCGCGCCTTCATCGGCGAGATGCGCACGTGCCGCGCAACCGCCCGCGCGCCCGGAAGCACCGGAGCGTCGCCCTTTCCTGGCATCGCTGTAACCCCTTGTTCCCTCTATCCGTATGCCTGGCGGCGTCAGCGCCGACGGCTCTTCCGGTCGTCCTTCTCGTGACCCTTGAACGTGCGGGTCAGCGCGAACTCGCCGAGCTTGTGCCCGACCATCGCCTCGGTCACGAACACCGGGACGTGCTTGCGTCCGTCGTGCACGGCGATCGTGTGCCCCAGCATCTCGGGGATGATCGTCGAGCGCCGCGACCAGGTCTTGATCACGTTCTTGGAGCCCTTGTCGTTCTGAACTTCCACCTTCTTGAGCAGGTGGTCGTCGACGAACGGGCCCTTCTTCAGGCTGCGAGGCATGTCTTATCTCCCTCAGCCGCGCTTACGCGTGGCGTAGCGACGGCGGACGATCAGCCGGTCACTCGGCTGGCCCTTACGGCGGGTGCGGCCCTCGGGCTTACCCTGCGGGTTGACCGGGTGGCGACCACCGGAGGTCTTACCCTCACCACCACCGTGCGGGTGGTCGACCGGGTTCATGGCGACACCACGGACGGTCGGGCGCTTGCCCTTCCACCGCATCCGGCCGGCCTTGCCCCAGTTGATGTTCGACTGATCGGCGTTGCCGATCTCGCCGACGCTGGCGCGGCAGCGCACGTCCACCCGCCGGATCTCGCCGGACGGCATACGCAGGGTCGCGTACGCGCCCTCGCGGCCGAGCAGCTGGATGCCGACGCCGGCGGAACGGGCCAGCTTGGCCCCGCCACCCGGACGCAGCTCCACGTTGTGGATCGTGGTACCGACCGGGATGTTGCGCAGCGGCAGGTTGTTACCCGGCTTGATGTCGGCGCCCGGACCGGACTCGACGCGGTCGCCCTGCTTCATGTCCTTCGGCGCGAGGATGTAGCGCTTCTCGCCGTCGGCGTAGTGCAGCAGCGCGATGCGCGCCGTGCGGTTCGGGTCGTACTCGATGTGAGCGACCTTCGCCGGCACGCCGTCCTTGTCGACCCGCTTGAAGTCGATCAGACGGTACTGACGCTTGTGACCGCCACCGTGGTGCCGCGTGGTGATCCGGCCGTGGGCGTTACGCCCGCCCTTCTTCGGCAACGGAGCCAGCAGCGACTTCTCCGGCGTGGACCGGGTGATCTCGGCGAAGTCAGCGACACTCGAGCCACGTCGGCCCGGCGTCGTCGGCTTGTACTTACGGATAGCCATTGTCTACACCCCTCAGCTGACCGGGCCGCCGAAGGCCTCGATACGGTCACCGTCAGCCAGCTTCACGATCGCCCGCTTGGTCGCCTTGCGCTGACCGAAGCCGGTCTTGGTGCGCTTGCGCTTACCCTGGCGGTTGAGCGTGTTGACCGTCAGGACGCGGACGTTGAAGATCTGCTGGATAGCGATCTTGATCTCGGTCTTATTCGCGTCCGGGTGCACCAGGAAGGTGTACCAGTTCCGGTTCAGCTCGCTGTAGCTCTTCTCCGAGACGACCGGCGCCACGATGATGTCGCGCGGGTCGGCGATCGTGCTCACTTGCCACCCTCCTCGGTGGTCTCGGCGGGCACGCCCAGGAACTCGTCCAGGGCGTCCTTGGTGAAGACCACGTCGTCGGCCACGAGCACGTCGTACGTGTTCAGCTGGCCGGACTCGATCAGGTGCACGCGCGGCTCATTGCGCAGCGACACCCAGTTCAGCTCGTCGGTGCTGCTCAGCACGACCAGGACCCGACGGGCCTCGGTGAGCTTGGTCAGCGTGGCCAGGGCCGCCTTGGTCGACGGCTTCTCGCCCGAGACGAACGCCTCGACGACGTGCACCTGCCCGGCGCGGGCCCGGTCGGAGAGGGCTCCCCGCAGAGCGGCGGCCTTCATCTTCTTCGGGGTCCGCTGGCTGTAGTCGCGCGGCACGGGACCGTGCACGACGCCACCGCCGGCGAACTGCGGCGCGCGGATCGAGCCCTGCCGGGCGCGACCGGTGCCCTTCTGCTTGTACGGCTTCTTGCCGCCACCGGCGACCTCGCCGCGGGTCTTGGCCTTGTGCGTGCCCTGTCGGGCCGCCGCGAGCTGGGCCACCACGACCTGGTGCATCAGCGCGACGTTGGCCTGCACGTCGAAGATGTCCTCCGGCAGCTCCACGGAGCCGCTGGTGGTGCCTTCGACGGTGCGCACGTCAACGGTGGTCACTTGGCCGCACCGCCCTTCTTCACCTTGCTCTTGGCCGCGGTACGGACCAGAACGAGCGCGCCCTTCGGACCAGGAATGGCACCCCGGACGAGCAGCAGGTTGTTCTCGGTGTCGACCGCCTGGACGGTGAGGTTCTGCACGGTGTACCGAACGCCACCCATACGGCCGGCCATCCGGGTGCCCTTGAAGACACGCCCCGGAGTGGCGCAGGCGCCGATGGAGCCGGGCGAGCGGTGCTTGCGCTCGACGCCGTGCCCGGCGCCCAGGCCGTGGAAGCCGTGCCGCTTCATCGGGCCGGCGTAGCCCTTGCCCTTGGTCTTGCCGGTGACGTCGATGATGACGCCGGCCGGGAACTCCTCGACAGTGACTTCCTGCCCGAGCGAGTATTCCCCGGCGTCAGTGGTGCGCAGCTCGACGATGTGCCGGCGCGGCGCCACGTCCGCCTTGGCGTAGTGCCCGCTGACCGGCTTCTTGACCTTGCGCGGGTCGATGGTGCCGTACGCGAGCTGGACCGCGGAGTAACCGTCCTTCTCGGCGCTACGAACCTGGCTGATGACGCACGGGCCGGCCTCGACCACGGTCACGGGAACAACGCGGTTGTTCTCCCAGACCTGGGTCATGCCGAGCTTGGCGCCCAGGATCCCCTTGACTTGCCTGTCCATTTGTCCGGTCCCTACAGCTTGATCTCGATGTCGACGCCAGCCGGCAGGTCGAGGCGCATGAGCGAGTCGACCGTCTTCGGGGTCGGGTCGATGATGTCGATCAGCCGCTTGTGAGTGCGCATCTCGAAGTGCTCGCGCGAGTCCTTGTACTTGTGCGGCGAGCGGATAACGCAGAAACGGTTGATCTCCGTGGGCAGCGGCACCGGGCCCGCGACCTGCGCCCCGGTGCGCGTAACCGTCTCGACGATCTTCCGAGCCGAGGAGTCGACGACCTCGTGGTCATAGGCCTTGAGCCGGATGCGGATCTTCTGTCCCGCCATGGTGGCTTCTGTTCCTTCTCTCGATGCCGCTGTGTTGCGGGCGCCTGTACCGGCTGGTACAGGCCCACTTCGCCGACCCCCGCGGTCGGGCGTGTCGCGCCCTCGGGCCGAGCTCCGCCCCTACGTACCGGAGTGGTGCTGACCGCACTGGGGGTCAAGGCGCCGATCGCACTACCGCGACCTGAACGCCGTGCGAGGGTGGTTGGCGACTGGGCCGCCAACCACCCTACGCTCGACTGCCTCGCCACCCGGAGGTTCAGCGAAAGCCGAACACAGGCGACGAACTGTCGTTACGCAACCTGACTAGTATGCCGCACGACCGGCGGCGGGTCTAATCGGGGTTACCTAGTTCACTTGTTAATCTTGGTGACGAACCCGGCGCCGACGGTGCGGCCACCCTCGCGGATCGCGAACTTGAGGTTCTCCTCCATGGCGATGGGCTGGATCAGCTTCACCGACATGGACGTGTTGTCACCCGGCATGACCATCTCGGTGCCCTCGGGGAGGGTGACGACACCGGTGACGTCCGTGGTCCGGAAGTAGAACTGGGGACGGTAGTTCTGGAAGAACGGGGTGTGACGGCCACCCTCCTCCTTGGAGAGGATGTAGACCGTCGCCTCGAACTCCGTGTGCGGGGTGTTCGAGCCCGGCTTCACGACGACCATGCCGCGCTCGACCTCGTCGCGCTTGGTACCACGCAGCAGCAGGCCGACGTTCTCACCTGCGCGGGCGTCGTCCAGGGTCTTCCGGAACATCTCGATCGCGGTGACCTTGGTCTTGAAGCTCTTCTCCTTGATACCGACGAGCTCAACATCCTCGTTCGGCAGGAGAACGCCGCGCTCCACGCGACCGGTGACGACGGTGCCACGACCGGTGATCGTGAAGACGTCCTCAACGGGCATCAGGAACGGCTTGTCAACCTCGCGCTCCGGCTGCGGGATCGAGGTGTCGACAGCGGTCATCAGGTCCAGCAGCTTGCCGGTCCACTCGGGGTCACCCTCGAGGGCCTTCAGCGCCGAAACCCGAACGACCGGCAGGTCGTCACCCGGGTACTCCTGCGAGGAGAGCAGCTCACGGACCTCGAGCTCGACGAGCTCCAGGAGCTCCTCGTCATCGACCATGTCGCTCTTGTTGAGCGCCACGACGATGTACGGCACACCGACCTGACGGGCCAGCAGCACGTGCTCGCGGGTCTGCGGCATCGGGCCGTCGGTCGCCGCGACCACCAGGATCGCGCCGTCCATCTGCGCGGCACCGGTGATCATGTTCTTGATGTAGTCGGCGTGCCCAGGGCAGTCGACGTGCGCGTAGTGCCGCGACTCGGTCTGGTACTCGACGTGCGCGATCGAGATCGTGATACCGCGGGCCTTCTCCTCCGGCGCCTTGTCGATCTCGTCGAACGGCGTGTAGGGGTTCAGGTCCGGGTACTGGTCGTGCAGGACCTTGGTGATGGCCGCCGTCAGCGTCGTCTTACCGTGGTCGATGTGACCAATGGTGCCGATGTTGACGTGCGGCTTAGTCCGCTCGAACTTAGCCTTCGCCACTGGTGTCCTCCTGTGGACTTCTTGGTTCGTACGCCCGGCGCGCCGGTCGGCGCTTAGGACTCTGTCGACAGCCTTTCCGGCCCGAAGGCCGGAGAGCCTTTGTGGGTTCTGCGGCGATGAAGCCTACAGGCCCGGTCTCACGCGATCCGATCGTGGTGGCCGCAGGCGGGTGAACCCTCCCGCGACCAACCACGAATCACCTGCTCAGAGCGCTACTCGCCCGTTGCCTTGGCGATGATCTCCTTCGCGACGCTCTGCGGAACCTCGGCGTAGGAGTCGAACTGCATGCTGTAGCTAGCCCGGCCCTGGGTCTTCGACCGCAGGTCGCCGACGTAGCCGAACATCTCCGACAACGGCACCAGGGCCCGGACGATGCGGGCGCCGCTGCGCTCCTCCATCGCCTGGATGATGCCGCGGCGGGAGTTGAGGTCACCGATGACGTCACCCATGTTCTCCTCAGGAGTGGTGACTTCAACGGCCATCATCGGCTCGAGCAGTGCCGGATCGGCCTTGCGGGCCGCGTCCTTCATCACCATCGAGCCGGCGATCTTGAATGCCATTTCCGACGAGTCGACCTCGTGGTACTGGCCGTCCAGCAGGGTCAGCTTCACGCCGACCAGCGGGAAGCCCGCCAGGATGCCGTACTGCAGCGCGTCCTGCGCACCGGCGTCCACCGAGGGGATGAACTCCCGGGGGATGCGGCCGCCGCTGACGGCGTTGGCGAACTCGTAGGTCGGCGAGTCGTTGTCCAGCGGAAGCGGCTCGACGCTCACGATCACGCGGGCGTACTGGCCGGAACCACCGGTCTGCTTCTTGTGGGTGTACTCGACCTTGTCCACCTTGCGGCGGATGGTCTCGCGGTACGCCACCTGCGGCTTGCCGACGTTGGCCTCGACGTTGAACTCGCGGCGCATCCGGTCGACCAGGATGTCCAGGTGCAGCTCACCCATGCCGGAGATGACCGTCTGACCGGTCTCCTCGTCCAACTGGACGCGGAAGGTCGGGTCTTCCTCGGCCAGGCGCTGGATGGCCGTGCCCAGCTTCTCCTGGTCGGACTTGGTCTTCGGCTCGATCGCCACCGAGATGACCGGCTCCGGGAAGGTCATCGACTCCAGGATGACCGGGTTCGCCGGGTCGGAGAGAGTGTCGCCGGTGGTGGTCTGCTTGAGACCCTGCACGGCGATGATGTCGCCGGCCTGCGCCGACGGACGCTCTTCCCGCTTGTTGGCGTGCATCTGGTAGATCTTGCCGATGCGCTCCTTGCGGTCCTTGGTGGAGTTGACCACCTGGGAACCGGAATCGAGCGTGCCGGAGTAGACCCGCACGTAGGTGAGCTTGCCCAGGTGCTTGTCCGTCTGGATCTTGAAGGCCAGGCCGGAGAAGGGCTCCGAGTTGGACGGCTTACGCAGCAGCGGGGTCTCGCCGTCGGTGGCCGTACCCTCGATCGCCGGAACGTCCAGCGGCGACGGCAGGAAGTCGACAACGGCGTCGAGCATGGGCTGAACACCCTTGTTCTTGAACGCCGAGCCGCAGAGCACCGGGTTGGCCTTGCCGGCAATGGTGGCACGCCGGATAGCGGCCTTGATCTCCTCGACGGAGATCTCGTCGCCCTCCAGGTACTTCTCCATCACCGCGTCGTCGACGTCGGCGAGGGTCTCCATCAGCTTCTCGCGCCACTCGGCAGCGGAGTCGGCCAGCTCGGCCGGGATCTCCTCGACCGCGTAGTCCTCACCCTTCTGGGTCTCCCCACGCCAGGTGAGCGCGCGCATGCCGATCAGGTCGACGACACCGATGTGGTCACCCTCGAGCCCGATCGGGATCTGGAGCACCAGCGGGGTGGCGTTCAACCGGTCGATCATCATCTGCACGCAGCGGAAGAAGTCGGCGCCGGTCCGGTCGAGCTTGTTGACGAAGCACATACGCGGGACGTTGTACTTGTCGGCCTGCCGCCAGACGTTCTCCGTCTGCGGTTCCACGCCGGCGACACCGTCGTATACCGCTACCGCACCATCCAGGACCCGCAGCGACCGCTCGACCTCGACCGTGAAGTCGACGTGGCCGGGCGTGTCGATGATCTGGATCGTGTGGTCTTTCCACTCACACTTGGTAGCAGCGGAGGTGATGGTGATACCACGCTCCTGCTCCTGCTCCATCCAGTCCATGACGGCAGCGCCCTCGTGGACCTCACCGATCTTGTACGTGATGCCGGTGTAGAACAGGATTCGCTCGGTGGTCGTGGTCTTACCGGCATCGATGTGCGCCATGATGCCGATGTTGCGTACCTTGGCGAGCGCGTCTGCGGCGGCCACTTCAATCCCTACTTATCGTCGTCTCGACACAACTGGTGGCGGTTCCGGCGCCCGGAGGCGCCGGAACCAGGGTGTTACCAGCGGTAGTGCGCGAAGGCCTTGTTCGACTCGGCCATCTTGTGCGTGTCCTCGCGCCGCTTGACGGCGGCACCGAGGCCGTTGCTCGCGTCCAGCAGCTCGTTCATCAGCCGCTCGACCATGGTCTTCTCGCGCCGGGCGCGGGAGTACGTGACCAGCCAGCGCAGGCCCAGGGTCGTCGCCCGGGTCGGGCGGACCTCGACCGGAACCTGGTAGGTGGCGCCACCGACACGACGGCTGCGCACCTCGAGGGTCGGCTTGACGTTGTCCATCGCCCGCTTGAGGGTGACGACCGGGTCGGTGCCGGACTTCTCGCGGCAGCCCTCGAGGGCCGCGTACACGATGGTCTCGGCGAGCTGACGCTTGCCACGGAGCAGGATCTTGTTCACCAGCTGGGTGACCAGCGGCGAGTTGTACACCGGGTCAGCGACCAGTGGCCGCCGCGGAGCGGGTCCCTTACGCGGCATGTCAGCTCTTCTCCTTCTTCGCGCCGTAACGGCTGCGCGCCTGCTTGCGGTTGCGGACGCCCTGGGTGTCCAGCGAGCCGCGAACGATCTTGTAACGCACGCCGGGGAGGTCCTTCACCCGGCCGCCGCGAACGAGCACGATCGAGTGCTCCTGCAGGTTGTGACCGACGCCGGGGATGTAGGCGGTCACCTCGATCTGGCTGCTGAGCTTCACGCGAGCGACCTTGCGCAGCGCCGAGTTCGGCTTCTTCGGGGTGGTGGTGTACACGCGGGTGCACACGCCGCGCCGCTGAGGGGAACCCTTCAGCGCCGGGGTCTTGGTCTTGGTCGTCTTCGCCTGGCGGCCCTTTCGGACCAGCTGCTGGATCGTGGGCACCGGGTTTCTCCGCTCCCTTCGGCCGCATCCGCGGCCGCGCCGTCTGCTCGTTAGCCGGCCTGATGACCGGCTCTCCTACATTCCGACCAGGGTCGCCTTGCGGAGACCCCGGCACCCGCGGTCGGGCGTGTCGCCCTCGTCACGGCCCCGTTGCGACGCTCTCGCGTTCGTACCGGGTTTTGTCACCGGCGCGCGGGTCGCCCCGCTCCGGATCCTTGGCTTGTCGTGCCGCCGTCCGTAAGCCGGAAACAGCGCACGCACGAGTTGCCCGGGCATGCCCGGGCACAAGGGGAAAGAGTACCTACCACAACCGCCCAGGTCAAAACGGAATGGCCCGGCGACTGTCTCACACCAGCCGGCCGGATCTCGTCCTGCCCCGTCGCCCGCGATGGGCACCTACGAATACAAGTGTACCGGCTTCCCCGCAGAAGCACCCATCGCCCCCGGGGTGACCGGAAGCCTTCCGCGGAAAACCGCCGTCAGGTGCCGGATCTGTCGGTGATCACCCTCACGTCAGTGTGAGAAGCAGGGCAAGACCCAGGCCCAGCAGGCTGAGCAGCGCCCCCGCCGCGCCGCAGCTGATCCCTGCCATCGCCAGCCCGCGACCGGTGAACTGGACCGCCGAGGGGGCGGTCGGCCGCCGGATCTGTCGCCGGCCGAGCAGCCCGATGACGACCGCCGCCCCACCGGCCAGCACACCCAGCGCGGCGAACGCCCCGGAGGCCCAGGCCCCGCCGTCGTTCTTGAAAGCCACTCCGAAGCAGATCACCAGCAGTGAGACCAGAAGTGAGGCGATCCCCGCAACCAGCGCCCCGATGGCCAGCCCGGAGGTGACCGGTGCCACGTCCAGGTGCACGACGCCGAACGGCGTACCCGAAACCGCCTCCACCCGCTTCGGCGGCCGGCGTTGGTCGTCGGTGGGCGGCGGTACGGAACGCCCCGGTGCGCCAACACCCCACCCGGGACCGTGCCCCGGCGGCGGCGGTCCCCAGCCGGGCGGCGGCCCGGACGACGGCGGGCCCCAGCCGTGCGGCGCAACCGGCCCGGACGGCGACGGGCCCCACCCGGGCGGCGCAGATGGCGCAGACGGGTACGGACCCCAGCCTGGAGGCACAGCCGGTGCGGACGAGGACGGGCCCCAGCCGTACGGCACTCCCGAACCAGCCGGCGGCGGGCCCCACCCGGGCGGCGCACCCGGCCCGGAGGTGGGCGGGCCCCAGCCCTGCGGCGTCGAGGTCGGTGCGCTGGAGACCGGGTACGGCTGGTCGGAGCCGGGCGTCGTGGTGGCGCCCCAGCCGTTCGGACCCCAACCGGGAGGCGGCGTCGCAGGGGGCTGCGGGCCCGGGTTGGACGCCGGCTGGTGGGTCTCGTCGCTCGGGCCGGGTCGCGCCCAGTCGCTCGGCTCGGGTGGCGGAGCCGGCACGTCCGGCGGGCCGGCCGGTTCGTCCGCAGGGGGCCGCGCCGGTTCCGTCACGAGGTCCTCCTGTCGAAAGGCCGCCACCGTCACACGGTGGACACCGGCCAGGCTACCGCCGGCAGCACCGCCGCCCGCGCCGGGCGCGGCCACCGGTGGCTCAGTCCATGTTCGCGGGATAGTCGTGGCCGAACGGGGCGCCGGCCAACCGGACCACCCCGATGACCACAGCGGCCACGACGCTGACCGCGACCAGTACCAGGCCGGTCCAGGCCATCCACTCCCCCCGCCGCAGCCAGACACCGCCGGTCAGGAAACCCCCTGAGGCGTACGCCTCCCGGCGCGCCTGCCGGGCCAGTTGCAGGGCCACAGTGGCCGGCACCACGCCACCGATGAACAACCCGGTCAGCATGCCGAGCAGGCCCAGCGCGAAGACCGCCCGTGCCTTCGTGGCGCGGGCCGGGTCCGGGTCGAGCGGGTGGCGCACGCCCTGCTGGGCGACGGACACCTGCCCGGGTGCGGTCGTCATCCCCCCATCATGCCGAACCCGGCGCAAGCGGTGGGTTGGCACGGACACGACGAGGCCCCCGGCTTTCACCGGGGGCCTCGTCGTGTGACTGGTGCTTAGCGGTACGACCCGAAGTCGAAGTCGTCCAGCGGCACTGCCTGCCCGCCGGCCGGCCCGAACCCGTAGTCGGTCTCCGGGTAACCGGTCATCGAGTAGACCTTGGCCTTGGCCTCCTCGGTCGGCTCGACCCGGACGTTGCGGTACTTGCTGATGCCGGTACCGGCCGGGATGAGCTTTCCGATGATCACGTTCTCCTTGAGGCCGACCAGCGAGTCGCTGCGCGAGTTGATCGCAGCGTCGGTCAGCACCCGGGTGGTCTCCTGGAAGGAGGCCGCCGAGAGCCAGGAGTCGGTGGCCAGCGAGGCCTTGGTGATACCCATCAGCACCGGACGACCAGCGGCGGGCTCGCCGCCCTCCGAGACGAGCCGGCGGTTCTCCGACTCGAACAGCGCCCGGTCGACGAGCACACCCGGCAGGAACTCGGTCGAGCCGGAGTCGATGACCGTCACCCGCTTGAGCATCTGGCGGATGATGATCTCGATGTGCTTGTCGTGGATGAGCACACCCTGCGAGCGGTAGACCTCCTGGACCTCACTGGTCAGGTGGACCTGGACCGCCCGCGGACCCATGATCCGCAGCAGCTCGTGCGGGTCGATGGTGCCCTCGGTCAGCTTCTCGCCGACCGCGACGTGACCGCCGTCGTGGGTACGGAGCTTGACCCGCTTCGAGATCTTGTCGTAGACGATCTCTTCGCTGCCGTCGTCCGGCACCACGATGATCTTGCGCGAGCGCTCGCCGTCCTCGATCCGGATCCGACCGGGGGTGTCGGCGATGGGCGCCTTACCCTTCGGGACCCGAGCCTCGAAGATCTCCTGAACACGCGGCAGACCCTGGGTGATGTCCTCACCCGCGACACCACCGGTGTGGAAGGTACGCATCGTCAGCTGCGTACCGGGCTCACCGATGGACTGGGCGGCGATGATGCCGACCGCCTCGCCGATGTCGACCGACTTACCGGTCGGCAGCGACCGGCCGTAGCAGGCCGCGCAGACGCCCAGCTTCGACTCGCAGGTGAGCACGCTGCGCACCCGGACCGTCTCCACACCAGCGGCGACGATCTTGTCGACCCCGATGGAGTTGATGTCCTGACCGCGCTCGGCCACCACGGTGCCGTCCGGCCCCTTGATGTCGTCCGCGAGCGTACGGGCGTGCACGCTGGTCTCGGCGTGGGTGTGGACGACGAGCTTGCCGTCCAGCTTCTCGCCGATCTGCATCGGGATCGCCCGGTCGGTGCCGCAGTCCTCTTCGCGGATGATGACGTCCTGCGAGACGTCCACCAGACGACGGGTCAGGTAACCCGAGTCGGCGGTCCGCAGCGCGGTGTCGGCAAGACCCTTACGAGCACCGTGCGTGGAGATGAAGTACTCCAGCACGGACAGACCCTCCCGGTAGCTGGCCTTGATCGGCCGCGGGATGATCTCGCCCTTGGGGTTGGCCACCAGACCACGGATCGCCGCGATCTGCCGGAGCTGGAGCAGGTTACCGCGAGCACCCGAGTTGATCATCTTCCACAGCGGGTTCTCCTGCGGCAGCGCGGTGTCCATCTCCTTGGCGACCTCGTTGGTCGCCTTGGTCCAGATCTCGATGAGCTCGCCGCGACGCTCCTCGGCGGTCATCAGACCACGCTGGTACTGCTTGTCGATCTGGTCGGCGTCCTTCTCGTACTTCGCCAGGATCTCCGCCTTACGCGGCGGAGCGATGACGTCCTCCATGCCGATCGTCACGCCGGACCAGGTGGCCCAGTGGAAGCCGGCCTCCTTGAGCCCGTCCAGGGTGGCGGCCAGCGCCACCTTGGGGAAGCGCTCGGCGAGGTCGTTGACGATCGCGGAGAGCTGACCCTTGCGGATCTCGTAGTTCACGAAGCGGTAGCCCTGCGGCAGCGTCTCGTTGAACAGCACCCGGCCCAGGGTGGTCTCCACGGTCAGCGGGTCACCCTCGACCCAGCCCTCCGGGGCGGTCCACGCCTCGGCACCAGAGCCGTTGTCGACCCCGACCACGTCACGCAGGCGGATCTTCACCGGTGCCTGCAGGTGCAGCTCGCCGTTGTCGAAGGCCATCCGCGCCTCGGCGTCCGAGCTGAACGCCCGGCCCTCGCCCTTCTCACCGGCGGTGAGGTGGGTGAGGTGGTACAGACCGATGACCATGTCCTGGGTAGGCATGGTGACCGGCTTACCGTCGGCCGGCTTGAGGATGTTGTTCGACGACAGCATCAGGATCCGCGCCTCGGCCTGAGCCTCGGCGGACAGCGGCACGTGCACCGCCATCTGGTCACCGTCGAAGTCGGCGTTGAACGCGGTGCAGACCAGCGGGTGGATCTGGATCGCCTTGCCCTCGACCAGCTGCGGCTCGAAGGCCTGGATGCCCAGGCGGTGCAGGGTCGGCGCCCGGTTGAGCAGCACCGGGTGCTCGCCGATGACCTCTTCCAGCACGTCCCACACGACCGGGCGCTGACGCTCGACCATCCGCTTGGCGGACTTGATGTTCTGTGCGTGGTTGAGGTCGACCAGCCGCTTCATCACGAAGGGCTTGAACAGCTCCAGCGCCATCTGCTTGGGCAGACCGCACTGGTGCAGCTTCAGCTTCGGGCCGACCACGATGACCGAACGGCCGGAGTAGTCGACGCGCTTGCCCAGCAGGTTCTGGCGGAACCGGCCCTGCTTGCCCTTGAGCATGTCGGACAGCGACTTGAGCGGGCGGTTACCCGGGCCGGTGACCGGCCGGCCGCGACGGCCGTTGTCGAACAGCGCGTCGACGGCCTCCTGGAGCATCCGCTTCTCGTTGTTGACGATGATCTCGGGCGCGCCGAGGTCGATCAGCCGCTTGAGGCGGTTGTTCCGGTTGATCACGCGGCGGTACAGGTCGTTCAGGTCGGAGGTCGCGAAGCGGCCACCGTCGAGCTGCACCATCGGGCGCAGGTCCGGCGGGATGACCGGGACGCAGTCCAGCACCATGCCGAGCGGGGAGTTGCGGGTGTTCAGGAACGCCGCGACGACCTTGAGTCGCTTGAGCGCCCGGATCTTCCGCTGACCCTTGCCGGACCGGATGGTCTCCCGCAGGCTCTCGGCCTCGGCGTCGAGGTCCATGTTCTGGACCAGCGCCTTGATCGCCTCGGCGCCCATGGAACCGGTGAAGTACTCACCGAACCGGTCGCGCAGCTCGCGGTAGAGCAGCTCGTCGGTGACCAGCTGCTTCGGCTCCAGCTTGCGGAAGGTGTCCAGCACCTCGTCCAGGCGGTCGATCTCGCGCTGGGCCCGGTCGCGGATCTGGCGCATCTCGCGCTCTCCGCCCTCCTTGACCTTGCGCCGGACGTCCGCCTTGGCACCCTCGGCCTCCAGCTCGGCCAGGTCGGCCTCGAGCTTGGCGGCCCGCTTCTCGATCTCCGAGTCGCGGCTGTTCTCGGACTGCCGCTTCTCAGCCAGGATCTCGTTCTCGATCGTCGAGAGGTCGCGGTGACGCGACTCCGCGTCCACGCTCGTCACGACGTACGAGGCGAAGTAGATGATCTTCTCGAGGTCCTTGGGAGCGAGGTCCAGCAGGTAACCCAGCCGGCTCGGAACGCCCTTGAAGTACCAGATGTGGGTCACCGGAGCGGCGAGCTCGATGTGCCCCATCCGCTCACGGCGGACCTTGGAGCGAGTCACCTCGACGCCGCAGCGCTCACAGATGATGCCCTTGAACCGAACGCGCTTGTACTTACCGCAGTAGCACTCCCAGTCCCGCTGCGGACCGAAGATCTTCTCGCAGAAGAGCCCGTCCTTTTCCGGCTTCAGGGTGCGGTAGTTGATCGTCTCAGGCTTCTTGACCTCGCCGTGCGACCACTGACGGATGTCGTCGGCGGTGGCGAGACCAATGCGCAGCTCGTCGAAGAAGTTGACGTCGAGCACTATGTCCCCTATGTCGTCGTCTGTACTGCTAATTCTCGGGTGGGGTCGGGGGGCGGCGAGCCGGCCCCCCACCGCGCACCACAGACCCCAAAGGCCCAGCGAGGCGCGCGCCCGGGCAGGGCGGTGGCCCCCGCCGCACCGCCCCCCGACACC
>NZ_JBEZEX010000043.1:0-46556 GCF_040649115.1 Micromonospora sp. NPDC049049 | reverse complement strand
CCTTCCTCCGGTGGGTGCGGGGGTGGGATCTCCGGGTCGGGTTCGTGGTCGCCCCGCGCCCCGCGCCCAAGATCCGAGCAGGATCCCCAATGTTGCTGCCTCCGACTCGCCGGAGACCGCAAGATCCCTGATATTGCGCGGATCTCGGCGACGAGTACCCGGCGCGGGTCCGTTGGTTGCGTCACGGGTCCTTTGGAGCTGATGTCGTAGACGAATCAGCGTCGCCAGGGCAGCCGCGAAGCAACGTCGCAACGGAACTTACAGGGCAACACGGTGACGGCACCGTAGCGCAAGTCACCACGGCAATCGCAGGGCATCACGGTGACGGCAACACTGTGGTGGTAGCCGCAGAGCAACAAGCGGTCGCGGCAGCCACAGAGCAACAAGCGGTCGCGGCAGCCACAGAGCAACAAGCGGTCGCGGCAGCCACAGAGCAACAAGCGGTCGCGGCAGCCGCAGGGCAGCGCGAGTCAGTGGCACCGCCGGACGGTGCACGGCCGAGCCCAGGTCATGACTCGTTTACGACATCAGCTCGATAGCGTGCCGCACCCCTACGTCCACCCCTGCTCCCGGCCGGAACCGGGCCGGGAGCCTGCGAAGAAGATCCGACGGCGACGACCCCACGAGGGTCGAGGACTCAGCCGCCGGAGTCGTCCATCTCGGCACCCTCGGGGACCGTGTCGTCGTCCCGGCTGGCCAGCCAACCCTCCGGCAGGAAGACCTTGCCGGGCGAGTTGGTACGCCCGCGCGGCTGCCCGAGGGCGGTCATCGGGAACGGCTCCGCCGGGTCGAGCTTGCCGAGCAGGTCGTCGAGCTGGGCCAGGCTTTCGATCATCGCCAGCGAGCGCCGCAGCTCACCGCCGACGGGGAAGCCCTTGAGGTACCAGGCGACGTGCTTGCGGAAGTCAGTGCAGCCGTCGCGTTCACCTCGGGCCGGGTTGCGGGCGCCGGCAGTGAACTGGTCGACCAGCAGCTCGGCGTGCCGGCGCATGGTCACGGCCACCTCGCCGAGGGTGGGTAGCCGCCGCTCCGGCCGACCGTTGAAGGCGGCCTCCAGGTCGGCGAAGAGCCACGGCCGGCCCAGGCAGCCGCGCCCGATGACCACGCCGTCGACGCCGGTGTGGGCCACCATGCGCAGCGCGTCGTCGGCTTCCCAGATGTCGCCGTTACCGAGCACCGGCACATCGAGGGCCTGCTTCAGGGTGGCGATCGCGTCCCAGTCGGCGGTGCCCGAGTAGCGCTGCGAGGCCGTGCGCCCGTGCAGGGCCACCGCTGCCACGCCGGCCTCCTGGGCGGCGAGCCCGGCTTCGACGTACGTCAGGTGGTCGTCGTCGATGCCCTTGCGCATCTTGACAGTGACCGGCACGCCGGACGGTGCCGCGGCGGCCACCGCGGCCCGCACGAGTCGCGCGAAGAGCCGCCGCCGCCACGGCAGCGCCGCGCCGCCACCGCGCCGGGTGACCTTCGGGACCGGGCAGCCGAAGTTGAGGTCGATGTGATCGGCCAGGTTGCGCTCGACGACGATCCGCACGGCGGCGGCGGTGATCTCCGGATCGGTGCCGTAGAGCTGGAGACTGCGGGGCTTCTCGTCGTCGCCGAACGCGATCATGCGCAGCGTCTTCGGGTTGCGCTCGACAAGCGCTCGAGTGGTGATCATCTCGCAGACGTAGATGCCGCCGCCCTGCTCGCGACAGAGCCGACGGAACCCGATGTTGGTGATCCCAGCCATCGGCGCGAGCACGACCGGCGGCCACACCTGGTGCTGGCCGAGAGTCAGCGGGCGCAGCGCGGGCACGGTCGAGGCAGTCACCGGACAAGTGTACGGGGCCCCGACCGGCGCTCATCGCGTCGGCCGAGGCCCCGTACGCAGAGTCTCAGCAGCCCGGGAGACGCTCGATCAGGTAGCGCTCGACCTGGTCCAGGGAGACGCGCTCCTGGGCCATGGTGTCCCGGTTGCGCACCGTCACCGCGTTGTCGTCAAGGGTGTCGAAGTCGACGGTGACGCAGAACGGGGTGCCGATCTCGTCCTGCCGCCGGTAGCGACGCCCGATCGCCTGCGAGTCGTCGAACTCCACCACCCAGCGCTTGCGCAGCAGGGTCGCGAGATCCTTGGCCTTGGGCGACAGCGCCTCGTTGCGGGACAGCGGCAGCACCGCCACCTTGACCGGGGCGAGCCTCGGGTCGAACCGCATCACGGTGCGCTTGTCCACGCCGCCCTTGGTGTTCGGCGCCTCGTCCTCGTCGTACGCCTCCAGCAGGAAGGCCAGCACCGCGCGGGTCAGACCCGCGGCCGGCTCGATGACGTACGGCATCCAGCGCTCACTCTTGCTCTGGTCGAAGTACGACAGGTCGACGCCGGAGTGCTTGCTGTGCGTGGAGAGGTCGAAGTCGGTGCGGTTGGCGACACCCTCAAGCTCGGCGAACTCGGTGCCACCGAACTGGAAGCGGTACTCGATGTCCACGGTCCGCTTCGAGTAGTGCGACAGCTTCTCCTTGGGGTGCTCGAACAGCCGCAGATTGTCCGCCGAGAGGCCGAGGTCGAGGTACCAGTTCCAGCGCTCCTGGAGCCAGTACTCGTGCCACTGCTCGTCGGTGCCCGGCTCGACGAAGAACTCCATCTCCATCTGCTCGAACTCGCGGGTCCGGAAGATGAAGTTGCCCGGGGTGATCTCGTTGCGGAACGACTTGCCGGTCTGCGCGATGCCGAACGGGGGCTTCTTGCGGGCGACCGTCTCGACGTTCTTGTAGTTGACGAAGATGCCCTGCGCGGTTTCCGGGCGCAGGTAGTGCAGCCCCTCGTCGCTCTCCACCGGGCCCAGGTAGGTCTTCATCAGGCCGTTGAACATCTTCGGCTCGGTGAAGGTGCCCTTGTTGCCGCAGTTGGGGCAGTTCAGCTCGGCCAGCGAGGTAAGCGGCTTGCCGTGCTTCTCGGCGTACGCCTCTTCCAGGTGGTCCGCCCGGAACCGCTTGTGACAGAACTGGCACTCGGTGAGCGGGTCGACGAACTCGGCGATGTGGCCGGACGCCTCCCACACCTTGCGGGACAGGATCACCGCGGAGTCCAGGCCGACGACGTCGTCGCGCTGCTGGACCATCGTCTTCCACCACTGCCGGCGGACGTTCTCCTTGAGCTCCACGCCGAGCGGACCGTAGTCCCACGCCGATCGGGTGCCTCCGTAGATCTCACTGGAGGGGAAGACGAAGCCTCGGCGCTTGGCGAGGCTGACGACGGCGTCGATACGGTCGGCTGGCATGTTTCCTCCTACGCCGGCTGGCGGTCGGCGGGGGCGAGATGTGGATGGAACGGTCGGTTCGGGACAACGGTACGACCACCGTCCCCCCGAGCCCAGCAGAATACCGGGGACGGGTCAGCTGACCTCGCAGACCTCCACGCCGCCGGTCTGCCCGTCCTGCCCGAGGCTGACCTGTTGCCGCTCCCGGTCGCCGCCGTCGAGGGTCACGTCGACCGGCACGGTCAGGTAGGTGGTGTCCACCTCGCCCACCCGGAACGCTGTCACCTGCGGTTCGGCGGCGGCGCGCCGTTCGAACTCCGGCCGGGACTCACGCCGCTGCGCGTCGTCGCAGAGCTGGTCGTACGCCCGCCCGTAGTTCCGCTCGACGAGCGCCTGGTAGTAGTCGCCGGTCACGGTGCGGGCCTGTTCCCGAATGGCCTGGACTCCGCTGACGGCCAGGCCGACGACGGCGGTGCCACCGCCGCCGCAGCAGAGCACCACGGCGAGCGCGCCGACGCCGAGGCCGATCCAGAGCCGAGTCCGGCGGCCCTCGGTGGGCGGCGCGGCGAACGGCGGAGCCACCCCGGGACCGGGTGGCGGGGCGGGTGCGGTCATAGGAGCAGCGTAGTGTCCGGCGGCTCAGCGGTAAGGACCCGCAGCCCGATCACTCTCGGCGACGACCACGGCCCCGCCGGGGGCGGCGGTGGCCAGCGCCTCGTACGCGGAGGGCTCGTCGATGGACTCGGCGAGCAGCGGCACGGCGCTGACCTTGACCTCGAAGGCGCCCAGCGCCCGCCGGTACGTGCCGACCGACTCCCATTCGGTGACCAGTGACCAGTGCCGGGGGTCGTCCAACGCCCGGACCAGTTGGCCGCGCAGGTAGCCGGGCCGGGCGGCCAGCGCGGTGAGGGCGGCGTGCGCCCGTTCGGTGAAGCCGTCGGCGGCATCGACGTCGACCACGAACCGGTTGGTCACCAGCACCGGGGGTTCCTCCTCGTAGAGTCTGTGGGATGCAGCGTACGCAGCGCCCTCTGCTCGCCCGGTTGGCCGGGGCGAACCCGACGTCGGTGTTCCTGCTCACCCTGGTGGTGGTGCTGGTGGCGTTCTTCACGCCCGGGGTGATCGGCGGGCTGCTCACGCTCGCGCTCGCCGGGGTCCTGATCGCCCTGTTGGCGACGACCTGGGCGGTTCAGGCGCCGCAGACCCGGCTGATCCGGCTGGTGATGCTCACCCTGCTGGTGGCTGTGGGTCTCGCGAAGCTCCTCTGACATGCAATCATGCGTTTTTGACAATCATTATCGTTGCCACGGACAGTTGACGACATGACCAACCGCGCCACGTACCGTGTCCTGGCCGCCGCGACCGCCCTCCTTGCCCTGGGCGCTGGAGCCGGCTGCTCCACCGGCGGTGCCGCCGGCGCCGACCCTCAGCGAGTCGACGTGGTGGCCGCGTTCTACCCCCTCCAGTTCCTGGCCGAACGGATCGGCGGCGACGCCGTCCGGGTCACCAACCTGGCCAAGCCCGGCGCCGAGCCGCACGACCTGGAGCTCAACCCGAGCCAGGTCGGAGAGGTCAGCGACGCGGAGCTGATCGTCTACCTCAAGGGGTTCCAGCCGGCCGTGGACGACGCCGTGGCCCAGAACGGCGGCGACCGGGCGTTCGACGTGACGAGCGTGCAACCGCTGTTGGACGCGTCCGCCGGCGGGCACGACCACGAGGGCGAAGAGGGGCACGCCGAAGAAAGCGGCGGCAAGGACCCGCACGTCTGGCTCGACCCGACCCGGCTGGCCGGCATCGGCGACCAGCTCGCCCAGCGGCTCGGCAAGGCCGACCCGGACCACGCCGCCGACTACACCGCCCGGGCGACTGCCCTGCGCGCCGACCTGACGACACTGGACGGCGAGTTCAAGCACGGTCTGGCGACCTGCCAGCGGCGGGAGATCGTGACCAGCCACGCCGCGTTCGGGTACCTCGCCGACCGCTACCAGCTCGACCAGGTCGGCATCACCGGGCTGAGCCCGGACGTCGAGCCCTCGCCGCAGCGCCTCGCGCACGTGATCGAGGAGGCCAAGGAGCACCAGGCCACCACGATCTTCTTCGAGACCCTGGTCAGCCCCAAGGTGGCCGAGACCATCGCCGGTCAGGTCGGCGCGAAGACCGCCGTGCTCGACCCGATCGAAGGGCTCGCCGCCGGCAGCAACGGGGACTACCTTTCGGTGATGCGCACCAACCTGCGGACCCTGCAGACGGCCTTGAGCTGCTCGTGACCTCACCTGTCATCACCGTCGAGCACGGGGTGGTCGGCTACGACGGTCGCCCCGTGCTCCGGGACATCTCGCTCACCGTGACCGCCGGCGAGGTGGTCGCGATCCTCGGCGCCAACGGCTCGGGCAAGTCCACCCTGATCCGCGCCGTGCTCGGGCTGGTGCCGATCAGCGCCGGCTCGGTCACCCTCTTCGACCGGCCGTTGCGCCGGTTCCGGCAGTGGGCACGCATCGGGTACGTCCCACAGCGCCTGGGCGCCGGCGGCGGCGTACCGGCGACCGTCCGGGAGGTGGTGGCCTCCGGCCGGCTGGCCCGTCGGGGGGTGCTTCGTCCGCCGGGTCGAGCCGACCGGACCGCCGTCGACGCGGCGCTGGGCGCGGTCGGGCTCGCCGACCGGGCCGGTGACCCGGTGTCCACGCTCTCCGGCGGCCAGCAGCAGCGCACCCTGATCGCCCGTGCCCTGGCCGGCCAGCCGGAGCTGCTGGTGCTCGACGAGCCCACCGCCGGGGTGGACGCGGCCAGCCAGGAGGCGTTCGCCGGCGCGCTGCGCGACTTCGTCGCCGACGGCGGAACGGTGCTGCTGGTCGCCCACGAGTTGGGCCCGCTGCGACCGGTGATCAGCCGGGCTGTGGTCGTCCACGAGGGTCGCATCGCCCACGACGGCGCGGTGCCCGACCCGGCCGGCCATCACGCGGAACCCGACCACGACCACGTGCACCCGCACTGCTACGACGAGCCCGCCGGGCTGTGGAGCAACTGACCCATGGAACTCTTCCAGTACCCCTACATGCAGCGCGCCCTGATCGGCGCGCTGGTGATCGGCCTGGCCGCGCCGGCGCTCGGCATCTACCTGGTGCAGCGCCGGCTGGCGTTGATCGGCGATGGTGTGGGGCACGTGGCGCTGACCGGCGTCGGCGCGGGGTTGCTGCTCAACCGCTCCCCGGTGCTGGTCGCGGTGATCGCCGCCACCATCGGCGCGATCGCCATCGAGATCGTCCGGGCCCGTGGGCGTACCTCCGGTGATCTGGCTCTGGCTCTGCTCTTCTACGGCGGCATCGCGGGTGGCGTACTCCTGGTCGGCCTCTCCGACGCGACCAGCGCGAACCTCAACGCCTACCTGTTCGGGTCGCTGACCACCATCTCGCCCGCCGACCTGACCACCATCGCGGTGCTCGGCGCGGCGATCCTGGTCACGATGATCGCGTTGCGGCCGGCGCTCTTCGCGGTCAGTCACGACGAGGAGTACGCCCGGGTCTCCGGTCTGCCGGTCCGCACGCTGAACCTGCTGATCGCGGTCGCCACAGCGGTCACCGTGACCATCGCCATGCGGGCCGTCGGCGTGCTGCTGATCAGCGCGCTGATGGTGGTGCCGGTTGCCACCGCCCAGCAGGTCACCCGGGGTTTCCGCAGCACGATGGCCGCCGCGATGGCGCTCGGGCTCTTCGCCGCCGGCTCGGGTGTCTGGGTGGCGGCCACGGCGGACACCGCGCCGGGCGCCTCGGTGGTGCTGGTGGCGATCGCCTCGTTCCTGGTGGTGGCCGTGGCCGGCGCTGTCTGGCGGGTCGTGCGCCGCCGGACGACGCCGACCGCCGTACCGACACCGGAACCTCACGAGGTCGTGCTGAGCTGAGCCTGGTCAGCGCGACGTCGGTGGTATTGGTTACCGTTGCAGGATGACCAGCGCGACGGGCTACGACGGGTTCGACGGGGCCAGCGAACTGCTCCGCGCCCTGTCCGCTCCCATTCGGCTGGCCATCGTCAGCGAGCTGGCCGACGGCGAGCGGTGCGTGCACGAGTTGGTGGAGAAGCTCGGCGCGGCGCAACCGCTGGTCTCCCAGCACCTGCGGGTGTTGCGCGGAGCGGGCGTGGTGCGCGGCTCCCGCCGAGGCCGGGAGATCGCCTACAGCCTGGTCGACGAGCACGTCGCGCACATCGTGGCGGACGCGGTCAGCCACGCCGGGGAGGGATCATGAGCGAGAGCACCGCCGCGGTGCGCAACACCCGGCAGCGTTCGGCGGTGAGCGCGCTGCTGGGCGAGATGGAGGGCTTCCACAGCGCCCAGGACCTGCACGCGATGCTGCGGCAGCGCGGCGAGCGGGTCGGCCTGACCACCGTCTACCGCACCCTCCAGGGGCTCGCCGACGCCGGTGAGATCGACGTGATGCGTCCGCCGGGCGGCGAGCACCTCTACCGCCGGTGCAGCGAGGGGCACCACCACCACCTGGTCTGCCGGGTGTGCGGGCGTACGGTCGAGGTGGCCGGCCCGGCCGTGGAAAGCTGGGCGGACCGGGTCGCCGCGCAGCACGGCTACGCCGACGTCAGCCACACCCTGGAAATCTTCGGCACCTGCCCGACCTGCCCGCGCTGACCACCGGCCCGGTCGGTCGCGATCCGGGCTCACTTCACGGGTGCCCCGCCAAGGCCGTTCGTGACACGCTGTCCGGCGTGAAGATCTATGCCGATCGGTTTCCGACAGCCGCCCGTCAGTTGCTCACCGACCTGCTCGTCGTCGCCTGGGTGTACGTGGCGATCCGCGGCGCGCTGTGGCTGCACGACCTGGTGCAGACGCTCGCCGTACCCGGACAGAAGCTGGAGGGCGCGGGCAGCGGCCTCGCCGACAACCTCGCCGAAGCCGGCGGCAAGGTCGGCCGGGTGCCACTGGTCGGCGACGAGCTGACCGCTCCGTTCCGGCAGGCCGCCGACGCGGCCCGTGGGCTGGCCGACGCCGGCCGCGACCAGCAGCACCTGGTCGATCAGCTCGCCCTCGCCCTCGCCGTCGCGGTGCTGATCTTCCCGCTCGGCATCGTGCTCTTCGGTTGGTTGCCGCTGCGGCTGCGCTGGATGCGCCGAGCCGGGTCGGCCGCGAAGCTGGCCGTCGGGCCGGCCGGTCGGGATCTGCTCGCCCTGCGCGCCCTGGCCACCCAGCCGCTGGGCCAACTGACCCGGATCGGCCCGGACGTCGCTGAGGCGTGGCGGCGCGGCGACGACGCGACAGTCGACGCCCTGGCCGCTCTGGAGCTGCGCCAACTCGGTCTACGCAGCCGGGGCCGCTAAAGTCGTCGGGTGTTCTACTTCCTCGTCGTCATCGCCGTCCTGCTGCTCGGCTACGCCGCTGTCCTGGTCTCCTTCCTGCGCCGGGGCAAGAAGATTCCACCTGCGGCGTACCTGGCCCTGGCCGGGCTCAACGGTCTGATCCTGGCGGGGGTGCTGGCCTGGGCGGTCGCCCGCTGACCGAAGCCGCCGACCCGCGCCGCGGTCAACCCCTGCCGACCCGTACCCCGGTCAACCCCTGCCGACCCGCACCCCGGCCGACCCGCGGCGGGGTTTACGGCTTTGGCGGGATGCGGCGGCGGACGTCCTCGGAGGTGGACGGACCGGGCGACCAGCGGGCCACCCAGGGCAGCTCCTCGGACGGGGTGAGCACGCCCTCCTCCAGGCTCGCGTAGCGGCCGGCGAGGATGCGCTTCGCGGCAGCGGTGTCGACCGAGTCGGTGTTGTCCCAGAGGGCGGCGAACAGGGCGTCCACCCGCACCCGCGCCTGCCGGCAGAACAGGTCGGCCAGCTCGACGTTCTCCGGGCGGCTGTCCCGTTCGGCGGAGGCCCGGACGCAGACCGCGGACATGGCGAACAACTCGGCGCCGATGTCCACCACCCGGCCGAGGAACGCCTGCTTACGCTCCATCTTTCCCTGCCAGCGGGACATCGCGTAGAACGTCGACCGGGCCAGCTTGCGCGACGAACGCTCCACCTGGCGCAGGTGCGCGGCGAGCGGGCCGAACTCGGCGTACGCCGAAGGGCTCTGCCCTCGACCGACGGCGAGCGTGGGCAGCCACTTCGCGTAGAAGGCGCCCGCTCGTGCGCCGGCTCGGGCCTTGCGGCCAAGCCCCGCGTCCGGGTCGATGATGTCGCCGGCCACCGACAGGTGGGCGTCGACCGCCTCCCGCGCGATCAGCAGGTGCATGATCTCGGTGGAACCCTCGAAGATCCGGTTGATCCGCAGGTCGCGCAGCATCTGCTCGACGGCGGCCGGGCGTTCGCCGCGGGCGGCCAGTGAGTCGGCCGTCTCGTAGCCGCGACCACCTCGGATCTGGATCAGCTCGTCGGCGATCTTCCAGGCCATCTCGCTGGCGTACAGCTTGACGAGTGCCGCCTCGATCCGGATGTCGTTGCGGTCGTCGTCGGCGAGCAGGCAGCAGAGGTCGAGCATCGTCTCCATGCCGTACGTGGTGGCGGCGATGAAGGAGAGTTTCTGCGCGACCGCCTCGTGCTCGCCCACCGGCCGTCCCCACTGGACCCGGTCGGCGGCCCACCCTCGGGCCACGTTCAATGCCCACTTGCCGGCGCCCACACACATGGCCGGCAGTGAGAGCCGGCCGGTGTTCAGAGTGGTCAGGGCGATTTTCAGCCCCTTGCCCTCGCCGCCGATGACGTTCTCGGCGGGGACGATCACGTCGTGGAACCGGGTCAGGCTGTTCTCCAGCCCGCGCAGGCCGATGAACTCGTTGCGCCGCTCGACGGTGATGCCGGGGCTGTCGCCGTCCACCACGAACGCGGTGATGCCGCCCCGACGTCCCTGCGTGGCCGGCACCCGGGCCATCACCACCAGCAGGGTGGCCACGATGCCGTTGGTGGCCCAGAGCTTCACCCCGTTGAGCCGGTAACCGGTGCCGTCCTCGGTCGGCTCCGCGATGGTGGCCAGCCGGGCCGGGTCGGAGCCGACGTCCGGCTCGGTGAGCAGGAACGCGGACACCTCACCGGCGGCGAGCCGGGGCAGGAAGCGTTGCTTCTGCTCGGGGGTGCCGAACATCTTCAGTGGCTGCGGCACCCCGATCGACTGGTGCGCCGAGAGCAGCGCGCCGATGGCCGGGCTGACCGAGCCGGCCAGCATGAGCGCTCGGCAGTAGTGCAGGTTGCTCAGCCCGAGCCCGCCGTACTTCCGGTCGATCTTCATGCCGAACGCGCCGAGGTCGGCCAGGCCGTGGAACACCGAGTCGGGTATGGACGCGTCCCGCTCGATGGCCTCACCATCCACCTCGGAGGTCAGGAAGGCGCGGAACCGACCAAGGAACTCCTCCGCGCGAGCCACGTCGTCCGGGTCGGATCGGGGCCACGGGTCGATCAGGTCGAGCCGGAACCGGCCGAGGAACAGCTCCTTGCCGAAGCTGGGCCGGTCCCAGGTGGATTCGCGGGCGGCCTCGGCGACCTGCCGGGCTTCCTTCTCGGTGACCTGCCCGGCTTCGGCGGGCAGCGGCGCGGCGGCACCGGCCGTGGGTTCGGAGTCGGGGCCGTCCGGTGCCGGTCGGCCGTTCTGCGTCGTGGTCACGGCTGCCCCCTCGAAGCTCGATGCGGCTACCGTCACGCTACCCCCGGTTGTTACCCAGGGGTAGCGCTGCGTGTAGATCGACGCGGTCAGCGTTCCTCGATGGTGTCCGGGTCGTCGTCATCGTCGTCGATGTCGTCCTCACCCCAGCTGCGCCGGGCGAACGGCAGCACCATCCAGAAGGTGAGGAACCACAGCCCGGTCAGGGCGCTGAGCAGGAAGGCGATCGGCCGGTCCAGCACGAAGTCGGTGATCAGCAGGACCGCGCTGACCATCGCGATCAGCATGAAGGCGAGGCCGCCGGTCGCCATCCGGTGCGCGAAACGGACCAGCTCCGGTTTACGCCCCTGCCGGAACAGCGCCCGGTGGAACGCCACCGGCGAGATGATCATCGCGGTGGCGGCGGCCGCCGCGAGCAACGCCACGATGTAGACGTCGCGCTGGAACTCAGTGGTCTCGTTGAACCCGTTACTGAACGGCAGGGTGAGCAGGAAGGCGAAGAGGATCTGCACGCCGGTCTGGGCGACCCGCAACTCCTGCAGCAGGTCGGCGAAGTTGCGCTGCCAGCGCTGCTTCTCGGTCTCCTTGGACACGCGCTACCTCCGGTGAGACGCTACTGCCGGCGGTCCCGCCCGCCGGCAGCAACGCCAATGCCCCACCCGGCCGAGCGCGAAACAGGTTCACGACACCTGCCGTTCATCTCGGCGACGCACGTCGGCCGCCGGCGGCGTCAGGACCCGCGTCGGATCCGGCCGGCGTACCGCGCTTCCAGCGCGTTGTTGTGCGCGTCGCCGTTCGGGATGTTCGCCGACAGGTAGACCGGGGGCCGCTCCCCCGCCGCCAGCAACCGCGCCACCACCTCCACTGTCACCTGCTGCGCCAGCAGCGCCGCGGTGATCGAGGAGACCGCGCCGACCGCGCCACCACCGGGCAGGGGCAGCGTCGCGTCGCCGTACGGCGCACCGTTGTCGAGCACCACGTCGGCGAGGTCGCTCAGCTTGCGCCCGGACGGGTGCCGGGAGGCCATTCGGCCGGAGTGCCGCGCCGAGGTGATCGCCACCAGCCCGTGACCGTGCTCCTTCACCAGCGTGGCGAACTCCACCATCGCGCCGTTGACGCCGGAGTTCGAGGCGAGCACGAAGACATCGGTGGGGCGCACCGGGGCCAGCTCGTAGAGGCGGTGCGCGACGGCCGGGTCCCGTTCCAGCAGCGGACCCAACCGGTCGGCCGGTTCGCCGCCGAGCAGCACCAGGTCGCGTAGCGCGATCCGGTTGGTCGGCACCAGACCACCCGCCCGTCCGGCGATCTCCATGGCGAGGGCCTCCGAGTGCCCGGTGCCGAACGCGTGCACCACGCCGTCGGCTCGGACGGCCTCGGCGATCAGGTCGGCGGCCCGCCCCACCGCCTCCCGCTGACTGGCGGCCACCCGGCCGATCGTCTCGGTCACCACGGCCAGGTAGTCCTCGGCACTCACCGTCATACGTCCTCCGTCGTTCGATTGCGGGCCAGCAGCCCGTTGGTGTCCACTGCTGCTCAGGCTGTCCCGCCGGCTCGGGCCAGGATCGCCTCGGCGAGCGGGGCCGGTGCCGCGTCCGGGATCCAGTGACTCACCCCGGGCAGCTGCACGAAGCGGTAGTCGCCGGTGACGTTCTCCGCGCACGCCTCGGCGGCGGTCCGGCCGATGGCGACGTCCCGGTCACTCCAGACGTACGTGGTGGGCACCGCGACCGGGCCGACGCCGGCCAGGTCGGCGCGGGACATCGCCCGGTACCAGTTCAGCGCGGCCGTCAGCGCACCCGGCTCACGCATCGGGTCGGCGTACCGGTTCACCCGGGAGGTGTCGCCCACCCCGCCGAGCATCTTGCGCAGCGCGGTGGCGTGCCACGCCAGCAGGACCTTCTCCGCTTTTTCGGGCTTGCGGAACAGGGCGATGTACGACGAGCGGGCCTTCTGTTGGGCGTCGTTGCTCAGGGCGTACGCCATGGCCGCCGGATGCGGTACGGACACGGCGGTCAGCGTGTGGACCCGCTCGGGGTGCCCGGCGGCGACCGCCCAGGCCACTATCGCGCCCCAGTCGTGTCCGACCAGGTGCACGGCGTCCAACCCGAGGGCGTCGAGCACCGCCACCACATCGGCGACCAGTTCCGGGATCCGGTAGTCGGCCACCACCGTGGGCCGGGCGCCGGGTGAGTAACCGCGCTGGTCCAGCGCGTACGTCCGCAGCCCGGCGGCGTGCAGCGCCGGCACCACGTCGTCCCACTCGCCGCTGTGCTGGGGGAAACCGTGCAGCAGCAGGACGGGTACGCCGTCCGTCGGACCGCCAACGGTCACCTCGAACGTGAAGCCTCGCGCGTCAACCCGCATGATCGGAAGCGTACCCAGACGGCGGTCGGCCGCTCGCTCCCGCAGGTCACGCGGATGCCCTGCTGGGCCCGCGCCCCTGGTCGGTGTTAGCGTCAGCGAGACAACTTCATATCCGACAGGGGAGCGCACAGCGCTGAGAGTGCGGGCACGCCCGCAGACCCTCGAACCTGATCTGGGTAATGCCAGCGCAGGGAGTTCGGTCGACCTCCAGCCGCGCCGCAGTCCGGTGCCACCGGACGCGGCGTGCGTCTTCTCCTGGTTCGCACTCACGAACTGGGAGCACCACATGACATCCACCACCGACACACACCGTTGGCGCACCATCGACATCGTGGTCGCCTCGGTGATCGCGGTCGCCTTCGGCGTCATCTTCTGGGCCTGGGGCCTGGTCTGGAGCGCCACCGAGGGCGCGTTCGCCTTCTTCCCGCCGGCGCAGACGCTGCTCTACGGCGTCTGGCTGATGCCGGCGGTGATCGGTGGGCTGGTCATCCGCAAGCCCGGCGCCGCGCTCTACTGCGAGACCGTGGCCGCGGTCCTGTCCGCGCTGCTGGGCAGCCAGTGGGCCGGCACTGTCATTCCGCAGGGCATCGTGCAGGGCATCGGCGCCGAGCTGGCCTTCGCCGCCTTCCGGTACCGGTCGTTCCGCCTGCCGACCGCGGTGTTCGCGGGCGCGCTCACCGGCCTCAGCGCCGCGCTGTTCGACTTCTTCGTCTGGAACGTCGACTACGCGCTGACCGACTACCGCATCCCGTACGCGCTGCTCACCATCGTCAGCGCCACAGTGATCGCCGGCCTGGGCGGTTGGCTGCTGACGAACGCCCTGGCCAACACCGGCGTCCTGGACCGCTTCCCGGCAGGCCGAAACCGAGCCCTGATCTAACCCCCACCCAACGGCGTTGATCAAGAGGTTTGCGTCAACAGAAGCCCATTTCCTGACGCAAACCTCTTGATCAACAGGGGTAGGCGAGGTGGGTGGGAGGGGGTGGGTTTGGTGGGCGGGGTACTGCTGCGGGGGTTCGGGTGGCGGCACGCTGGGCGGCGGGCCTGGGCTCTGCGCGGGGTTGATCTGCGGGTTGAGGCTGGGGAACGGGTTTTGCTTCTTGGGCCGTCCGGGGCCGGTAAGAGCACACTGCTCAGCGCCCTGGCGGGACTGCTGCCCGAGGACTCCGGCGAGCAGGAGGGCACCGTCGAGATCGACGGGCTCGACCCCCGCAAGGGGCGGGAACGGGTCGGCATCGTCTTCCAGGACCCGGAGACCCAACTGGTGATGGCGCGCTGCGGCGACGACGTCGCGTTCGGGCTGGAGAACCGGGGAGTACCGGCCGACGAGATCTGGCCCCGGGTGGACGAGGCCCTGCACCGGGTCGGCTTCCCGTACTCCCGGGACCGCCATACCGCCGCGCTCTCCGGCGGCGAGCAGCAACGCCTCGCCCTGGCCGGCGCGCTGGCCCTGCGCCCCGCCCTGCTGCTGCTCGACGAGCCGACGGCCAACCTCGACCCGGCCGGGGCCGAGCTGGTCCGGCACGCGGTGGCCGGCGCACTGGACGCCGACACCACGCTGATCCTGGTCGAGCACCGGGTCGCCGAGGCACTGCCGCTTGTCGACCGGGTGGTCGTCCTGGAACCGGGTGGCGGCGTCCGCGCGGACGGCCCGCCCGAGGCGGTCTTCGCCGCCCACGGCGCCGCCCTGGCCGCCGAGGGGGTCTGGGTGCCCGGTCACCCCATCGCGCCCCGACCGGCGACCGCCAGCCCCGGGGAGCTGTTGCTCACCGCCGACCGGCTCGGCCTGCCGCCCCGGCTGGGCCCCACCGACCTGGCGGTACGCGCCGGTGAAGCACTCGCCGTACGCGGACCGAACGGTGCCGGCAAGTCCACCCTGGCGTTGCTGCTCGGCGGTCTGCTCAGGCCGGGCAGCGGGCAGGTCACCGCGACCGCCGAGTTGGCCGGCGCGGACCACCGCACTCCCCCGCACCGGTGGCGGGCACCCGCGTTGGCCCGACGCATCGGGTCGGTCTTCCAGGACCCGGAGCACCAGTTCGTCACCAGCACCGTCTTCGACGAGCTGGCGCTGGGCCCGCGCCGCACCGGTCAACCCGAAGCAGCCGTCAAGGAGACCGTGGCCGGGCTGCTGGAACGGCTACGGCTGGCCCGACTCGCCGCCGCCAACCCGTACACCCTCTCCGGTGGCGAGGCGCGGCGGCTGAGCGTGGCGACCGCCCTCGCCACCGCGCCACGCCTGCTGATCTGCGACGAACCCACCTTCGGTCAGGACCGGCGGACCTGGCGGGAGCTGGTCGACCTCTTCGCCGACCTGCGCGACGCCGGGCACGCCGTGGTCACCGTCACCCACGACGCGGACTTCGTCACCGCGCTCGCCGACCGCACCGTCACCCTGCACCAGACCCCGGACGACCAGCGATGATCAGCATCGAGCCGGTCGCCGCGCCGGACGCGCCGTTGGCCCGCCGCAACCCGGTGGCGAAGGTCGCCGCCGCACTGGTCTTCTCGTTCACCCTGCTGGCGACCCTGGACCCGGTGGCCCCGGCAATCGCCATCGCCCTCGAACTGGCCGTCCTGCCGCTGTTCGGCATCCGCTACCGGGTGCTGGCCCGGCGGGCCTGGCCACTGCTGCTCAGTGCCGCCGGCATCCTGGTCACCCTGGTGCTGTTCGCCGCCGACCGGTCCGGCCGGGTCCTGCTGGACGTGGGACCGGTGCTGGTGAGCACCGGCGTCCTGCTCACCGCGCTCGGCCTGGTGCTGCGGGTGTTCGCGGTGGCCCTGCCCGGTGTGATCGTCTTCGCGACCACCGACCCCACCGACCTGGCCGACGCGTTGATCCAGAACGCGAAGGCGCCGGCCCGGTTCGCCATCGGGGCGCTGGCCGCGTTCCGACTGGTGCCGCTACTCGGTCAGGAGTGGCAGATGATCACCATGGCCCGCCGGGCGCGCGGGGTGGACGCCGGCCGCGATCCGGTGGCCAAGCTACGACTCTTCGCCTCCACCGGGTTCGCGCTGCTGGTCGGGGCCATCCGCCGAGGCACCCGACTGGCGGTGGCGATGGACGCGCGCGGCTTCGACGCCGGCACACCCCGTACCGTCGCCCGCCACCAGCACTTCACCCGCGCCGACGTCCTCCTCGTCGCCGGAGCTGCCGTACTCGCCGCAGCCGCCCTGACCACGAGCGTCATCCTGGGCACCTTCCGCCCTCTCATCAGCTGACCCCGCCCCCGCGGCCCGCCCGCTGCCTGCCCCCGCCCGCCGCCGCCGGCAAGATCCGCACAACATCAGGGATGTAGTGGCTTCGCTGGCGAAGGAGGCCACTACATCCCTGATGTTGTTGTCACCATCCGGCGCACACGCGCCACCCCCGTCGATCTTGCGAATTCTGTCGTCGATTCATTCATGTATGCCAGTTATGTGAGCGCAGAAAGTGCAAGATCGCGGGGTGGGACGGGGCGGGACGGGGGCGGGGTGGGTGGGGTGGGGTGGGGTGGGTGGGGTGGGGTGGCTTGGTCAGCTGCGGCGGAAGGCGTAGCGGCGGGCCTGGCCGGCCTGCTGGCTGCGGCCGCCGCCGGAGCGGTTGCCGCCGCCCTGTGGTGGCCCTGCCGTCGGTGCCTTCGGTCGGCCGGTCGCCTTCGGTAGATCACCCACCGAAGGCGCGTCGACAACCGCCGGCACATCGACCGCTGCCGGCACGGCCACCTCGTCCGGGACCGCCACCTCGCCCGGGGCGGAGGCTGGCAGCGCCGGCTCCACCAGTGCCGCAGGTAACGCCGACTCAGCCCGCAGCGCCGGCTCCACCAGTACCGCGGGCAGTGCCAAATCTGCCCGCGGCGCAGGCTCCACCAGTGCCGCCGGCAGCGCCGGCAGGGCCGGTTCGACCGCGAGGTCGAGGGCCGGGAGGGTGGTTGGCAGCGGGCCGTGGCCGGCTGCCGGGTCGACGCCGAGCGGCGTCACTCTCGGGGTACGGGTCTTCTTCGGGTTACGCCTGGCAGGCATCCGGGCCTCCTTCAATGCCGACCGGCACGGCCGGTCCCGCGCTGCGGCGGTCGGTCGGATCGGCTGGTAACCGCCGTTGCGCGGCGGTCGAGTGGGGAAGGGACTGCTCACCGGGCCAGGCAGGGCCATCGCCACCGAACGGCGGGGAGGGAATGCGGGACGCCCGGGAGCGCACGGACCGCGACGCGGGGCGGCGGGCCGGCTCGGAATTGGGGCGTCAGTTACGCATGTTCGTACCGTAGCCACCGCCCGACCGACGCGCATCCGTTTTTACTGGCACGATCGGCAGATGCTGATCGCGTTCTCGATCACCCCGCTCGGCGGTGACGACTCCGTGGGTGACCTGGTCGCCGAGGCGGTGCGGGTGGTCCGTGCGTCCGGCCTGCCCAACCGGACCGATGCCATGTTCACCACCATTGAGGGCGAGTGGGACGAGGTGATGGCGGTGGTGAAGCAGGCGGTCGACGTGGTCGCCGCGCAGGCGCCCCGGGTCAGTGTGGTGCTCAAGGCCGATGTCCGGCCCGGGGTCACCGACGCGCTGACCGGGAAGATCGCCCGAATCGAAGCCCGTCTCGCCGAAGGCTGACGCGCGCGGCGCGGAATGACGACACGTTTCCCTGCGCGGGGCTCACCGACCAGCGCCGAGGGCCCGAGCCGCCAGGGGCAACGTCCGCATCACGTGCAGTAACGGGACGTCGATCACTGGTCCGTATCGGCTCACATCACGGTAAGTTTCCAAGCGCTGATAGTGGTGTGACGAGAGGTGGCGGCACGAATGGCTGATCAGGCGAGGGCACAAATCGGTGTGACCGGGCTGGCGGTGATGGGTCGCAACGTGGCCCGCAACCTGGCCCGCAACGGCTTCACGGTGGCAGTGCACAACCGCTCGCCGGAGCGCACCCGCAGCCTGGTCGCCGAGCACGGCGACGAGGGCACGTTCCTGCCCGGCGAGACGATGGCCGATTTCGTGGCGTCACTGGAACGACCCCGCGCGGTCATCGTGATGGTGAAGGCCGGCGCGCCCACCGACGCGGTGATCGATGAGTTGGTGCCGCTGCTCGACGAGGGCGACATCATCGTCGACTGCGGCAACGCCCACTTCGCCGACACCCGTCGCCGCGAGGAGGCGCTGCGGGCCCAGGGGCTGCACTTCAGCGGCACCGGTGTCTCCGGCGGCGAGGAGGGCGCGCTGCGCGGGCCGAGCATCATGCCGGGCGGCTCCGCCGAGTCGTACGCGAAGCTCGGGCCGATGTTCGAGAAGATCGCCGCCCAGGTGGACGGCGTGCCGTGCTGCATGCACGTCGGGCCGGACGGCGCCGGGCACTTCGTCAAGATGGTGCACAACGGCATCGAGTACGCCGACATGCAGCTCATCGCCGAGGCGTACGACCTGCTCCGGGCCGGCCTGGACGCGACGCCGGCCGAAATCGCGGAGATCTTCCGGGAGTGGAACAACGGCGAGCTTGAGTCGTTCCTCATCGAGATCACCGCCGACGTGCTCGCGCACACCGACGCGGCGACCGGCCGGTCGTTCGTGGACATCGTGCAGGACCGGGCCGAGCAGAAGGGCACCGGTCGGTGGACCGTGCAGAGCGCCCTGGACCTGGGCATCCCGATCACCGGGATCGCCGAGGCGACCTTCGCGCGTTCGCTCTCCGGGCACGTCGACCAGCGCGAGGCGGCCCGCCGGGCGTTCCCCGACGCGGGTGAGAAGTGGCAGGTGACCGACCGGGAGACCTTCGTCGAGGACGTCCGCCGGGCGCTGCTCGCCTCCAAGATCGTCGCGTACGCGCAGGGCTTCGACCACATCCGCGCGGGCAGCCAGGAATACAACTGGGACATCGACCTTGGCGGCACCGCGACGATCTGGCGGGGCGGCTGCATCATCCGGGCCCGCTTCCTCAACCGGATCCGTGAGGCGTACGACGAGCAGCCCGACCTGCCGACGCTGCTGGTGGCGCCGTACTTCGCCGAGGCGGTCAGCGCCGGCGTGCCAAGCTGGCGGCGGGTGGTGGCCGACGCGACCCGGGCCGGTGTGCCGACGCCCGCGTTCTCGTCGTCGCTGGCGTACTTCGACGCGTTGCGCGCGGAGCGGCTGCCCGCAGCGCTGATCCAGGGTCTGCGGGACAACTTCGGCGCGCACACCTACCAGCGGGTGGACCGCGAGGGCTCGTTCCACACCACCTGGGCCGCCGACCGCACCGAGTCGCCGGCGTAGCCGGCGCGGCGCCCGGTTCGCAGCGCCCAGCGCCCTGCGCCCTGCGCCCTGCGCCCTGCGCCCTGCTAGATCGTGCTTGATCCAGGATGTAGTGGCCTCCCTCTCCGTGGAGGCCACTACATCCATGTTCAAGCGCGATCGAGGGAGACGGCAGGTGCGAACCGGTAGTGGTCAGGCGACCGTGGCGTACATCTCCCAGACGAGGATCTCGGCTGGTTCGTCGGCGGTCACCCGCCGGCCACCGGTCATGGTGAGCCGGGCCGCGTCGCCGCTGCCGAGCGGACCACTGCCCTCCAGGGTCACCGTGCCGTTGGGCACGTAGAGGTGCACGTAGGGCGCGTCCGGGATGGTGACCTCGTCGCCGGGGGCGAGACGGGCGGCGTGCAGGGTCGCGTACCGGTTGCGGATCCGGATCGCGGACGCGCCGTCGTAGCGGTCCATCCCGGACGCGATCGGCACCAGGCCCCCGCGGAGCAGCTCGTCCTCGATCTCCAACTGCTCGTAGCCGGGGTCTACGCCCTGCTCGTCGGGGAGCACCCACATCTGCACGAAGTGCACCGGGTCGGTGTGCGGCTCCTGGTTGTTGAGCCGCCAGGCGTCGTTCTTCTCGGAGTGCAGGATGCCGGTGCCGGCGCTCATCCGCTGGGCCAGACCCGGGTAGATCACCCCGGAGTGCCCGGTGGAGTCCTGGTGCACCAGGGAACCGCGCAGCACCCAGGTCACGATCTCCATGTCCTGGTGCGGGTGGGTCTCGAAGCCGGCGCCCGGTCGGACCACGTCGTCGTTGTTGACCAGCAGCAGGCCGTGGTGGGTGTTGGCCGGGTCGTAGTGCCGGGAGAACGAGAAGGAGTGCTTGGAGTCCAGCCAGGAGATCCGGGTGGCGAATCGATCATCGGCACGACGGATGTCGACGGCGGGCGCTGGCCCGGTCACCAGGCACGCTGCCCGGCGTCGAAGGTCGACGGCGCCCAGGTCAGGGCCGGCTCGCCGCTGGCCAGTTCGGCGATCTCACCGGTGCGCAACTGGGGAGTGTGGCCGAACTCGGCACAGTGCTGCTCGGCGATCTCGGCACAGATGTCGGCTACCTGCTCGCAGATCGGGTCGCCCAGGTCGGCGGCGTTCAACGCCATGATCATCTTGAAGCGGAGATCCCGCATCTGGCCCCCAACCGCCGTCGTCCCACCACCTCCGGACCCTACCCGCCGCCTTTGCGCAGGACCCCGAAACGAGCGCACCCACCCTCACAGGCGGGGTGAGTTGGTGGGGACGCGACGGCGCCGCCCGCACGGGAGTGCGGGCGGCGCCGAGGACAGCTAAGGGATCGGTCAGAAGAAGCGGCGGCGCTTGGCCTTCTGCGGACGCATCAGGTCCGCACCCTTGGTCAGCAGCCGGGTCGCCCCGGAGGGACCACGCCGGGCCTCCAGGGTGTGGCTGAGTCGGCGGGCGCCGGCCGCGGCCAGCGGCACCGCGATAGCCATCACCGCCCACTGGGCAATGCGCTTCTGGATCATGTGGGTTCACCTCCGTCAGTGGCTTCTGACGACTCTGATACCCAGAGTGACGTGCGGATAAGCGCGTCGGCTCAGATAACCGGGGCGACCGGGTTGGGCAACGCGCCGCCGAAGCGTCGGTCCCGCTGGGCGTAGAGCTCGCACGCGTACCAGAGGTGGCGGCGGTCGAAGTCGGGCCAGAGCGTGTCCAGGAAGACCAACTCGGCGTACGCCGTCTGCCAGAGCAGGAAGTTGGAGATCCGTTCCTCACCGGAAGGGCGCAGGAACAGGTCCACCTCCGGGATCTCCGGGTGGTAGAGGTACTTCGCCACGGTCTTCTCGGTGACCTTCGCCGGATCCAGCCGGCCGGCCGCCACGTCCCGTGCGATCGCGGCGGCGGCGTCACCGATCTCGGCCTGCCCGCCGTAGTTGACGCAGAACTGCAGGGTCAGCGTCGAGTTGTCGCGGGACATCTCCTCGGCGGTCTGCAGCTCGGTGATGACGCTCTTCCACAGCCGACCGGGCCGGCCCGACCACACCACCCGTACGCCCAGGTCGACCAGTTGGTCACGGCGGCGACGGATCACGTCCCGGTTGAACCCCATCAGGAACCGGACCTCGTCGGGCGAGCGCCGCCAGTTCTCGGTGGAGAACGCGTACGCCGACAGGTACGGAATGCCCATCTCGATGGCGCCTTCGATGGTGTCGAAGAGGCTGTGCTCCCCCGCCTCGTGCCCCTTGGTGCGGGGCAGCCCGCGGTCCTTGGCCCAGCGGCCGTTGCCATCCATCACCACCGCCACGTGCTTCGGCACCGCGTCGGTGGGCAGCGCCGGCGGTCGGGCCCCGGACGGGTGTGGCACCGGCGGGGTCGGCTCGCGCCGGCCGGCCTTCTTCGATCGGATCACTCGGTCACTCCCTGTTCGCGCCGTCCGCCCCGGCCTCGACGTCGCCGCGTGGCCGGAGCACCACGGCCCCGGTGCCTTCCGGCGGAGGGGCCGTGCCGGCCGCCGAGGGACCCCGGTCGACCAGCGGCAGCGAGCGTAGCGCGCGCTCCAGGTGCCACTGCAGGTGAGCCGCGACCAGCCCACTGCACTCTCGACGTACGGCGGTGTCGGTGGCGTCGGCGATCACCCAGTCGCCGGAGGTCAGCGCGGACATCAGGTCGATGGTGGCCGGGGCGGGATGAGCCGCCCCGGGGGGCCGGCAGTCCGGACAGACAGCGCCGCCGGCCGGAACCGAGAACGCCCGGTGCCGCCCGGGCGTGCCGCAGACCGCGCAGGCGACCAGCGCCGGCGCCCAGCCGGCCAGGGACATCCCGCGCAGCAGGTACGCGTCGAGCACCAGGGTGGTGGCGTGCTCGCCCCGGGACAGCGCCTTCAGCGCGCCGACTGTGAGCTGGAACAGCCGCAGCGACGGCTCCCGTTCCACCGGGGTCAGCCGCTCGGCGGTCTCGGCGATCGCGCTGGCCGCCGTGTAGCGCGGATAGTCGCCCAGGAACCGTTTGCCGTACAGGTCGATGCCCTCGACCTGGCTCACGGTGTGCAGTGAACTGCCGTGGTTGCCCTTCGGGTCGCCGGCGAGTTGGAGGTCGACGTGGCCGAACGGCTCAAGCCGGGCACCGAACTTGCTGGTGGTGCGGCGGATGCCTCGAGCCACCGCGCGTAGCCGGCCGTGCCGGCGGGTGAGCAGGGTGATGATCCGGTCGGACTCGCCGAGCTTCTGCACACGCAGCACCACCGCGTCGTCGCGGTAGAGCTGTCGGCGATACCCGGCCATCGGGCCATTCTCCCTCGGGGTGTGAAATCAGGGTTGGTTCGGGGTGCAAGCGCGGTTGAACCCCGATGCGTCGGCCTCGTGCCCGGCCGTAGCGTGCTGGTCATGGCCCTGCACCTGACCACCACCGCCCGCCGTCGTCGCGTCGCCGCTCCCGTCGCGCTGGGGCTCGCCACCACCCTCATCGTGCTCGCCGGGTGCGACAACCTGTCGTTCCGTCGGCTCGACTACGACAACACCGAGGCGGCCCGGATCACCACGGTCCGGGTCTCCGGGGGTTCGGGCGACGTGGTGATCCGCGGCACCGGCGCGGCGTCCGAGGTGCGGATCAAGCGAGTGGTTCGCTACCAGGGCGGTGAACCGGACAACACCCGCTACGAGATCAAGGGCAGCGAGTTGGTGCTGGACACCGACTGTGGCTCGCGATGCAGCATCTCCTACGAGGTGACGGTGCCGGAGGGTGTGGCGGTAAAGGGCGAGACCAGCTCCGGCAACGTCGAGCTGAGCCGGGTCGGCACCGTGGAGCTACAGGTGCGCTCGGGCGACGTGCGGATCTCCGGTGCGTCGGGCGCGGTCGGCGTGGAGGCCCAGTCGGGCAACATCGAGGTGAACGAGGCCGCCGCGGCGGTACGGCTGCGCGCCTCGTCGGGAGACATCACCGCGCGCCGGCTGGGCGGCACTGTCGATGCTGAGGCCAGCTCGGGCAATGTCAACGTGGAGCTGGACAAGCCCGCCTCGGCCCGGGTCCACGCCTCCAGCGGTGACGTCACGCTGGTGGTGCCGCAGGGCAGCTACCGGGTCCGGTCCAACGCCGATTCCGGCGACGAGACCGTGACCGTCGCTGACAACCCGGCGGCGTCCCTGGTGCTCGACGGTTCGGCCAACAGCGGCAACCTCACGATCAGCGAGCGTTGATCTCGACGTCGGCCGGCTCCCCGGCCGTCCGCTGCGCCGGCACCACCGCTCGTCCGACGGTCGCCCCGCCCGCGGCTTCGGCACCCGGCCGGGCCGTCGCGTCGACGGACGGCGTCGGGCCACCGGGGATCAGCTCCGGGCGGCGACGGGCGGCGACGTCCTCGACCCACCCGACGGCCAGGGTGACCAGCCCGACCAGGGCGAAGACCAGCAGCACCCGGATGGCCAGGCCCACCGGGTCCTGGTGGGACCAGCCCACCACGTCGACCAGTGGGGTGAGCGCCACCACGAACGGCATGTGCCAGAGGTAGACGGTGAGCGCCCGCCGGTTGAGCATTGTCACCGCCCGGTCGGCCGGTCGGCTCCGGCTCAGCCAGGCCACCCCGGCCGGCGCCCGGCCCAGCACGATCAGGATGAACGCGGCCGACCAGAGGGCGTTGCCCAGGGGGTTGTCGTTCAGGTCGTACCCACGCGGACCGGGATGCTCGACGATCCAGGCGCCGCCGCCCACGGCGAGGGCGAGGGCGAGCGGGTACAGCAGCCGGCCGGAGAGCCGGCGCAGCATCCCGGCGTGGTGGGCGAAGCCGAGCAGCCACGCGCCGAAGTAGAGCCCGAACTCGCGCAGCACCGGCGGTGCCGGGTAGATCCCCACCTCGATGGTCACCAGCAGGAGGTACGGGGCGAGCACCGTCATCAGCGGGGCACGCCGGAACAGCCAGATCGCGACAGGCGAGGCGAGCAAGAACCAGAGATAGTCGCGCAGGTACCAGATGGTGCTCAGGGCCAGCGCGCCCCAGTGGTTGGCCGGCGGGTCGGCGATCGGGAACAGCCACAGCAGCACCCGAGGGCTCACCGACAACCCGCTGAACAGCATGGCCGGCACGAAAACCACCGCGAGCACCCACAGCGACGGCAGCAGCCGACGCAGCCGACGCCCGACCGCCGCCGGGCCGACCCGGGTCAGCGACGCGGCCATCAGTGAGCCTGCCAGCGCGAACATCACCGACATGGCGGGGAAGACGAGGGTGAGGGTCGCCCATCCGGTGACGTGGTAAACGACCACTCGAATGATGGCCAGGGCACGGAGGAGGTCGAGGTACCTGTTGCGCATCAGCCTGCATCTCGGTCGGGGACGCGGGGCACGACTTTCCTACCCTGCGTGGCGCCCGCACCAAACGACCGCTGTCCCGGCCATGCGTGAACATCCCCGGCTGCCCGACCGACGGCGATGGTGCCGCCGGTCGGGCACCGCCGACGAAACGGGTCAGAAGCCCAGCTTGCGCAGTTGCTTCGGGTCGCGCTGCCAGTCCTTCGCGACCCGCACGTGCAGGTCGAGGTAGACCCGACCGCCGAGCAGTTCCTCGATCTGCTTGCGGGCGGTGGTGCCGACCTCCTTGAGCCGACTCGCCTTGTGCCCGAGCACGATGGCCTTCTGGCTGGGCCGCTCCACGTACAGGTCGGCGTAGATCTTCATGACCTGACCCTCGGGGATCATCTCCTCCACCACCACGGCGATGGAGTGCGGCAGCTCGTCGCGGACCCCCTCCAGGGCGGCTTCCCGGATCAGCTCGGCGACAAGCACCTGCTCGGGATCGTCGGTGAGCATGTCGTCCGGGTAGAGCTGCGGCGACGGCGGCAAGTATTTGGTCATCACGTCGACGAGGGTGTCCACCTGGTGCCCGGACACGGCGCTCACCGGCACGATCTCGGCGAACTCCCCCATCTTGCTGACCGCGAGCAACTGCTCCGCCAGTTGGCGCTTGTCCACCAGGTCGGTCTTGGTGACCACCGCCAGCACTGTCGCCTTCAACTCGGCCAGCTCGCCGGTGATGAACTTGTCACCGCGCCCAACCGGCTCGTTCGCCGGGATGCAGAGGCCGATCACGTCGACCTCGGTCCAGGTGGAGCGGACCAGATCGTTGAGACGTTCGCCGAGCAGCGTACGGGGGCGGTGCAGGCCAGGTGTGTCGACGAGGACCAGCTGCGACTCCGGTCGGTGCAGCACCGCCCGGATGACGTGCCGGGTGGTCTGCGGCTTGTTCGAGGTGATGGCGATCTTGGTGCCGACGATGGCGTTGGTCAGCGTCGACTTGCCGGCGTTGGGGCGACCGACGAAACAGCCGAACCCGGCCCGGTACGGACGCGCCTGCGGATCCTGCACCGGGCTCACTGGGTCACCGTGCCGAGGACCGTGCCGTCCGGAGCGGCCACGTGGACCGGTGCGTCCGCCGCGAGGTCCCGTACCGCCGCGTGCCCGGCACCATCCAGCGTCGACGCCTCGGTCACCACCACCGCCGCCTCCAACCGACTCGCGCCGGCCGCCACGGCCGACGCCACCGCCAACTGCAACGCGGTGAGCGTCAGCGACGGCAGCGCGACACTGGCCGCCGCGTACGTCCGGCCGTCCTGGTCGCGGACCGCAGCGCCCTCGACGGCACCGACCCGCGCCCGGGCTCCCCGGGCCAGGACGACGAGCTTGCCGTCCTCGGCGCTCAGCGCGCCCGACGCGGTGGGGGTGGGCCGGGCGGCAGGCACGGCGGGTGTGTCAGGCATCGGCGGATTGCCTCTCGTCGTCTCGATAGTTGTCCGTGTCGTCCCCGGGGCCGGCGTGCTCGCCGCGCCCCGCGGTGTCCTGCTCATCGCCCGGCTCCACCCGACTGACCAGGACGGTGTCGATGCGGTTGCGCCGGCCGGTGGTGCCCTCGGCGACCAGGCGGAGACCGGCTACCTCGGCCTCGGCGCCCGGGATCGGCACCCGCCCCAGCGACTGGGCGAGCAGACCGCCGACCGTCTCCACCTCGTCGGTGGGCAGGTCGGTGTCGAACATCTCGCCCAGATTCTCCACCGGCAGGCGAGCGGTCACCCGCACCGAGGAGTCCGCCAGACGTTCGACGGGCGGGCGCTCGACATCGTACTCGTCGGTGATCTCACCGACGATCTCCTCGAGGATGTCCTCGATGGTGACCAGACCGCCGGTGCCGCCGTACTCGTCGACCACGATGACCAGGTGGTTGCGGGCCGCCTGCATCTCGGACAGCAGGTCGTCGACCGGCTTGGACTCCGGTACGAAGGTCGCCGGGCGCATCAGCTCGGCCACCGGCAACTGCTCGGCCCTCGGGTCCCCGCCACGGGAGCGCCGGATCAGGTCCTTGAGGTAGAGCACCCCCAGCACGTCGTCGACGCTCTCGCCGATCACCGGGATGCGGGAGAAACCGGAGCGCAGGAAGAGCGCCAGCGCCTGCTCGAGCGTCTTGCCCTCCTCGATCCACACCATCTCGGTACGCGGCACCATCACCTCACGGGCGATGGTGTCGCCGAGCGCGAAGACGGAGTGGATCATCTGGCGTTCGCCGTGCTCGACCACGCCGCGCTGCTCGGCCAGGTCGACCAGCTCCCGCAGCTCCACCTGGGTGGCGAACGGGCCTTCCCGGAAGCCACGCCCCGGGGTGACCGCGTTGCCGATCAGGATCAGCAGCGACGCGAGCGGGTTGAGCGCCCGGCCCAGCCAGCGGACCAGCGGTGCCACCGCACGGCCCACGGCGTAGGCGTGCTGCCGGCCGATGGTGCGCGGGGCGACGCCCACGACCACGAAGCTGACCACTGTCATCGCGCCGGCGGTCACCAGTGCGGCCCGCCAGCCGGCGCCGAAGCTGTCCACCGCCACGAGCGCCACCAGTGTGGTGGCGGTCAGCTCGGCGAGCAGCCGCAACAGCAGGAGCAGGTTGAGGTGCCGGACGACGTCGCCGGCCACGACCTGGAGGGTACGGGCGCCACGCACGCCGTCGCGGGCCAGCTCGGCGGCTCGGGCCGGTGAGACCGCGGCGAGGGCCGCCTCGGTCATCGCGATCAGGCCGGCCAGCACCACGAGACCGGCCGCGAAGACGATCAGCTGAAAGTCGGGAAGGCCGGCGGTGGCGCCGGCCGCGAGTAACGGAGGAGTGGACATCACTGGGTGCGGGTCGACCGCCAGCTCGCCAGCAGCCGAGCCTGGAGTGCGAACATTTCCCGCTCCTCCTCCGGCTCGGCGTGGTCGTAACCGAGCAGGTGCAGCACCCCGTGCACGGTGAGCAGGTGCAGCTCGTCGGCGGGCGCGTGCCCGGCGGTCGCCGCCTGCTTGGCCGCCACCTCCGGGCAGAGCACGATGTCGCCGAGCAGGGCGGGCTCGCCGCCGGCCGGTGCGGACTCACCCGGGCCGTGGTCGACGCTGCCCTCGTCCATGGGAAAGGCGAGGACGTCGGTCGGGCCGTCGCCACCCATCCAGCGGTGGTTCAGCTCGGTCATGTAGTCGATGTCGACCAGCAGCACTGACAGCTCGGCGAGGGGGTTGACCCCCATCTCGTCGAGGGCGTGCCGGGCGACGGCGAGCACGGCGTCGGTGTCGACGTCGACACCGGACTCGTTGGCGATCTCGATGGACAACTGCTTTCCTCTGCTTTAGCGGCGGCGGGCGGCCCGGCCGCCCTGGGCGGGTCGCCCAGGCACGGCGTGAACGCCCTGCGCCTGCTGGTTCTCCCGCTCGGCGTCCCAGCGGGCGTACGCGTCGACGATCTCCCCGACCAGCTGGTGGCGGACCACGTCGGAGCTGGACAACTGGGAGAAGTGCACGTCATCGACGTTTTCCAGGATCTCCCGGACCACCCGGAGCCCGCTGCTCGTCCCGCCGGGAAGGTCCACCTGGGTGATGTCACCGGTCACGACGATCTTGGAGTTGAAGCCGAGTCGGGTGAGGAACATCTTCATCTGCTCGGGCGTCGTGTTCTGCGCCTCGTCCAGAATGATGAACGCGTCGTTGAGCGTCCGACCCCGCATGTAGGCGAGGGGGGCGACCTCGATCGTGCCGGCGGCCATCAGCTTCGGGATCGTCTCCGGGTCGAGCATGTCGTGCAGCGCGTCGTAGAGCGGGCGCAGGTACGGGTCGATCTTCTCGTTGAGCGTGCCGGGCAGGAAGCCCAGCCGCTCACCCGCCTCGACCGCCGGTCGGGTGAGGATGATCCGGTTGACCTGCTTGGCCTGCAACGCCTGGACGGCCTTCGCCATCGCCAGGTAGGTCTTTCCGGTGCCGGCGGGGCCGATGCCGAAGACGATGGTGTGGGTGTCGATCGCGTCGACGTACTTCTTCTGCCCGAGCGTCTTGGGGCGGATGGTGCGCCCGCGCCGGGAGAGGATGTTGAGTGTCAGGACCTCGGCGGGCCGCTCGGCGCTGCCCTGCTCGAGCATGCCGACGGTACGCCGGACGGCGTCACTGGTCAGGGTCTCGCCTTTCTCGATGAGTTCGAGGAGCTCGCTGAAGACCCGCTCGGCGAGGGCGTTGTCCGCGGGGTCACCGGTGATGGTGATCTCGTTGCCGCGAACGTGCACGTCACTGGTGACCGAGCGTTCGACGAGCCTGAGGATCTCGTCGCCTGCGCCGAGCAGATTGACCATGATCTTCGGGTCGGGCACGGTGATCCTGGTCTGCACCCGGGGCGGGCCGGGAGGTGGGGTGCCGGTCATAGGTTGGGCCGAAGGGCCCTGCGCACCTGCTCTCGATCTCGGCGCCGGCCTGCTGGCCTGGCGTGCGGACGTTACACCCATCGTATCGGTTCAACGCGGGCCGCATCGCGCCCATTTCCGCTGGCCGCGATCAACTCCCGGCCCGGAAGTCGTACCGGTCGAAGGTCTCCTGGTGGCGGGTGAACCGGTACGTCGCCCAGTGCATCCGGACCACCGCGCCGGCCTCGTCCCGGGTCAGCCGCAGCAGCTCCCCGACCTCCCGACCGGAGACCACCCGGAACACGTCCGGCTGGTCCGGCAGCGGGGTGAAGATCGCCGGCGGACGTCCGGTCGGGTCACCGACCCCGCGCGCCCGCAGGGTGCCGTCGTGCCACGAGAAGACGTACTCGGAGCCCTCGCCCCACCAGCGGCCGAGCACACCCCGCAGGGCCGCCGGCGCGGGTGCGCCGGGTCGCCAGGGCTCGATCTCGGCCGGGTCGCGCTCGACCGCCGCGGCGAGCAGCCGGTGCGACAGATCGAACAGATCGGTCGCCGTGCCGGACGAGCCGAGCACGGCGGCGCCCATCGCCCCGGGCGTGCCGTCACCGCCGCGGCGGCCGTACGCCCCGGCGAGGAACCCGGGCATCGCCCCGTCGTGCCCCACGTGCATCACCCGCTCCCCCTGCGGGATCAGGATCAGCCCGAGCCCGAAGCCCGCGCCCCAGAGCGTCTCGTCGGTGGTGGTCAGCGGCCAGCGCATCTCGTCCAGGGTGGCCGGGGCGAGGACCGTGCCGGCCGGGTCCAGCGCCGCCGGGTCGGCCAGGAACGCCGCCCAGCGGGCCATGTCGGTGGCGGTGCTCCAGAGCTGGGCGGCCGGGCCGACCGCGCCGAAGTCGGTCGGCGGTTCCGGGTGCGCCTCGTCGGAGTACGCGTCGACCAGGAACCCGGTGGCCGCCGTCGGGCGTGGGGTCACCGTGGTGTCGGTCAGCCCCAGCGGAGTCAGGATCCGCTCGGTGAGCGCCTGCGCCCAGCTGCCGCCCCGGAGCCGGGCGACGAGTTGGCCGAGCACGGCCACGCCCAGGTTGGAGTAGTGGAACCGTCGGCCGGTCGGCAGCACCCTCTCGGCCCGGTCCAGCTCGGCGACCAGTTGGTCGTCGTCCGGTGCGCGCAGGCTGTCCCACACATCGCCGAATGGCTCGCGTTGCAGGCCACCGGTGTGCGACAGCAACCGGCGTACGGTCAGCTCGCCGTGCGCCGGGAGGTCCAGGTGCCGGCCCACCGGGTCGTCCAGGTCCAGCAGCCCGTCGTCGCGGCACTGCAGGACCAGCACCGCGGTGAACGTCTTGGTGATCGAGCCGATCCGGAACTGGGTGCCCGCGCCCAGAGGGCTGTCGGTGCCGGTCTCGCCGACGGTGCAGCTCCAGAGCGGTCGGTCGGCCCGGTGCAGGGCCGCGGAGACCGCCGGCACCCGCGCTTCGGCCTGCACCCGCCGGACCAACCGGGCCAGGTGCTCATCCACCGGTGAGCCGGGTACCGCCCCTGGGGTCACGCCAGGTCCCGGGCGAGCATCGGGCCGAGCGGCGCACCACCGAGCAGGTGCGCGTGCACGTGGAACACCTCCTGTCCGCCGTACGCGCCGGTGTTGAACATCAGCCGGAAACCGTCGCCGAGCAGCCCCTCGTCCTCGGCCACGGCGGCGGACGTCGCCAGCACGTCGGCGGCCAGCGCCGGGTCACCCTGGGCGAGCGTGGCGACGTCGGCGTAGTGCTCCTTCGGAATGACCAGGATGTGCACCGGCGCCTTCGGGTCGATGTCGCGGAAGGCGAGCGTGGTGTCGGTCTCCCGGACCACTGTGGCCGGGATCTCCCCGGCGACGATGCGGCAGAACAGGCAGTCGGATCCCATCGGAGCAGTGTAGGGACCAACGGGCCGGGGACACTCCGGCGCGGGGACCGCCACCGGCCTGTTCGCGGGGAAGGCACGCTGAGGCAGGATGGCCGGCATGACGGATCGGGCGGTACTCGTGACCGGGGCCTCGCGCGGGATCGGCCGCGCGGTGGCGGAGGCGTTCGCAGCCGGCGGTGACCGGGTGGCCATCCACCACCGGGACTCCGCCGAGGCGGCCGAGGAGCTGCGCGCGCAGCTTCCGGGCACCGGGCACGTGGTGGTTCGCGCCGACCTCACCGATCCGGACGCGGTCCGGGTCATGGTCGACCGGGCCGCCGAACTGCTCGGCGGGTTGGACGTGCTGGTCAACAACGCCGGGACGTACGGCGACCGCGACGACCCGCACCCGATCTTCGGTGCCTCGTACGAGGAGTGGCAGCAGCGCTGGCGGCAGGTGCTGGAGACCAACCTGACCGGCGCCGGCAACGCCATCTGGTGCGCCGCCCAGCACATGCGCGAACGCGGAGGGCGGATCGTCAACATCTCGTCCCGTGGCGCGTTCCGCGGCGAGCCGCACCAGCCGGCGTACGGGGCCAGCAAGGCGGGGCTCAACGCGCTGGGCCAGTCCCTCGCTGTGGCGCTCGCGCCGTACGGCATCGCGGTCGCCACCGTCGCGCCGGGCTTCGTGGCGACCGACATGGTCACCGAGTACCTGCGCGGTGAGGAGGGCGTGGCCATCCGGGCGCAGAGCCCGTTCGACCGGGTGGGCCGACCGGAGGAGATCGCCGCGGCCGTGCACTGGCTGGCCTCGCCGCAGGCCGAGTGGGCCTCCGGCACGATCGTCGACCTCAACGGCGCCTCCTACCTGCGCAGCTGAGGTCAACGCCAGCGGCAAATCACCTGGCCAGGGATGTGGTTGACGGTTCGTGGGCGGGTAAGTCTCACCGACATGGCCGACTCCGCGCTGCTGGACCTCACCGCCGACTACCGGGTGGCCGATGGCCACGACGACGACCCTGTCCTGCTCCGCCCCGACGGCACCCCTGTCGAGACCTGGCGCGAGGACTACCCGTACGACGAGCGACTGGACCGCGACGAGTACGACCGTGACAAGCGGCTGCTCCAGATCGAGCTGCTGAAGCTCCAAGATTGGATCAAGGAGTCGGGCGAGCGTTTGGTGATCCTCTTCGAGGGCCGGGACGCGGCCGGCAAGGGCGGCACCATCAAACGCTTCATGGAGCACCTCAACCCGCGTGGCGCGTCGGTGGTGGCGCTCGCCAAGCCGGACGAGCGGGAAGCCGCCCAGTGGTACTTCCAGCGCTGGCTGGCACACCTGCCGGCGGCCGGCGAGATCGTGCTGTTCGACCGTTCCTGGTACAACAGGGCCGGCGTGGAGCGGGTGATGGGCTTCTGCAGCCGCAAGGAGTACCTGGAGTTCCTGCGGCAGGCCCCGGAGCTGGAACGGATGCTGGTGCGCTCGGGCATCCGGCTGGTCAAGTTCTGGTTCTCCGTCTCCCAGAACGAGCAGCGCACCCGGTTCGCGATCCGTCAGGTCGACCCGGTCCGGCAGTGGAAGCTGTCTCCGATGGACATCGCCTCACTCGACCGGTGGGACGACTACACCGAGGCCAAGGAGGCGATGTTCTTCTGGACCGACACGGCCGACGCGCCGTGGACGGTGGTGAAGAGCAACGACAAGAAGCGGGCCCGGCTCGAGGCGATGCGGCACGTGCTGCACCGCTTCGACTACACCGGCAAGGACCCCGCTGTGGTCGGCGCACCGGACCCGCAGATCATCGGAAACGCTGGGCTGGACCTGGGGCCGGAGGAGGAGGTCGTACCGGTGTTCCCGAGGCCCTGAACGGTCACCAGCGGCCGAGGCGGGCGGCGAGCACGCTGAGGGCCGCCACCCCGGCGGTGGAGGTGCGCAGCACGGCCGGCCCGAGGCGTACGGGTCGCCCGCCGGCCTCGACGAAGGCGGTCAACTCGGCCGGGGCGATGCCACCTTCCGGGCCGATCACCAGCACGATCTCGCCGGTGGAGGGCAGCTCGGCGGTGGTGAGCCGGTCGTCGGCCTCCTCGTGCAGCACGAACCCGACGGCGGCACCGGCGATCCGGCGGGCAACGGTGGCGGTGGACTCGTCCGGCGCACCCGCCACCACCGGCAGCCACGGCCGGCGGGCCTGCTTGGCCGCCTCCCGTGCGGTGGCCACCCACTTCTCCCGGGCGCGTACGCCCCGGTCGCCGCGCCACTGGGTCACCGAACGCGATGCCGCCCAGGGCACGATCTCGTCCACCCCGACCTCGGTCATCGCCTGCACGGCCAGCTCACCCCGGTCGCCCTTGGCGATGCCCTGCACCGTCACCAGTCGGGGTACTGGCGCGTCCGCGTACCCCCGGGAGGTGACCGTGACCTCCAGGCTGCCCCGGCCGACGGCCGTGACCACGGCGGCGGCCGTGCCACCCCGGCCGTCGGCGAGCAGAAGCTCCTCGCCGACGCGCAACCGCTGCACTGTCGCGGCGTGGTGCCCCTCCGGGCCGTCCAGGGTCAGCGCGTCGCCGGTGGGCAGCGCCTCCACCAGGAACAGCGGCGCGGACACCTCAGGCGTGCCCGTTGAACGCGTCGCGCATCCGGGAGAAGAAGCCGCCCTGCTTGGACAGCTCGGCGACCTCCTCACCACGGGTCTTGGCGAAGTCGCGCAGCATCTTCTCCTGGTCCGGGTCGAGCTTGGTCGGCGTCCGCACGTCCAGGTGGACGTAGAGGTCGCCCCGGCCGGTGCCGCGCAGGTGCGGCACGCCCCGGGCGCGCAGTCGCAGCGTGCTGGCCGGCTGGGTGCCGGCCTTGACGTCGACGGTCTCCTCGCTGTCCAGCGTCTTGATGGTCAGCCGGGTGCCCAGCGCCGCCGCCGTCATCGGCACCGTGACCCGGCAGTGCAGGTCGTCGCCCTTGCGGGAGTACACGTCGTGCGGGCGCTCGTGGATCTCCACGTAGAGGTCGCCGGCGGTGCCGCCGCCGGGGCCCACCTCGCCCTGCTGGGCCAGCCGGATCCGCATGCCGTCCTCGACACCGGCCGGGATCTTGACGGTCAGCGAACGGCGGGTCCGCACCCGGCCGTCGCCGGCGCAGGTGGGGCAGGGGTGCGGGATGGTGGTGCCGTAGCCCTGGCACACGGTGCACGGCCGGGCGGAGACCACCTGGCCGAGGAAGGTGCGCTGCACCGACTGCACCTCGCCCCGACCACCACACGCCTCGCAGGTCGCCAGGTGCGTGCCGGCGGCCGTGCCGGCGCCGGAGCAGGTGGTGCAGAGCACCGCCGTGTCGACGGTGATCGGGGCCTCCACGCCGAAGGCCGTCTCGTGCAGGTCGAGTTCGAGCCGCAGGATCGCGTCGGCCCCAGGGCGGGTACGCGGCCGGGGGCCACGGGCGCCACCTCCGGCACCGCCGAAGAACGCGTCCATGATGTCCTGGAAACCGACGAACGGGCCAGCGCCTCCGGGGCCACCCGGGCCGCCGGCACCGCCGCCACCAGGGGCGAGCGGGTCACCACCCAGGTCGACGATCTGCCGCTTACGGTCGTCCGAGAGGACCTCGTACGCGGCGTTGATGTCCTTGAACTTCTCCTGAGCCTCCGGGTCCGGATTGACGTCCGGGTGGAACTGGCGCGCCAGCTTGCGGTAGGCGCGCTTGATCTCGTCATCGGAGGCTTCCCGGCTCACACCGAGAATGCCGTAGTAGTCCCTGGCCACTGCGTTCCGTGTCCTCATGTTCGTCTCGCGTTGCGCCGGTCGGCGGCCGCAGCCGGCCGCATCGGCCCTGACCAATCAGTTCTGGGCCAGCAACTCGCCCACGTAGCGTGCCACGGCGCGGACCGTGGCGATGTTGCCGGGGTAGTCCATCCGGGTGGGCCCCAGCACCCCCAGGCCGCCCAGGATGGTGGTACCCGGGCCGTACCCGGTGCTGACCACCGAGGCGGCTCGCAGGTTGTCGAACTCGTTCTCGTCGCCGATCAGCACCCGGGTCGTGCTCGGCTCTGTCTCACCGATGAGCTTGAGCAGCACGACCTCCTCCTCCAGAGCTTCGAGGATCGGCCGCAGGGAGCCCTGGAAGTCGAGCAGGCCGCCCCGGGTGAGGTTCGCGGTGCCGGCGAGGGCGATCCGCTCCTCGTGCCGCTCGACGAGCGTCTCCAGCAGGACGGTGGCGAGCGTGGTCATGGTCGGACGCAGGCCGGGCGGCGCTTCCTCGACCAGCGCCTGCACCAGCGGGGGCGTCTCGGACAGCCGGGCGTTGGCGAGCTTCTCGTTGATCAGTCGGCGCAGGTCGGTGACGTCGTCGGCGGGCACCGGGCCGGGCAGCTCCACGAGTCGCTGCTCCACCCGCCCGGTGTCGGCGATCATGACGAGCATCAGCCGGGTGGTGGAGATCGGCACCAGCTCCAGGTGACGCACCGAGGAGCGGGCCAGGCTCGGGTACTGCACGACGGCGACCTGTCGGGTCAGCTGGGCGAGCAACCGCACCGTGCGGTGCACCACGTCGTCGAGGTCGACCGCGCCGACCAGGAAGCGCTCGATGGCCCGGCGCTCGGCCGGGCTGAGCGGTTTGACCCGGGACAACCGGTCGACGAAGAGGCGGTAGCCGCGGTCGGTGGGCACCCGGCCGGCACTGGTGTGCGGCTGCCGGATGTAGCCCTCCTCCTCCAGCACGGCCATGTCGTTGCGGACCGTGGCCGGGGAGACCCCGAGCTGGTGCCGCTCGACCAGCGCCTTGCTGCCGACCGGCTCCTGGGTGGAGACGTAGTCTTCGACGATGGCGCGGAGCACGGCGAGTTTCCGGTCGTCGAGACCCATCCTCCGCACCTCCTGTCGCACGTCGGCCGCCGGCGCTCTGGGCCGGCCGGGCCGTCCTGGCACTCGACTGTAGCGAGTGCCAGTCTACGTCGGCGGGCCCGCCCACGCGATGATCAACGGCCACCCTTCGGTGCGGCCCACGACACCCTGTTGGGCCGATCGGCCCGCACTGGGAGGCGAAGTCGCTCTGGTGCGGCGTTGCCACCGGCACCTACCGTGACATCCATGACTGAACCTCCTCGCCCTCCCGGGTCGGGCGACCCCGGCAACTACCCGCCGGAGCCCACCTCCCCCGGGCCGTACCCGTCGGCCGAGCCGCCCACCGCACCACTGTCCGGGGCGCCCGGCCCGGCCGGCTATCCCCCGCCCGGTGGCTATCCGCCGCCCACCGGTGACCAACCGCCGTCAGGCGGCTACCCTCCGGCAGGCGGCTACCCCCCGCCCGGGGGCTATCCCCCGCCCGGCGGCTACCCGCCCGGTGGCTACCCGGCCGGTGGGGCCTACGGCGGCCCCGGCGGTGGCTACGCCAACAACGAGGACAAGACCTGGGCGTTGGTCGCGCACTTCGGCGGCGCGCTCGGCGCGCTGGTCAGTTTCGGTCCGCTGGGCTTCGTTGCCCCGCTGATCGCCTACCTGGCCCGTGGCCAGCAGTCGCCGACCGTCCGGGCGCACGCCCTCGCCGCCCTGAACTTCCAGATCCTCTGGTCGATCATCGCGTTCGTACTGCTCTTCGTGAGCTGGTGCCTGCTCTTCCTGCCCAGCATCGCCGTCGTGGTGATCCAGATCCTGTTCGGGATCATCGCCGGCATGAAGGCCAACGAGGGCACCCCGTACCGCTACCCGATGACTGCCAGCTTCATCAAGTGAACCGGGCCGGCCGCTCCCCCGGCCGGCCCGATTCACCGCCGTCCCGGTCCCGGAGCGGTGGGCCACTCAGGGCAGCAGATCGCGGACGACCGCGTCGGCGAGCAGCCGCCCGCGCACTGTGAGCACCGCCCGGCCGGCGGCGTAGTCGTCGGCTGCCAGCAAACCGCCGGCCAGGGCCCGCTCGGCGCCGGCCCTGCCGGCCGCGTCGAGCACCGCCAGCGGGAGACCGCTGGCCAACCGCAGCCGGAGCATCACGTCCTCCATGTGCGCCTCGTCGACGGTGAGCACCTCCCGGGCCAGGCCGGGAGACTCCCCGGCGGCCAACCGTTTGGCGTACGCCGAGGGGTGCTTCACGTTCCACCAGCGGACCCCGCCGACGTGGCTGTGCGCCCCCGGCCCCAGCCCCCACCAGTCCGCGCCGGTCCAGTAGAGCAGGTTGTGCCGGCAGCGGGCCTCCTCGGTCCGGGCCCAGTTGGAGACCTCGTACCAGGAGAGCCCGGCCGCGTCGAGCGCGGCCTCCGCGGCCAGGTAGCGGTCCGCGGCCACGTCGTCACTGGGGTACGCCAGCTCGCCGCGCCGCATCCGGGCGGCGAGCCGGGTGCCGTCCTCGACGATCAGGGCGTACGCGCTGACGTGGTCCACCCCGGCGGCGACGACCTGCTCCAGCGAGGCGGCGAAGTCCTCGGGACGCTCCCCCGGGGTGCCGTAGATCAGGTCCAGGTTGACGTGCTCGAACCCGGCGTCGCGGGCCTCCAGGGCGGCGGCGGTGGCCCGGCCGGCGCTGTGTTTGCGGTCCAGGATCGCCAGCACCCCCGGGGAGGCGGACTGCATGCCCAGCGAGATCCGGGTGTAGCCGGCAGCCCGCAGCAGCTTCAACGATTCCGGGGTGACCGATTCGGGGTTGGCCTCGGTGGTCACCTCGGCGTCGGCAGCCAGCCCCCACGTGCTGTCGATGCCGTCGAGGATGCGGGCCAGGTCGTCGGCGGGGAGCAGGGTCGGCGTGCCGCCGCCGACGAAGACGGTGTCGACCCGGGGCGGCGGAGTGTCGCCGAGCACCCGGGCGGCGAGCCTCAGCTCGGCCAGCACCGTGTCCGCGTACCCCTCGCGGCTCGCGCCGCCGCCCAGTTCGGCCGCGGTGTAGGTGTTGAAGTCGCAGTATCCGCAGCGACTGGCGCAGAACGGCACGTGCACGTACACGCCGAAGCCGCGCGCGCCGACCGCCGCGGTGGCGGTGGCGGGCAACGATCCGTCGACGGGGACGGTCTCACCATCTGGAAGGACGCCGGGCATGGCCACTAGTGTGCCCGGCATGACCTCTCCCGACGTCCTCGTGCGGGTCGCCACGGCCCGTGGGGTGACCACCCTCACGCTCGACAGCCCGCACAACCGCAACGCCCTCTCCACCGCCCTGATGACCCAGTTGCTGGCCGGGCTGGCGGACGCGGTCGCCGACGAGGCGGTGCGAGTGATCGTGCTCGACCACACCGGCCCGGTGTTCTGCTCCGGCGCGGACCTGAAGGAGACCGCTGCTGCATACGCCAGCGGGACGGTGCCGGCCGGGATGCTGGGTGACGTGCTCGCGGCGCTCTGGGAGTGCCCGAAGCCGGTGCTGGCCCGGGTCGGCGGACCGGCGCGGGCCGGCGGGCTGGGCCTGATCGCCGCCGCCGACCTGGCGGTCTGCGCCGACGAGGCGACCTTCGCGTTCACCGAGGTGCGCATCGGGGTGATCCCGGCGGTGATCTCGGCGACCGTGCTGCCCCGGCTGCACCCGCGCGCCGCCGCCGAGCTGTACCTGACCGGGGACACCTTCGACGGCCGCCGCGCCGTCGAGGTCGGCCTGGTGACGGCCTCGGTCCCGGCGGACGGGTTGGACGACGCGGTACGGGGCTACTGCGACTCGCTGGTGCGCGGCGCCCCCGGTGCGCTGGCCGGCGCGAAGGAACTGCTGCGTCGACCGGGCACCGCCGAGTTGCGCGCCGACCTCGCCCGACTCTCCGCCGTCTCGACGGGCTACTTCCTCTCCGACGAGGGGCTCGAGGGGGTCTCCGCGTTCCGCGAACGTCGGCCGGCTCGATGGGTGCCCGCCCTGGACGGCGACTCCGACTAGGGCGTCCGGGGCGCCGCCTTCGGTTGGCGGCGCCCCGGACTCCGATTCGGTCAGCGCGGGTCGGGTCACCAGGCGGTCGCGCCGCCGTCGACCGGGTAGTTCGCCCCGGTGATGTACGACGCCCGGTCGGACGCGAGGAAGACCACCAGCTCGACGACCTCCTCGGGGCGCGCGAAGCGCTTGAGGAGCGTCTTGGCCGTGATGGCGTCCCGCGCCTCCTGGTTGTCACCGAGGTCGCGTTCGCTGGCCGGGGTGAGGGTGGGCCCGGGGCTGACCGCCACCGCGCGGATGCCGTGGGGCGCACCTTCGAGGGCGAGCTGTCGCGTCATGCCGATGATGCCGGCGTTCGCGGCGGTGTGACCGACCATCGGCGGGACGTGGCCGCCGATCATTCCGGCCATGGAGGCGGCGCTGATGATGACGCCGCCGCCGCGTCGGACCAGGTGCGGCCAGGCGAACTTCGACACGAAGTACGGAATGTCGAGTTCTCCGGTGATGGTGTAGCGCCAGTCCTCCACGGAGAAGTCGGGCATCGGGCCGAAGCGGAGCGCGGCGGCGTTGTTGTAGACCACGTCGAGCCCGCCATAGGCGGCCGCGGCGTCGTCCACCAGCTTGCGTACCTGCTCGGGGTCGGTGAGGTCGACCGGCGCGATGCCGGTCATCTCGCCGCCCGCGCGCCGGACGAGTTCGACGGTCTCGTCGTTACCCGCGACCTGGAGGTCGGCCCCGACGACCTTCGCGCCCTCGCGGGCGAAGGTCAGCGCCGCGACGCGGCCCAGGCCCCCGCCGGTGCCGGTGATCAGCACGACCTTGCCATCAAGCGTTCCCATGGAACTCCTCCTCGTTCAATGACCAACGCGCCCGGCTTTGCGGCGGTAGGTCGGATTGATATGTCAACCGAGTTAAGTCCTTGACCGGTCAATCGCTTCCCGATACCGCGTACCCGGTGACGCGCACGACAGCCCTGCGGGTCGGAGGGGCGTGGCAGGTGAGATCGCGACCGGAGCGGGAACGTCGCCAACCGGTACGCGGCAGCGGAGCCGGCCCCGAACCGGTCGGAGTCGGCCAGGCCGGGCCCGAACCGCTCGGACGACCCGGAAGGGGCCTGCGGGGACGTACGCTTGTCGGACTGTCGATCTGGGGGTGTGGGTGCGAACTCGGGCAACCGTGGCGGGTGGAGTGGTGCTCATCCTCGTCGCCGTGATCGCGATCTGGCTCGTCGTACGACAGGTCGGCGACAACCTCAGGTTGCCGCTGGTGGCACGCAAGTGCACGGTGCAGGCCGACGGACGTGTCGCGCTGGACGCCGACCAGATGGCCAACGCGGCGACCATCGCGGCGATCGGCGCGAAGCGCGGAATGCCCGAGCGGGCCGTCGTGGTCGCGCTCGCCACCGCGTACCAGGAGTCCGGGCTGCGCAACCTCGCCGACGGCGACCGCGACTCGGTCGGCCTGTTCCAGCAGCGGCCGAGCCAGGGCTGGGGCACCCCGGCGCAGATCCGCGACCCGCGGTACGCGGCGAACCGGTTCTACGCGGCCCTCAAGAAGGTGCGCGGCTGGGAGAAGATGCGCGTCACCGACGCCGCCCAGCGGGTGCAGCGCTCGGCGTTCCCCGAGGCGTACCAGAAGTGGGCCGACGACTCCGAGGTGCTCAGCCGGGCCCTGCTCGGCGACGCCAGCGGCGCGGTCGCCTGCACCGTGGGGCGCACCCCGGCGATGCACGGTGCGGCCGCGGCCGCGCAACTGACCCGCAATCTGGTGCTGGACTGGGGGCTCAAGGGCACCGACCCGACCGACCAGACCGGGTTGGCGGTGACTCCGGGCGACCAGCGCGACGGCTGGCGGTACGCGCACTGGCTGGTCTCACACGCCCAGGACCACGGCGTGAAGCGGGTCCGCTTCGGCGACCTGGAGTGGACCGCCCGCGGCGGCTCGTGGGGCCGGGTGGACGGCCGCCAGAACCCCGCCGGCCAGGTGGTCGCCGAGGTGTTCAACGAGGGTTGACCGACCCGGATCTCTTAACCGGCAGTCACCGCACAATCGGGCAATGCGCATTGAATCGCACTATTGATCACGCAGATCTCACTCTGTGCGTTTCTCTCGCTGCGCGGGGTCCCGCCGTGGCCCAATCCCGCACCACGCCCTCCCCGAGGCCTGGACAGCCGCGTTACGATCGGCGGCCTGTGCCAGAAAAGGTTTCACCTCATGGGGAGGGGTACGACGCGGTGTTCGATTACGGCGACCGGACCGGTTACGAACCGATCAGCGACACTGACCGCAAGGAGTTCCACGAGCAGGGCTTCCTCCTGCTGCGCAACGTCCTGACGGAGGACCACCGGGCGGCGCTGGAGGCGGCTGTCGACCGCGTCTACGCGGAGGAGCAGGCCAAGGGCACCACCAAGAAGGACGGCACCCTGCACCTGCTGGGCTTCCTGGAGCGCGACGAGCTCTTCGGTGAGCTGCTGACCCACCCGATCGCCTTTCCGTACATGTGGGGGCTGGCCGGCTGGAACATCTACACCCACCACAACCACCTGGACGTCACCCCGCCGGCCGCCGAGCCGGAGAAGCCGTACTGGGGTTGGCACCAGGACGGGTACCGGCAGAACTCCGACCCGGAGACGATGGACCCGAACCTGCCTCGGCCGATGTTCTCGCTGAAGGTCGCGTACGTGCTGTCGGACCTCTCCGAGACCGGCCGCGGTGCCACCAAGGTCATCCCGGGCAGCCACCTGAAGAACTCGCTGCCCCGGCCGGCGGACCTGACCGTGCAGAACCCCGACCCGGAGGGCACGGTGGAGATCACCGCCAACCCGGGCGACGCCTTCATCTTCGACCGCCGGCAGTGGCACTCGCGGTCGACGAACCTGTCGACCATCACCCGCAAGATGCTCTTCGTCGGCTACACCTACCGCTGGATCCGTCCGCTGGACGAGCTGCACCCCGACGTGAACGGCGAGTGGTACCGCAACCGCACCCCGGTGCAGCGCCAGCTGATCGGCGAGGGCACCCACACCGCCAACTACTGGGGCATCAACTGGGACGGGTACGTCGACGACGAGATCCCGCTGCGCAAGGAGCTCAAGGAGCGCGGTCTGCTCGACCGCAACATCCCCTGGCTCCGCTGATCCCTGCTCGTGGAACGGCCCCCCGTCACGCTCAGCGATGGCGGGGGGCCGTTCCACATGTCGACGCCGGTGGTCGCCGGCCGCGTGGGCTTACGCCGGCCAGCTAGCCACGGGCGGCGAGGCGGCGGCGGGCCTTCTCCCGGATCGACTCCGGCAGCTCCTCCGCCTCGAGCAACCGAGGCAGCAACTCCGGCTCCAGGCTGGTCGCCCGGAACACCTCGCCGATGGTCACACCGTGCGCCGGCCGGTCCACCACCTCGACCGGGTCGCCCGGGCCGACCTCCCCCTCGCGCAGCACCCGCAGGTAGGCGCCGGGCAGCGCCCGGGTGGTGAACCGCTTGATCAGATCCGGTACGCCCCAGAACCCGGCGAAGGTGGTGCACGGCGTACGCGGTTTGGTGACCTGGAGCAGCGCTGAACCGACCAGCCACTGCTCACCGATCACCGCGCCGGTCACGTCGACCGCGTAGGTGGACAGGTTCTCCCCGAAGCCACCCGGCCGGACGTCGCGGCCCAGCTCCGCCGCCCACCATGCGGCGTCCTCCTCCGCGTAGGCGTAGACCGCCTGGTCGGGGCCGCCGTGATGGGCTCGCTCTCCGATGAAGTCGCCGACCACCCCGTCGAAGCGGATCGGCACCGGGCCGTCCACCGGCCGCTTGTCGATGCCGCTGCGGCCGCTCGCATCGCCGGCCCACTCCGCCTCGGTCACCACGCCGAGGTTCACCGCTGCCACCCTGCCCGTCATGACGGCCAGCCTAGTGGCGGTTCGCCGCCGAGCAGTCCGCCCGGCTACGGGTTCGGCACCGCCCAGCCCGTCCGACGCGGGGTCAGCCCTTGACGGCGCCGGCCACCAGGCCGGAGACCATCCGGCGCTGCACCAGCAGGAAGAAGATGATGACCGGCAGGGTGAACAGGGTGGACGCGGCCATCACCGGCCCCCAGTTGGTGTCGTCCCGACCGAAGAAGAAGGTCATCGCCACCGGCAGGGTGTAACTGCCCTGGTCGTTGATGAACGTCAACGCGAAGATCAGCTCGTTCCACGCGGTGATGAAGGAGAAGATGCTGGTCGCCACCAGGCCGGGCGCGACCAGCGGGAAGAGCACCCGGCGGAAGATCTGGGCCCGGCTGGCCCCGTCGATCGCCGCCGCCTCCTCCAGTTCCTTCGGCACCGCGGCGACGAAACCGCGCAGCATCCAGACCGCGAACGGCAGCGAGAAACCGAGGTACGTGAGGATCAGGCTGGGCAGGGTGTTGTAGAGCCCGAGCCGCTGGATCATCAGGAACAGCGGGATGACCAACGCCTCCAGCGGGATCATCTGCACCACCAGCAGCATGATCAGGAAGCTGGTCCGCAGCTTGAAGCGGAACCGGGCCACAGCGGTCGCGGCGAGCAACGCCACCAGGCCGCTGAGCACCACAGTGGAGACGGCGACCAGCGCGCTGTTGAGGAAGAAGTCCAGGAAGCTGACGCCGGGGATCAGGTTGCCGGTCAGGATCTCCCGGTAGTGCGCCAACGTCGGATGGGTCGGCACCGGTTGCGGGGTGGCCGAGAAGATCTCGTTGCTCGGCTTCAGCGAGGTGGAGATCATCCAGTAGACCGGGAACGCCGCGAAGAGCGCGACCAGCAGCCCGGCGCCGTTGAGGGCGATTTTCTTCACGACTCGTCCTCCTGCCTGAGCACCATCCGTACGTAGAAGCCGGTGACCACGAGCAGGATCAGCGTGAGGATCACCGCGATGGCAGCGCCGAGCCCGTACTTGGGCGGCGGGGAGAAGGCTTCGGCGTACGAGTAGATGGCGAGCATGAACGTCGGCCGGTCCTGGGTGCCGCCTGCCAGCACGAACTGCTGGGTGAAGACCTTGAAGTCCCAGATGGTGGAGAGCACGATCAGGATCCCGAAGACCGGACGCAGCAGCGGGAACGTGATCTTCCAGAAGACCCGCCACGGGCTGGCACCATCCACCCGGGCCGCCTCGTGCAACTCGCTCGGCACGCTCTTGAGACCGGCCAGCACACTCACCGCGATGAACGGGAACGAGTGCCAGACCACCACCAGGGTGAGGATGGCGAAGAAGAGCAGCGGCGAGTTGAACCAGCCGTAACCGGTCCAGTCGCTGCGCCCGAACAGGCTGGTCGAGAGCCCGTCCGGCAACGCATTGAACAGCCACGTGACCAGGCCGCTCGTATCGTCGAAGATCCATTTCCAGACGATGGTGCCGGTCAGCGCCGGGGTGGCCCAGGCGAGCATCACGCAGCTGGCCACGAACGTCGCCATCTTTCGACCAAGCCGGTTGAGCAGCAGCCCCACCAGGGTGCCGAGCACCATGGTGAGCAGCACGTTCGCCGCGGCGAACAGGACCGTGTTGCGCAGCACGGTCAGGAAGAACGGGTCGGAGAGGATGTCGGCGTAGTTGCCGAGCCCCACCCACGGCCACTCCCGATCGCCGCGCAGTTGCCGGACGCTGTTCAGCCTGTAGAAGGACATCCCCACCACCTGGCCGAGCGGCCAGAGCAGCAGCACTCCGATGATCAGCAGGGCGGGCAGGAGCAGCAGGTAGGGCAGTCGGTCCACCCGGCGACGCCGCCGCGCGGGGGTCTCCCGCGCGGCGGACGTCTCCGGGTTTTTGGTCTGTAGGCTCACTTGCTGTTCAAGATGCCTTCCATCTCGGCGGCCGCGTCGGCGGTAGCCTTCTCGACCGTCTTCTGGCCCTTCATGACCGAGCTGTTCATCGCCTGGGTCACCGTCTTCGTCCGGCTGACCTCCACCCACTTCGGGGTGAGCGGCGTGAGCTTGGTGTTCTGCATCGTGGTGGCGAACGACGCCATCACCTTGTCGTTCGCGTACGCGTCACCGGAGACCAGGTCCTGGTAGACGGGGAAGAAGCCGAGGCTGCTCGCGAAGCTCTGCGCGTTCTTCTTGTTCAGCAGCACGGTCAGGTAGTCCCAGGCCAGGTCCTGCCGCTCGCTGTCCTTCCAGATCGCCACGTCCGAGCCGCCCGCGAAACCGGGCGCCGCCGTGCCGTCCGGGCCGGGGATCGGGAACGTACCCCAGACCTTCTCGATCTCGGGGTTGTCCTTCTTGATGGCGCCCTGCTGCCAGCTACCGGCGAAGGCCATCGCGGCCTTGCCGGTGGCGAACTGGGTACGCGCGTCGATCTCGTTCCAACCCGCCGCCGCCGGCGGGGCGACCTTGTGCACAGTCACCAGATCGGTCCAGAACTTGACGGCCCGCTGCGCCTCGGGCGTGGTGTAACCGGACTTCCAGGTGCCGCCCTGGTTGCTGGCGATCTCGCCGCCGGCACCCCAGAGGAAGGAGTAGAAGGGCAGCTCGGAGTTGCCGGGCAGGGCGATGCCGTAGGTGCCCTTCTTCTTCGCCTGCACAGCCTTGGCAACGGTGACCAGGTCGTCCCAGGTCTTCGGGGGCTGCACGCCGGCCTCGGCGAACCAGTCGGTGCGGTAGTAGATCGCGCGCACACCCGCGTACCAGGGCACGCCGTACTGCTTGCCGTCGAGCTGAGCGTTGCGCACCAGGTCGGGCAGCAGATCCTTGCCGTCGGCCCAGCCGCCCATCCGACCACTCACGTCGGCGAGCGCCTCCTGGGCGGCCCAACCCTGAGTCTCGGTGTTGCCAAGCTCGGTGATGTCCGGCCCCTCACCGCCGGCGAGCGCCGCCTGGAACTTCTTGGGCGCCTCCAGCCAGGGGATGTACTGCACGACCACATCGGTGTCGGGGTGCTTCTGGCGGAACTCGGCCTCGACCCCGTCGAGGAAGGAGTTCTGCGCGTCCCCGCCCTCACCCATCATCCAGACCGTGAGCTTGCTGTCGTCGGCCGCGTCGTCGCCGGACCCTCCACAGCCGGTCAGCACCATCGCGGCCGAGGCCACCATGGCGGTGACCGGGGCCAGCCGCTTCCACCTGTTCACGCCACTTCTCCCCTCGCGCCGCCTGGAACTAACCTTCTCCGCCGCACCCTAGTACGGCGAATTCCTTTACGACAGTGGGCGGGACTGGCCGAAGCGTGGCGACCGTACCGCAGCGGCCCGACGACCGGCACTCCAACATCCGTCCGAAGTTGGGCCTATCAGCACGAAAGAGCGCCCGGCTCTCAGCCGGGCGCTCTTTCAGTCGTACTGTCCTAGCGGTGGTGCTGTGTCGCCAGATGATGCCAGGTCGTTACCGGGTCACGCGGCGGCGGCCACCCACACCGGCCACCAGCGCGACAGCGATCGCGGCAACCACGACCTGCACCAGCAGCTCGGCCCAGTCGATGCCACTCGTCTCGGTCGCGATGCCGATAGCCCGCGCCAGGACGGTGCCCAGCAGCGCGGCGCCGATGCCGATCAGCAGGTGCAGCCAGATCGGCATGTTCTGCCGACCCGGGACGACCAGGCGGCCGAGCGCGCCGACGATGAGACCAACAACGATCGCAGTGATGATGCCCCACACGGTGAGCTCCACGGCCACCCTCCTTCAAAGAATGTCTAACACACGGTGCGTGTGCTTCCTGTCGTGACCGTTAATTGCCCGACCCACCGAAAATCCAAACCGACTACACGGCCCAGACGATCACGACTTGATGAACACAGGCACAGACCACAAACCGCCCCGCGCCCCCGCGCCCCGCGCCCCGCGCCCCTACGGGGATCCGCAGGGGGCCCTCGACTCCATCCAC
>NZ_JBEZEX010000042.1:0-47279 GCF_040649115.1 Micromonospora sp. NPDC049049 | reverse complement strand
CGCAGACGGTGCAGGTGTCGGCCTACCCGGACGCCTACGCCCAGTGGGAGCAGCAGGCCACCGACCTGGTCGGCCAGCACTGGAACAGCTGACCCGCACCACCACAGAACAGCACCAGGAAATCGGCCGCTGGCCGGCACCCGCAACCCGGGGTGCCGGCCAGCGGCATGTGCGTGTCCGTCCGGTAGGCGCACGGCGGTGGCCGCACAGTCGCGCCGTCGGAATCGGTTGGCGCCGTCTGCTCGGTGGCTCTCAGCAGATCTTGGACACTTTCCGTTAGGCGAGAACGGAAAGTGTCCAAGATCTGCGGGGATGCATCACCACGCTCACCCGCAGCGGTCAGAAGAGGACGGTGGCCAGGGTGCCGATCGGCTGGAAGCCACAGCGCTCGTAGACGCGGCGGGCCGGGAGGTTGAAGTCGTTCACGTACAGGCTGACGGTGGGGGCGACCCGCAGCAGCGCGTCACGGACCACGGCTGCCATGGCGGCGGTGGCGATCCCCCGGCCTCGCCACTCCGGTGCCACCCAGACGCCCTGGATCTGCGCCGTCCGTTTCGTGACCACTGCCAACTCGGCCTTGAACACGACCTTGCCGTCCACGACGCGGGCGTACGCGCGACCGGTCCGGACCAGGTCGTTGACCCGTCGGCGGTAGCTGCGTCCGCCGTCCTCGGCCAGCGGGGAGACACCAACCTCTTCGGTGTACATGGCTACCGCCGCCGGGAAGAGCCGGTCGACCTCGCCGGAGCGAACCTGGCGTACCTCCGGATCGGCCGGTACGGGTGGCAGCGTGTCGGTGACCAGCAGTGGCTGATTTGGGCGAACGTCTCGCGCTGGCCCCCACGTGTCGGAGAGGCGGTCCCACAGCCCGAGGACGGCATCGGCCCGGCCGACGATGGAGGAGCAGAGCCGCTCCTCGCCCGCGAGCAGGTCGGCGAAGGCAGCCACCGCGGCGTCGCTGGCCAGCACCGGCGTGAGGTTGCCGCCGAGCCAGCAGAGTGATTCGAGGTTGCGGCGGGCTCCGTACCCCAGGATTCTGCCCTCGGCCCGCCACCACGAGAGTCCGCGCGCGGCGATGCGCTCGGCGACCTGCGCGCCCGCGAACGGGTCATGGTCGAGCAGTCGCTCGACCGCGCGGCGCTCCGATTCCCCCAGTTGGCGTACCGGCACCGTCAGCACGGCTATCAGCCTGCCAGATCAGCCCCCCGCTTCGCCGGTCGAGTGACAAGGCCGGCACCGGTTACCCGAGGCCGGGTCCGCCCGGCCCACCGGACGACCGGGGGCACCAGGGCTCCGAGCAGGAGAAACAGGGCACCGAGTACGAGCCAGCCGGGTACGCCCCAGCCGAGGGCCAGGGTGGTCACCACTACCGGTGCGAGCATCTTGCCCAGTTCGTAGCCCATGCCGTACGCCCCCTGGTACTGCCCCTGGGCGTCCGCCGGCGCCAGCCCGAAGGAGATCCCCCAGCCGGCGGCGGAGTGCCACAGTTCCCCGGTGACGTGCGCGAGCGCCCCGAGGCCGAGCAGGCCCACCGCCCCGGCGGTGGGCAGCGCGCCGCTGGCGGCGAAGAGTACGCAGGCCAGGGCGATGGCCACGCCCGCTCGACGAGCGGCGCGGGCGGCTCCGGGCACTGTGGCGGCGGTGCCCGCGGCGCGTACCTGAAGGAGCACCACCACCACGGTGTTGACCAGTGTCAACGCGGAGATCATCCAGGCCGGGGCCCGGGTGTGGCCGGCGATCCACAGCGGCAGGGCGATGGTGAGCAGGCTGAAGTGCATCGACATCAGCCCGTCGACCAGGGTGAAGGCGAGGAACGGGCGGTCCCGCAGGGCGACCAGCCGAGGGCCGTGCGTCGGGGCGGCGACCGGGGCGACGGCGGGTAGTTGAAGGAAGACCACCGCTGCCGCCAGGGATGTCGCCGCCGAGGCCAGGATCAGCGCGACGTACCCGGTCCGGGTGTCGGCGGCGATGGCGAAGCCGCCGAGGACGGCGCCGACGGAGATCCCGACGTTGGTGGTGGCTCGCAGGTAGGCGCGGGTGCGGACCCGCTGGTCGGCCGGGATCGCTCCGGCGATCAACGCGCCGCGGGCACCTCGCTCGACCGCGTCGGCAAGCGCGGTGGCGGCTCCCACCAGCACGAACGTGGGGAACGACCGGACGGCGACCAGGCCGACGGTCAGGGTGCCGGCGACGAACAGCGCGCCGACCTGCACGCCGCGTGGGCCGACGCGGTCGGCCAGGTAGCCGCTCGGGGCGCTGGCCAACACACCGACCAGGGCCGAGATGGTCAGCCCGATGCCGACCTGTGTGGCCGACAGGCCGACCGACCGGGTGAGGAAGAGCGCGCTGGCGACGAGCCAGAGGCCCCGCCCCACGGTCTTGACCAGAGTGCCGAGGGTGAGGACCCGGGCCGGACCCGGCGGGGGAAGCAGGCGCATGACCGGCACCCTAACAAGACGTACGTACGGTTTGCTAGACGGGGGTTGTCTACGATGCATTGCCGATATATCGTTGATGCATCAGCGATAGTCCTAGGGAAGGAAGAGCCCAATGAGGTTCCACCGACAGCACCACCCGATGCACGAGGCCCGGATGCGGGGGTTCGGCTTCCCGCCGGTCCCGCCCGGTCCGCACGGTCATGGCCACGAGCACGGACACGGCGGCCCCTGGGGCGGCCGGGGCCGTGGTCGGGGTCGGGGCCGACGACCCAACGTCCGAGCCTCCGTGTTGGCCCTGCTCACCGAGCGGCCAATGCACGGCTACGAGATGATCCAGGAGATCGACTCCCGCACCGGCGGTGCGTGGCGGCCAAGCCCCGGCTCGATCTACCCCACCCTCCAGCTCCTGGAGGACGAGGGCGTGATCGTCGCCAGCACCGAGGAGTCCGGTGGTGGGCGGAAGCGGTTCACCGTCACCGAGGCCGGTCAGGCAGAGGCGACCGAAGCCGCCCAGACCCCGCCGTGGGCGGACGTCGCCCAGGGCACGGTGAGCAGCTGGCACGACATCCGCGACTCCGGCACACAGGCGATGAACGCTCTGCGCCAGGTGATGATGAACGGCACCGACGACCAGCGTGAGCGGGCCGCCCAGGTGCTCGACGAGACCCGGCGCAAGCTGTACGCGATCCTCGCCGAATCCGAGTGACGCCAGGCCGCACCACAGCGCCAGGCCACACCACAGCGCACAAGCGCACGATCAGCACAAACGCACAGCGGCCGTTCCCCGCACGGGGAACGGCCGCTGTTTCCACATGGAAAATCAGTGCACGGTGACGGTCGGGCCGGTGACCAGCCCTCGCAGCTCCTCGGGAAGCTCGGCGCCCATCTCGTCGGCGATCCGCAGCGCCTCTTCGATGAGGGTCTCGACGATCTGGGCCTCGGGCACCGTCTTGACGACCTGCCCCTTGACGAAGATCTGGCCCTTGCCGTTGCCGGAGGCGACGCCGAGGTCGGCTTCCCGGGCCTCACCCGGACCGTTGACCACGCAGCCCATGACGGCGACCCGCAGCGGCACCGGCAGCCCTTCCAGGCCGGCGGTGACCTCCTCGGCGAGCTTGTAGACGTCCACCTGGGCCCGCCCGCAGGACGGGCACGAGACGATCTCCAGGCCCCGCTCGCGCAGACCGAGGGACTCCAGGATCTGGTTGCCGACCTTGATCTCCTCCACCGGCGGGGCGGACAGCGACACCCGGATCGTGTCGCCGATCCCCTCGGCCAGCAGCGCTCCGAAGGCGACCGCCGACTTGATGGTGCCCTGGAACGCCGGCCCGGCCTCGGTGACGCCGAGGTGCAGCGGGTAGTCGCACTGCTCGGCGAGCTGCCGGTACGCCCGGATCATCACGACCGGGTCGTTGTGCTTGACCGAGATCTTGATGTCCCGGAAACCGTGCTCCTCGAACAGCGAGCACTCCCACAGCGCCGACTCGACGAGCGCCTCGGCGGTCGCCTTGCCGTACTTGCTCAGCAGCCGCTTGTCCAGCGAGCCGGCGTTGACGCCGATCCGGATCGGCACCCCCGCCGCCCCCGCGGCACGGGCGATCTCCTTGACCTTGTCGTCGAACTGCCGGATGTTGCCGGGGTTGACCCGGACAGCCGCGCAGCCGGCGTCGATCGCCGCGAAGACGTACTTGGGCTGGAAGTGGATGTCGGCGATCACCGGGATCTGCGACTTCTTGGCGATCGCCGGCAGCGCCTCGACGTCGTCCTGGGACGGCACGGCCACCCTGACGATCTGGCAGCCGGACGCGGTCAGCTCGGCGATCTGCTGGAGGGTCGCGTTGATGTCGGAGGTGAGGGTCGTGGTCATCGACTGCACGGACACCGGCGCACCGCCGCCGACCGGAACCGAACCGACCATGATCTGGCGGCTGGCCCGACGGGGAGCGAGCGGCGGGGGCGGCACGGCGGGCATACCGAGACTGATAGCTGTCACTTCAGGCACTCACCTTGAGAAGAGCGTGATGGGGTTGACGACGTCCGCGGCGATGGTCAGCAGCGTGAACGCGCCACCGATCAGGATCACCGCGTACGTGAAGGGCATCAGTTTGAGGTAGTCCACCCGGCCGGGGTCGGTCCGGCCGATCTTCGCGTACACCCAGGATCGGGCCCGTTCGAACCAGGCGATGGCGATGTGGCCGCCGTCCACCGGGAGCAGCGGCAGCAGGTTGAACACGCCGATGAAGAAGTTCAGCGACACGAAGAGCATGAAGAAGACCAGCCAGGCGTTGTTCTCGACCGCCTCGCCGCCGAGTCGGCTGGCGCCGACCACGCTGATCGGGGTGTCGATGTCGCGCTCGCCGCCGGTGAGGGCGGTCCACAGGGCGGGGACCTTCTGCGGGAGGCGCTGGAGCGCCTGGGCGGTGCCGACGGCCAGGTCGCCGGTGAAGTCGGCGGTGGCGCCGAAGGCCCCGACCGGGCTGTACGTCACGCGGGTGGGCGTGCTGGGGACGAGCCCGACGCCGAGGGCGGCCACCGGGGCGGCGGCACCGGTCGGGTTGTCCAGCGGCGGACGCTGGGTCTGCGCGAGCACGGTGCTGGTGGTGGCCGGCTGCCCGTCGCGGACGTACGCGATCTGCGCGGTGTCGCCCGGCTTGAGCCCGCGCAGCGTGGTGAGCAGGTCGCCGTAGGAGTTGACCGGGGTGCCGTTGATCGAGGTGATCCGGTCGCCGTTCTTCAACTGCGCCTGGGCGGCGGGGCTGGCCGCGTCGGCCGAGGTGCAGGCGCGCACCGCGTTCTCCGGGACCACGCACTGGCTGAGCTGGATGACGGCGGGCTCCTGGCGGGCCTGCGCGTCGGTGGTCGGGAAGTCGGGGTTGGGCAGGCCGGCGGAGACGGCCAGGATCCAGATGGTGACCAGGGCGAGCGCGAAGTGGGTGATCGACCCGGCGGCCATCACGATGGTCCGCTTCCAGACCGGGTAGCGCCACATCACCCGGGACTCGTCGCCCGGCTCGACGTCGTCGTCCTGCGGCGTCATCCCGACGATCTTGCAGAAGCCGCCGAGGGGGATGCCCTTGAGGCCGTACTCCGTCTCACCTCGCCGGAACGACCAGATGGTGGGCCCGAAACCGACGAAATACTTGGTGACCTTCATCCCGAACGCCTTGGCGGTCAGCAGGTGACCCGCCTCGTGCAGGCTCACCGAGATGAGAATGGCCAGGGCGAAGAGGACCACCCCGAGCAGGTACGACATCAAGCTCCTTCCACCGAACCCGCGATGATCTCCTGCGCATGCGCGCGCGCCCACGACTCGGCCGCGAGCACGTCCTCGACGGTACCTGGTTCGTCGAAGTCCGGAGCCTCCTCCAACACCCGTTCGAGGGTGTCGACGATGCCGAGGAACGGCAGCCGGCCCGCCACGAACGCGGCCACGCACTCCTCGTTCGCCGCGTTGTAGATCGCCGGCCGGCAGCGCCCGGCCTCCCCGGCGGCCTTGGCCAGGGCGACGGCCGGGAAAGCGTCGTCGTCGAGCGGCGCGAACTCCCAGGTGTGCGCGGCCGTCCAGTCGACGGCGGTGGCCGCCTCGGGGACCCGGTCGGGCCAGCCCATGCCCAGGGCGATCGGCAGCCGCATGTCCGGTGGGCTCGCCTGGGCGATCGTCGACCCGTCGACGAACTCGACCATCGAGTGGATCACCGACTGCGGGTGCACCATCACGGTGATGTCGGCGTAGGGCACGTCGAACAGCTCGTGCGCCTCGATCACCTCAAGGGCCTTGTTGACCATGGTGGCCGAGTTGATCGTGACGACCGGCCCCATGTTCCAGGTCGGGTGCGCGAGGGCCTGCTCGGGTGTGACCTGCGTCAACTCGTCACGCCGCCGACCCCGGAACGGGCCGCCGCTGGCCGTGACGATCAGCCGCCGCACCTCACCCCGCGTCCCGGAGCGCAGGCACTGGGCCAGCGCCGAGTGCTCCGAGTCGACCGGCACGATCTGCCCCGGCCGCGTCACCGCGGCCTTGACCAGCGGGCCGCCGGCCACGAGCGACTCCTTGTTGGCAAGCGCGAGGGTACGACCACCGCGCAGCGCGGCCAGCGTAGGAGCGAGGCCCAGCGAGCCGACCACCCCGTTGAGCACGATGTCGCACTGCCACTGGGCCAGCTCGGTCATGGCGTCCGGCCCGGCCACGATCTTGGGAAGCTTGAAATCACCGGTGGCCCACCCACGCCGGCTCGCCTCCGCGTAGAACGCGAGTTGCAGATCCTGCGCGGCGGACGCCTTCGCCACCCCGACCGCCTCGACGCCCAGTTCGAGGGCCTGCGTGGCGAGCAGCTCGACGTTGCCGCCGCCGGCACCCACGGCGACCACCCGGAACCGGTCCGGGTTGCGCCGGACGATGTCGATGGCCTGGGTGCCGATCGAGCCGGTGGACCCGAGCAGAACAAGGTCGCGGGGGGTAGTCACCCGGCCATTCTTCCCCACCGCCGCTGCACGCCCGCTGGGAGCCTCAGCCCTACCCCTCCGCCAGCTCCTCCTCGTCCAGCAGCTCGGCCGGATCGATGGAGAACTCGAACGGCTCCCGCATCGCGAAGGTGCTCCCCGCCGCAGCGGCGGCCAATGGCCGGTACTCCCCGTCGGACAGCTCGAACAGGGCAATGGTCGGCACCCGGTTACGCAGGTCCACCCGGAGAAAGAACGGCACCCCGACGGCGGCGTACTCGCGGGGTCGGTCGATCACGTCCTTACGCCGGTTACCCGGCGAGACGATTTCCCCCAACAACACCGCCTCGGCGATGGGGACCGTCGTGCGGCCACCACCTGATTTCCGCAGCACAGCGATGTCCGGGATGAAGAGGTCATCCCCGGAGATGACGTTGATCTCCGGATATACCCAGAATCCGGCCTTCCGCGCAGCACGGTGCAGCACGTAGGGCAATTCCCGCTCGACCGACTGATGATCGATTCCCGCGTGTGGTGTCACGATCACGCTTCCGCTCAGGACCTCAACCTTGGGGCCGTTGGTCTCCGGCAACAGGTCGAGGGCGAGCTGCGCAGTCCAGGGTTCGTCGTGCCACCGCAGCACGTCGAACGACGGCTCGGCATGCTGCGGCGCCGGCTCCGGCGCGAACGCTGCCTGGGCCATCCGGGCTCACCCCCTCAGCGGGACATTTTGCTCAGGTCAGCCTAGCCACCGCAGCCCCAGAAGCGCGTCATCGCACACAGGGTCCGTCAGCCCGAAATGACTGCACCGCAGCGAGGCGCGTGCAGATCTTGGACAGTTTCCGTCATGGACGAACGGAAAGTGTCCAAGATCTGCGGGCCGGCGCCCGACCCGTCGTGGTCCGCTGTCGCACGACGGCCAGCCAGACCGCTGCGCCGACGCAGAGGACGGCCAGCAGGGACAGCAGCACCAGTGCCGGGTTGACCCAGGCGGGCACCAGGTCGTAGGTGGCGTTGCATCGGTCGTGGAGCGGGAACCATCGCGACGACTCACGCCAGTGCGCGGCGCGGTAGGCACTGTCGTAGGTGACGCCGGCCTGTCGGCAGGACTCCTCCGAGCTCATGGAGGAACCCGAGAACGCGCCGACGAACCAGGTGACAGCGGTGGCGACGACCGAGAGCCCGGCCGTCGCGGCGAACCAGCCCGGAGTCTTCCAGCGGCCGGTGAGCAGGGGTCGGCCCCACAACCAGAGCACGAGCAGAGCGGGTACGGCGAGGCAGAGCCCGGTCGTCACGACACCCATCCTGATTCGTCAGCCTCCCGCCAGCGAGCCGGCCTTGATCATCGCACGGGCCGGCTCACCGCCGAGAACATGACGAAGCGATCGACCCGGCTTCATGGAAGTCGGGGCATCCGCAGTCCGCGGACACCCCGACTTCACTGAAACCGTGTTGATCAAGCGGCGACCTAGCCGCCGGTGATGACGAACTGCGAGCCCGGCTGGATGACGATGTTGCCGTCGGCCGAGTTGGTGATTGTCACGTTCGTCAGGTTGGCGTTGCCACGCGCGCCGCTCATCGCGAGGATGCCGGCACCGTTGTTGGACTTGTCGATCCGTACGTTGGTGATGGCGACGTTCGGGATGTTGCCGCCACCGTTCTTGAACTGGATGCCGTCGAACGTCGAGTCGATGATGTCGGTGTCCCGGATGGTGACTCCGACGATGTCCCTGGTGGCCGGGAAGATCGTGATGGCACCGAACTCCTGGTCCTCGTTCCAGAACGCGCCGCCGGTGCGGTAGAGCCCGTTGTTGGCGATCAGCGTCGTGCCGGAGAACGGCAGCGGGTCGTGGTCGGTCGCCAGCATGATGCCCGGGTAGTTGGCGGTGTCGTAGATCAGGTTGTTCTGGATCGAGTTGTCGTAGCCGCCGTAGATGGCGATGCCGTTCGCCCGCCAGGGCAGCTGGATGGTGTTGTTGACGAAGTGGTTGTCGTGGGCGATGTCGACGGTGCGGTCCTTGACGTACGGGTTGGCCCAGACGGCGAGCGCGTCGTCGCCCGTGGTGCGGAACGACGAGTTGAACACCCGCGAGTTGCGCGTGCCGTTGCTGAAGTTGATGCCGTCGGCGTACGTGTTGCGGATCCGCATGCCGCTGAAGTCCAGCCCGTCGGCCGGCCCCCACAGGTCGGGGATGTTGTCGTAGTCGCGACCCACCCAGACGCCCACGTTGGCGTGCTCGATCCAGACGTTGCTGATCTTCGTGCCGGCGCCGAAGCGACCGTTCAGGCCGACGCCACCCTCGGCGTTGCCGTCACCGCCGCGGATCCGGCCCGAGCCGAAGATGGCGATGTCGGAGATCTGGGTGTTCTTGTCGATGTCGAAGCCGAAGTTGCCCTCGTGCGGGTGGTTGATGCCGCCCACCACGTTCTGCGGCTCGGTCAGCGTGTAGAGCTGCGAGTGCCACATGCCGGCGCCCCGGATCGTGACGTTGCTGATGCCGACCTGGTTGTGCATGCCCCGGTTCAGCGGGTCGTCGGTCAGGATCTTCTGTTCCTGCCGCCACTGCCCGGCCGGGATCCAGACGCAGCTGATGACACCGTTCTGGTCGTCGGTCACCGCCCGCTGAATGGCTGCGGTGTCGTCAATTCCGTCGTTCGGAACCGCGCCGTACGAGGTGATCGAGGTGCAGCCCGCCGGCTGGCTCGCCGGCCCCGCCACCTGCTCAAGGTCGATCATGTCGATGACGTAGAAGGAGGCGGTGTCACCCGAGTCGCGCTGCAACTTGAACCGGGTGCCGGCCGGGTACGACTGCGCCAGCAGCGCGTTCGACTCGTCGAAGAGCCGCCGGGCGTCGGCCTGCGGGGTGTTGGTCAGCGCCTCCGGCCCGTCGGTGTTGCCGTAGAGCCAGCTGTGCTTCGACGACAGCGTCAACTTCCGGGAGAAGACGTCGTTGACGTAGAGGCTGATGGTCGCCTCGATGCCGCCGCCACCGGGCGCGTCCGGGATGGAGTTGCGCACCACGATGGAGTTGGCCTGGTTGGCAGAGGTGAACTCGACGAACTGGCCGGTGCTGGTGAGCCGTACCGACTTGCGCCCCGATGACTCGCTGGCGAAGTTGGTGTGCCCGAACGTCCGCAGGGCGTCGGTCTCCAGCAGCGTGCCCTGGTAACGACCGGCCTCCGCCTCGTAGGAGACGTACGGGACGGCTGCCCCGCGCCCGACCACTATCGACTGGCTGAACGCGTTGTTGGTCTCGTTGGTCTCGGCGACCACGTTCGTGGCGTCGGCGGTGGCGGTGAGGGTGGCGCCGCCGCTGGTGGCGGTCCAGGTGCCGCTGACGGCCACGGTGACCGTCGCGCCGGCGGCGATCGAGGCGGTGTTGGTGTTGAGCGTGGTGCTGCCCGCCACCAGTCGGGTGACGGTGGTCGCGCCGGTCGCGGTGGTGCCCCGGTTGCGAACCGTCACGGTGAAGGTGACGGACGCCCCGACGGCCGGGTTCGGCGGGTTCGAGGCGATGCTGAGCACCTGAAGGTCCGGGCCCGGTGCCTGCGCCACCACCAGCGGCGACGCCGCCGTGAAGCTGTTGTTGCCGTTGTTCTGCTCGACGATCGTGTTCGCCGGGTCGACCACCGCCGAGACGGCGTAGCTGCCCATCGGCCGGGTACCGGCGTTGAACGACACAGTGGTCGAGGCGCCCGCGGCGAGCGCGCCCACCGAGGCGCTGCCGACGACCGCGCCGGCCAGGCTGAAGTTCACTGTCGTCGCACCGGCGGACGCCGAGCCGATGTTCTGCACCACGGCCGAGAGAGTGACCGGGGAGACCTCGCTGGGCGACGAGGGCGACCAGGTCACCGAGCTGACGACCAGGTCCGGGTTGGGCGCCGGGGTGCCGCACACCTCAAGCTCGGCGACCTGGCCGGACGGGGCACCGGTGTTGCCGGTGAACCGCAACTGCACGTCCGCTGTGGTCGCGCTGACCGGGATGGTCACCACGTTGCTGCCCTGGGCGAACTGGTAGGCCGCCGCCGACACCAGGCTGGTGTACGAGGACGAGGCCTGGTCGCGGCCGAGGACCTGGATGGTCTGGGTACGGGTGCCCCAGGACGAATCCGGGTTGAGCTTCACGGTGACACCGGAGATGGAGTGGTTCGCGCCGAGCGCCACTGTCAGGTTCTGCGGGTAGCTCGCCGCGCCCTCCCAGTAGGTGGAGAGCTGCCCGTCGTTCGCCTTGTCCGGGGTGAAGCTGAAGGTGGAGCCGCTCGCCGTCATGCTCTTGCCCTGCGCCACGTTGGTGCAGGCCGGCGGGTTGCTGCCGGTCCGGGTGACGGTGTTGCTGTTGCCGGAGAGGTTGCCGGCTCCGTCGCGGGCCCGAACGTAGTAGGAGATTGTCGCCGTCGCCGGCTGGGTGTCCTGATAGGTGAGGACGGTGCCCAACGTGGCGATCAGGCTGCCGCCCCGGTAGACGTTGTAGCCGGCGAGCCCGCTGCCACCGGAGTCGGTGGAGGCCCCCCAGGTGAGCGTGATCGTGCTGCCCGACGTGCTCTGCGACAGCGTCCCCGGGACGCTCGGCGCGGTGGTGTCACCACTGCCGGTACGGGTCACCGTGTTGCTGTTGCCGGACAGGTTGCCGGCCGCGTCGCGGGCTCGGACGAAGTACGAGACTGTCGCCGTGGCCGGCTGGGTGTCGTTGAAGGTGGTCACGTTGCCGACGGACTGGAGGAACGCGCCGTTGCGGTAGACGTCGTAGCCGGCGATGCCGCTGCCGCCCGCGTTGTCGGTCGACGCGACCCAGTTGAGGCTGATGGTGGTGCCCGACTGGGTGTACGAGAGGTTGCCGGGAACGCTCGGCGCTGTGGTGTCCGGGGTGGTGCCGCCGCTGCCGTACACCTCCAGCTCGGAGAGCTGCCCGGCCGGCCAGCCGCTGTTGGCGGTGATGGTGATCCGGACGTAGCGGGTGGAGGTCGAGCTGAAGTTGATCGTGGCGGTGCTGCCGCTCGCCGGGTCGAAGGTGTATGTCTGCGACCCGACCAGATCGGTGAAGGACGAACCGTTGGTGCTGCCCCGGACGCTCAGCGTTTGCGTCCGGGTCCCCCAACCGGAGGTCGGCAGCTTCAGAACTACCTGGTTGACGCTCTGCGACGAGCCGAGGTCGACCTGCACCCACTGGGGGAACGCGTTGTTGACGCTCTCCCAGTAGCTGCCCGCGTTGCCGTCGACGACCTTCGACGAGTCGTAGACGTCGGCGTGGCCGCTCTCCTGGGTGGGACGGCCCTGGGCGAGGTTGGTGGCCGCCGGGGCGAAAGCGCTCGGTGCTGCTGCGGCCGCCTCGGTGGGGCGGGCGGCGGCGGCCGGGTTCGCGAGGGCGGTCGCCCCGGCCGTCGCGATCAGCGCGGCGGCGGCCGTGGCCGCCACCATCCTGAACAGGTTCGTTCGTCTCATCACTGTCCTTGTCGTCGGGGGACGGTTGCCGCGGTGGCTGGACCACGGGGGTGGGGGGTGCGGCGGTGCAGCGCCGGCCGACGCGAGAGGGCCGGTGTCGAGAGAGACGGGGGGTGCGGGCGGCGCGGGGGCGCCGACCGCCGTGGAAACACCAGAGGGGTACGACCATCAACGGGCCTCCCCAGGAGGCCCGTTGAATCTTCCGAGCACATGCACAGAACCGTGCATGCGTTTGTCGAAATCTTGCATTACTTTGGCCCAAAGGTTACTGACGTGCTACGGGAGCGTCAACACTTCGACCACCGTGACTATTGACGGACTTGTCTGCCCTGGACGTCGACCCATGGCCCGACCGGCAGACAATTTCGGGGAAGGTGCTGCCTCCCGACGACTGGAGGCAGCACCTTCCCCGAAGTTGCGCGGATCTTGCGTCAGGCCGTGCGGGAACGATCAGGCATCTGGTGCGGTCAGCACGAACGTCTCCAGCAGCTCCCCGCCGTACCAGTCGGTGCGCTGACCGACATGGGTCATGCCCAGCCTCCGAGCGACAGCCATCGATGGCTCGTTGCCCGGCGCCACGACCGCGTAGATCTCCCGGGTGCCGGCGGCGAACTCCCGGTCGACCGCCGCGCGGGCCGCCTCGGTGGCGAAGCCGTGGCCCCACGCGTCCGGGTGCAGATGCCAACCCACCTCGATGTCGTCGCTCCGGCGCGACTCGTCGCGCCCCGGCAACGGCTTGAGCAGCACCGTGCCCACCACCTGGCCCGTCTCGCGTACCTCGATCGCCCAGGTGCCGTACCGGCCGCCGTCGGCGGCGTGCCGCTCCTGCCAGATCCGCAGCCGCTCGACGGCCTGCGCCGGGTCGGTCAGCGGCAGGCCCGGCGCGACTCCCAACCAACGGCTGATCTCCGGGCGGGAGTAGATGTCGTAGATCCGGGCCAGATCGGCCGGATCGGCGGTCCAATCGCGCAAGATCAGGCGTTCGGTGGTGAGAACAGTCATGACCGGCGATCTTAAGGAGTGACAGCCGCGACGACAGGGAAGGAGGACCCGATGGGCAACGGATGGCAGCGCACGAAACGGATCACCAGTGCGGCGTTCCGTCCGGTGCGCGGACGGGACCTGTCGCTGCACGCCGCCGCGATCACCTTCTACGGGGCTATCGCCGTGGTGCCGGTCGCCCTGCTGGCGATCTGGCTCACCGCGCTGGTGGCCGGGGCCGACCGGGTACGCCGGCTCACCTCGTACGCCGTGGAGGCCCTGCCCACCGCGATCGGCGCGCCCCGGGCGGTGGAGGCGCTGGTCGACGCCGGGGTGGGGTTGACTCCGCTGCTGGCGCTGGCCTCCCTGCTGCCCGCCTCGCTGTACGGCGAGGGCCTGCGTCGGGCGTTCGTCTCGGTGGCCGCGCCCCGCTCCGACGAGCACCTGGTCGGCTGGCGGGGCCGACTCCTGCTGCTGCCACTGCTCGCGCCGGCCCCCGCGCTGCTGCTGTCGATCCTGCTGGCGCTCCCGCTCACCACCCGCCTCGTACGCCAGGGCGGTTGGCTCGGCGTGCTCGGCGTGGTGCTGTCGTTCCTGGCGGTCTGGCTGGTGCTGACGCCGGTGCTGGTGTGGGTGTTCCGGGTCGTCGGGCCGGCCTCACCGGACTGGCTCTCCACCCTCGGGGTCGGGTCGTTCACCGCGGCGAACCTCTCCGGATTCCTGCACGGCTTCGTGCTCTTCGCCTCGCTCCCGCTGGACCTGGGAGTGCCCTTCGGCGGCTTCGACGACATCGGCGCCGGCGTGGCCGTCCTCCTCTGGCTCTACCTGTTCCACGTGATCGTCCTGGCCGGCTACTCCGCCACCCTGGCCCTCTCAAACTGGCGCACCACCCGCCGGACCCCCACCCCCACCCCCACCCACTCCCCCGGCCCGCCGCCCCGTTGATCATGAAGTTATTGCCACGACACGCCGCGCCGAGTGGCAATAACTTCATGATCAACCAAGGAGGTCACCGCAGCGGGGGCCGGTCGTCAGGGGGTTGATAGGGCTTCGGTGGGGGTTTGGCGGGCGGCCCGGATTGACGGGTAGACGCCGGCCACCACGCCTACCAGGAGGGCGGCGGTCACTCCGCCGAGCACAGCGGGCAGTGGGATGGTGGGCGGCCAGCCCTGGTAGCTGGCGTAGCCGACCGTGGCGAGCACCCCCAGGGCGGCCCCGGCGGCACCGCCGAGCACGCTGAGCAGCACCGACTCGGTGAGGAACTGCACCCGGATCTGGCCGCGGTTCGCGCCGAGCGCCCGGCGCAGGCCGATCTCCCGACGGCGTTCCAGCACCGAGATGACCATCGTGTTGGCCACGCCGATGCCGCCGACCAGCAGGGCCACCGCCGCCAGCCCGAGGAACAGCGCGGAGAAGCTGTCCTCGGTGGCCCGTTTAGCGGCGAGCGCGTCGGAGGGGCGGCTGACCTGGACCAGCCCGGGCAACTGCGGGTTGAGGGTGGCCGGCAGCACGGCACGGACGTCCTCCAACGCGTCCTCCCTGGCCCGCAGGTAGACGACGGTGGGGTGACCGTCGAAGCCGAGCATGGCCCTGGCGGCGTCCCACCCGACCAGCACCGAACGGTCGAGATCCGGGGAGAGCGGCAACGGGTCCAGGATGCCGATCACCGTGAACCAGCGCTCGCCGATGAACACCTGGGGCGGTTGCCGGGGGTCCACAGTGGCGAAGCCGAGCCGGCTCGCCGCGACGTAGCCGAGGACGGCGGTCGGAAGCCGGGCCGACGCGTCGTCGAGGGGCCGGCCGCTGCGGACCCGGCCGTTGACGGTCCCCAACAGGTCCGGCCGGGACGCGAGCACGGTGAGCCCGGACGTGTCGTACCGGTCCAGCAGGTCGTTGCGGCGCACGGCGGTGTGGGTGTTCGCGACCGCGCTCGCCGCGTGGACCGGCCCGATCCGCGACGCCATGGCGGCGGCGTCCTCGGGCAGGAGGACGGGCGGGTTCTGATCGGGCACGGGTTCGGCCCGCAGCAGGTTGGTGCCGAGGGCGGAGAGCTGCTCCATCAGGTCGCGCTGGCTGGACGCGGGGATCCCCACCACGACGACCAGCGTGGCGATGCCGATGGAGATGCCCAGGGCGGAGAGGACCGCCCGCATCCGGCGGGTGGTCAGGCCGAGCAGACCGAGCCGGAGTACGTCGGTCGGGGCGAGCCGGGTCGACCGGGTGCCACCCGGGGACGCGCTCACGCCCCGCTCCCGGTGACGGTGTCGGCGACGATCCGGCCGTCGCGGATCTCCACCTGGCGAGGCGTACGGGCGGCGAGATCGCGGTCGTGGGTGATCACGGCGATGGTGGTGCCCTCCGCGTTGAGGTCGGTGAGCAGGGCAAGAACCGCCTCCCCGTTCGCCGTGTCGAGGGCGCCGGTCGGCTCGTCGGCCAGCACCAGCGCCGGCTCGTTGACGAGCGCCCGGGCTATCGCCACCCGCTGCCGCTCCCCGCCGGAGAGCTGCTGCGGCAGGTGGTTCACCCGGTGCGCCAGGCCGACCCGGGCCAACGCCTCGATCGCGGTGCGGCGACGGCGACGACGGGGCACCCCGGCGTAGAGCAGGCCGGTGGCGACGTTCTCGGCGGCATCCAACCCGTCGGTGAGGTGGAACTGCTGGAAGACGAAACCGAGCCAGCGGCCCCGCAGCGCGGAGAGCCGACGGTCGGACAGCGCGGTGACCTCCTGCCCGGCGACGCGTACCCGACCGCTGGTCGGCAGGTCGAGGGTGCCCATGATGTTCAGCAGCGTGGACTTGCCGGACCCGGACGGCCCGACGATGGCGAGCATCTCGCCAGCACGCACGGTCAGTGAGACGTCATCCAGTGCGGTCACCCCGCCGGGGTACGTCCTGCTGACTCCCTCGACGTTCAGCACCGCTTCGGCGATCACGATGCCGTCACCACGTCGAGGCCCTCGGTCACACCGGTGCCGCTGACCTCGACCAGGCCCCGGGCGAACATCCCGGTCTCCACTGCCACCAGCGCACCGTCGGGCAGTTGCAGCGCATGCCCACCCTCGCGGAGCGCCACCAGCGCGCCGACCGGCACCGCGAGTACGCCCTTGTGGACGGCGGTGGTGAAGCGGACCTGGACCGTGGCCGCGTCCAGCTTGGCCACGTCCGCCGCCCGGGTCGGTGCGACGAGGACGTCCACGGTGGGCGGGCTCCCCTGCCCGGTGCCGCCGTCCGACCCGCCGCCGCGCACCGTCTGCGAGATCGAGGCGACCTTTGCCGGGATCTCGGAGCTGTCCGGCAGGGCGACGACCACGGCGGCGCCCACCGTGATGGCGCCGACGTCGGTGGCCCCGACCGGCACAGTGACCAGCTTGACCTTCTCGGTGACGGCCAGCAGCTCACCGGCGACCGGGTCACCGGGCAGCGCCTTCACCGCGCTGATTCGGGCCGGCCCGGTCAGCACCGCGACCTGCCCGACCCCGATCGTCCCGGTCGGGTCCAGGCCGAGGGCCTGCTGCCACTTCTTGATCGCGCCGACGAGGCTCGTGGTGAGCAGGGCCTGACCCGAGCCGATCTTCGTGCCGTCGGTGGCCCGGAACGGCTGCGAGCCGGTGTGGTAGCCCAGCGCCTTCAGGTTGTCCGACACGATCCGTACGTCGCTGCCCACCAGGCCCGGCTTGTCGAGCGTGCGAAAGAGCGGCGTCCCGCCGAACAGCACCGGCACCGGTCTGTCGTTGACCCAGTAGAGCGGCTTACCCCGGGCCACCGTGTCGCCCACCTTCGGCAGCCGGGTGACAACGCCCTCCCCGGCACCCTTCACCAACCGCTCCGGGCCGAAGCCGAGCGTGCCGTTGAGCGAGCGGCTGTCCGACAGGTCGGCCCGGGTCACTGTCGTCGTGGTGACCGGCGGCGGTGCGCTCGCGACATCACCGCCGGGGTGGCGCCGCAGAGCCAGCGCACCGACGCCGGCACCGACGGCGACCACCAGGGTCACCGCCGCCACCACGATCGCGGTACGCCGGGTCGTCCGCCGGCCAGGATCGTCGGTCGGGTTACTTCTTGGCACCGAAGATCTCCATCGTGCATTCCCTCTCGACCTTGTCCATCGCGGGACCCTCAAGTCCGTTGGTCGGGTCGGCGACGCCGTCGTCGTAGGTCCAGCCGGAGCCGTCCGGCAGTGAGTGGATCTTCAGCCCGCGCCCGCGCAGGCACTGGACGTAGTCGTTCCACTGACTCACGTAGTTCGGGTTCTTCTCCGGGTCCAGCTCCGGCGGCTGGAGCGGCAGCTTGTTCGCGCACGCCACGTACGCCGCCTTCGGCTCCCCGCTCTGGTCCAGCGACAGGCCCGTGCCGTCCCCCACCGGGCCGGGTTGTGACCGGCCGTCGTTCAGCTTCACGCCGTTGTCGTGCAGGCAGATGTTGTACGTCCCCCAGAGCCGCTCCTCCTCCTCGTCGGTCATGTCCAGGCGTAGCTGCGGCCGACCGTTGGTGGCACCACCGGCCGCGGTGGCGCTCGCCGGGGCGGACGGGGTGACGAGCGACGCGACGTCGCCGCTGGCGGTGTCCTTCTGGGCGCTGGACGCACCGCCGCCGCAGCCGGTGAGGGCGACGGCGAGCACGACGACCGCGGCGAACCCGGCCGCGACCCGATGGGTTGAGTTGGTCATGGCGTGCAGCTTCACGCCCGGGTGTCAGAGACCTGTAAGGAAGCGGTCGTCATCCGATAGCCCCAGCTCAGCGGCCCTGCTGGAACCGGTCCGGGCCACGTACAGTCGCTGCCGTGTGTGCGTACGTGCTGGTAGCCGAGGACGACCAGAAGCAGGCGGAGTTGGCGCGCCGGTATCTGGAACGCGAGGGGCACGAGGTGACTGTGATGGCCGACGGGCGGGCCGCCCTGGAGCAGATCCGTCAACGGCCCCCGGCGCTGCTCGTCCTCGACGTGATGATGCCGAAGGTCGACGGCCTGGACGTGTGTCGCATCCTGCGCCGGGAGTCCGACCTGCCGGTGCTCATGCTGACCGCGAGGTCGACCGAGGACGACCTGCTGCTCGGCCTCGACCTGGGCGCCGACGACTACATGACGAAGCCGTACAGCCCCCGCGAACTGGTCGCCCGGACCCGCAGCCTGCTGCGGCGGGGCCAACGGACGCCGGCGGACCCGGTGCTGCGGGTCGGCGCCGTGCACGTCGACCCCGTGCGCCACGAGGTACGCAGCGACGGACGCCTCGTCGACTGCACACCCGGTGAGTTCCAGCTGCTCCAGGCGATGGCCGCCCAGCCCTCGCGGGCGTTCACCCGGGATCAGCTCCTGGGCTACCTGCACGGGTTCGACAGGTACATCACCAACCGGACCGTCGACGTGCACGTGATGAACCTCCGCCGGAAGATCGAGCCGAACCCGCGCAAGCCGGCCCGGTTGGTGACCGTGTACGGCATCGGATACAAGCTCGTCGAAGAGCCACCCCGTGTCGGGTGAGGTCCCGCTGCGCCGCAGCCTGCTGCTCCGACTGCTGGCGCTGGCCGTCCTCATCGCCATCGGCTCGATCGCGGCGACCGCGTGGCTGGCCGTCCGCACCACCACCGGAGCGATCCGGCAGGAGCAGGGGCAGGCGCTCGCCGACGACGCCCGCATCTATGACACGGTGCTCGCGTACGCGGCGACCCACCCGACCTGGGACGGAGTCGACGCGGCCCTTCGGCCTCTCGCCCAGGACGTCGGCCGGCGGATCGCCCTGACCACCGAGACCGGTGCCCTGATCGCGGACTCGGCCCCCGGCGCGGGCCCCTTGCCGACGACGTCGTCCGCGACCGTCGACGCGCTCGCCGTAGACACCGCCCTGACACCCGGCACCACACTGGCGGGCGGCGGTGACGGCGGCACCACCCTGCCGAGGGGCAGCGGTGACGGCGGCACCGGCCGCATCGACCCGCGCACCACCGGGCCGTACCTGCTCCCGCCCGAGGAGCGCGCCGCGCTGCGCGACAAGGCGGCCCGGGCGGCCCAGTGTCTGCGGCTGCGGGCGCAGATCGACGCCACCGTCGTGGACGGACCCACCGGCCGCCCTCGCCTCGACACCCCCGGCACCGACCTCGCCGACAGTGCCGCCTGCGCTCAGTTGAGGGAAGAACTCGCGACCCGTACGGCCACCGAGGGTAAGGCGCTCGCCCAGCTCAACGCCCTGGTGAACACCTGCCTGGCGCGGCGGCGCCTGCCCGCCGTGCAGGTGGACCTGAACTGGACCTGGACGAGGCAGCCGGCGGCCAGCGCACCCGACTCCCGCAGCGCGGTCGGCGTCGACCAGGAGCACAACCGGGCGGTCAGCGCCTGCGTCGGCACCAGTCGACGCGAACAACTCCTCCCGTACGTCGCCCCGGCCGCGACCCTCTTCGTCACCGACCCGGGCGGTCGCCCCTCGACCACCTTCGACCTCTCCCCCGCCAACCAGACCCGCATCGTCGCGGTCGCCGGACTCGTCCTGCTGGTGACGATCGGCTTCACCGTCCTCGCCGGCATCCGGCTGACGCGTCCGCTGCACGCGCTGACCGGGGCCGCCCAACGGATGCGCGACGGCGACGGCGCCGCCCGGGTCCGGGTGACCGGCCGCGACGAGATCGCCCGGCTGGCCGAGGCCTTCAACGACATGGCCGAACGGCGGGAACGGCTGGAGCAGCTACGCCGGGCCATGGTCAGCGACATCGCCCACGAGATGCGGACGCCGGTGAGCAACATCCGGGGTTGGCTCGAAGCGGTCGAGGACGGCGTCGCGGCCCCCGACCGCCGGCTGCTCTCCTCACTGCTGGAGGAGGCGACACTGCTCCAACATGTGATCACCGACCTGCAGGACCTGGCCGAGGCCGACGCGGGCGCGTTGCGGCTGCACCGTGAACAGGTCTACCTCAGCGACCTGCTCGCCCAGGTGGCGGAGGCGCACCGGGCCCAGGCCGACCGGGTCGGCGTCACCATCACGGTACGCACCGAGGCCGACCCGCAGGTGGACGCCGACCCGGTCCGACTCCGCCAGGCAGTCGGCAACCTGGTGGCCAACGCGGTACGGCACACCCCGTCGGGCGGGCACGTGACGATCAGCGCCAGCGCGACCGACGCCGAGGTCATCATCTCGGTGACCGACACCGGCAGCGGTATCAGCGCCGAGGACCTGCCCCGGGTCTTCGACCGCTTCTGGCGGGCCGAGAAGTCCCGGAGCCGGCAGACCGGAGGCAGCGGCCTGGGTCTCGCCATCGTGCGCAAGCTCACCGAGGCCCACGGCGGCACAGTGCGCGCCACCAGCACCCCCACCCAAGGCTCCACCTTCACCCTCCACCTCCCCCACTCGGCCGGCCTGGTTGATCATGAAGTTGTTGCCACTCGGCGCGGCGTGTCGCGGCAATAACTTCATGATCAACGGGACGGCGGGGTGGGGGTAGGCAAGAGGGTGGAAGGGGTGACCTGGGGTGGTGGGGCGGACTAGGCTGCCGCGGCATGAGCAGTGAGATTCCGGCCCGCGCCGACGTCGTGATCATCGGTGCCGGGCACAACGGTCTGGTCTCCGCTGTCCTGCTGGCCCGGGCCGGCCTGGACGTCCTCGTGCTGGAGGCAGCCGACGTGATCGGCGGCGCGACCCGCACCGAGAACCCGTTCCCGAAGGTGCCGGGGCTGCGCCACTCCACGGGGTCGTACCTGCTCGGGCTGATGCCCCCGGAGCTGCTCGCCACGCTCGACGTACGGATCCCGGTGCTGCGCCGGGACCCGCACTACTTCCTCCCCACCCCGGGCGGCCTCGGCTCGCCGTACCTGCTCTTCGGCAGTGACACCGCCGCCACCCGGGCGCAGCTCGCCGAGTTCTTCTCCCCCGCCGACGTGGCCGCCGACGACGCCATGCAGGCCGAGCTGGCCGCGCTGCGGGAAGACCTCGCCCCGGCCTGGCTGGCCGAGCCGATGAGCGTCCAGGAGACCGCCGAGCGGCACGTCCGTCCGGCGCTGCGCCAGGTCTTCGTCGACCTCGTGCAGGGCTCGGTCGCCGACTACCTGGCCCGGTTCGAGTTCCGCTCGGAGTTACTGGTCAGCATGTACGCGGTCACCGACGGCCTGTCCGGGCTCAACGCCGGCCCGGACGACCCCGGCACCGGCCACAACTTCCTCGTGCACAACATGTGCCGACTGCCCGGCTCCGGCGGCACCTGGATGATCGCCGAGGGTGGGATGGGCACCGTCTCCAGGACCTTCGCCGAGGCCGCGCGCGCCGCCGGAGCGACAATCCTGACCGGTACGCCGGTCCGCGCGGTGACCATGGACGGCGGCGCCGCGAGCGGAGTGGTGCTGGCCGACGGTCGGGAGGTCGCCGCCCGGGTGGTGCTCGGCGCGTGTGACCCGTACCGGCTGATGGACCTGTTGCCCGACGGCGCGCTCCCGGCGCGGCTCGGCGAACGGATGGCGGCGGTCCGTCGGCCCGGCACCACCCTCAAGCTCAACCTGGCGCTCACCGGGCTGCCGCGGTTCTCCTGCCTGCCGGACGGCACGCCCAGCCCGTTCGGCTCGACCATCCACCTGCTGCCAGGGTCGGCGTCGCTGGTCGGCGGGGCGGAGGCCTCACCGATGACCGCGCTGCGCGCCATGTGGGCGGACGTGCAGGCCGGGCTGCTGCCGGCGGAGCCCACCATCGAGTGGTACCTGCACACCACTGTCGACCCGTCGCTCTCCGACGCCGCCGGGCACCACTCGTCGGCGCTCTTCGTCCAGTCCGTCCCCTACGAGTTGGCCGGCACCACCTGGGACGCGGAGCTGCCCGGCTACGTCGACCGGCTGCTCGGGATCGTCGAGCGGTACGCCCCCGGCACCGCCGAGCTGATCGCCGACGCGGTGCCGCTGCCGCCGCCCGGCATCGAGGAGCACTTCGGCATCACCGGCGGGCACATCCACCACGTCGACAACACCGTCTCGTTCACCGACCGGATGCCCTACGCCACCGGCGTCGACGGTGTGTACGCCGGCAGCGCCGGCTGCCACCCGGCCGGCAGCGTCATCGGCGCGGCCGGCCACAACGCCGCCCGCCGCATCCTCACCGACCTCGGCCGCTGACCGCGTCCCACCCCGCCAGGCAGTTGATCATGAAGTTATTGCCGCGACACGCCGCAGCAGCTGGCAATAACTTCATGATCAACGGGGGTGGGCGGTGGGAGCGCCGGTGGGGCGGGGGTCAGATCACTGCTTCGCCGGCCGGGGCGGGGGTTTCCGCGTCCACCCGGTGGGCTCGCACCTTGTGCCCGACGCTGGTCAGGCAGCGGCCGCTGGGCAGGTCGAAGCGCCAGCCGTGCAACTGGCAGGTGAGCTGGTCACCGTCGACGATGCCGAAGCGAGTCAGGTCCGCCTTCAGGTGCGGGCACCGCCGCTGCACCACCCAGTCGCCCAACGTGATGTCCTCGGCGTCGGTGCTGCGCTCGTGCTCGTCGTACCAGCCCTCGGCGTACTGGAGCCGCTCCTCGGAGAGGCACTTGAAGAACGCGTAGACGAACTCGTTGTACTGGCCGATCCGGGCCGCCGAGAACCGGCAGGACAGGAAGAGCGAGTTGACCCAGTCCACCTCGTCGATGAAGAGCAGGTGCTCGATCAGCGAGCGCTCGGTCCGGAACCGGTAGCGCACCTTCTCGTCCGCGTACGGCCGGACCTCCTTGCCGGGGAAGTCCACCACGATCGACTCGACACTCTCGCCGTCGTACCCCACCAGGTCGAAACGGACCGGGCCACCGACCCCCTTGGCCAGGTAGATCGACTCGTCGAGCAGCGGTTCGATCCGACGCTTCATCTCGCCGAGCACGTCCACCTCGGGGTGCCGCCAGGACGCCTTCTCCGCCTCGATGATCGGGCGCTTGCGCTCCCGCATCTCCTCCAGGTGCGCGACCTTGTTCGCGAAGAACTCCTGCACCGGCACGGGGTGGGTGGTGCTCGCGCCCTCGGTGGTGACCTCGGCGACGCTGCCCGGCAGCAGCACGATCCCGTTGGTGCCGCCGACCTTTGCGTACTCCGACAGGAAGACGGACTGGTCGGGGAAGATGTTGCCCTCGTCGCCGTGGATGTCGTTGAACTGCCACAGGGCGTCGTCCAGGAAGCACGGCGGGCCGGCGATCGGGAAGACGTGGTCGGCCTTCAGGTCGTCGATGTAGCGCCAGGTCCGGTCGAACTGCCGGTCACGCTTCTGCTTACCGAACGCGGTCTTCGCCGCCTGCGGAAGTTCGTAGACCATCGGGTACCAGATCGCACCGGAGAACTGGAGCAGGTGCGCGTGCACGTGCCCCAGCTCGGCGAAGACGCTCAGGTCGGTGGGGCGGGCGTCGTTCTGGTTGAGCAGCCGCACCCCGTCGTACTCGACCCAGAGCGAGGAGTCGCCGATCGGCCCGTCGGTCGGGCTGGTCAACGCCTGAATCATGATCTTCAGGCCGCCGGGCAGCTCCACCACCTGCTCGTTGGGCGCCTTCAGGAACTTGGTGAAGCCCAGCGCCCGGAACTCGTCCTCCATCTCCGAGGTGGGGAACTCGGGGAGCAGGACCGTGGCGTCCTTCGAGATGAAGTCGCGCAGGTGCTTCGCGTCGAAGTGGTCCCGATGCAGGTGGGAGACGTACAGGTAGTCGACCTGACCCAGACTCTCCCAGTCCAGCAGTGAATTGTCGGGGAACGGAAACCACGACGCGAAGTAGGCCGGGTTGACCCACGGGTCGCACAGGATGCTGCCCGCAGCCGTGTCGATCCGCATGCTGGCGTGCCCGGTTCCGGTCACTCGCACCGCACAGTCCCCCTCAAACAGACAATCAGGTGTACGCCAAACGCTACCGGAGCGAGTCTGACCGCCGCCCCGCGACGCCGGTAGTGCCATCCAGCCCGGGTGGGGCAGGGCCGATGGCCAGGAAACCCCCACCCCACCGCACCGCGTACGAGGCGTGCCAGACTAACCAAAGATCCGATCGCGAGGGAAGGACCGACAGTGGCAGGAAGCGAGCCGGTAACGTCGCCAGACCAGCACAAGCCCGGGCACCGCAAGGCCGGGCAGATCGGCGCCGTGCTGTCCGCACTGGCGCTGCTGGCGATGATCTGCGGCAACCACGAGGGCAGGGTCGAGGACATCTGGCTGATCGGCCTGGCCGCGCTGCTGCTGATCATCGTGATCGGCGACATCGTGTTGCGGCGCAGCGGTCTGCGCTCCTGACCCGACCCACCGCCGGACGACCGGCCGACGTACGCCGAGGGCCCGCCCCCACCTGGGGGACGGGCCCTCGTCCGTATCGCGTAGGGGGTCAGCGCCCGAAGAGAATGTCCTGCACGTCCTTCAGTGCGGCGTCGACCTCGGCCTCGAAGTAGCCACCCGGCACCAGGCCGAACCGGAGCGTGTCCAGGTCCTTCGGGTCGACCGGCATCGGGTTGCGGCGCTGCATGCCACCGAGCAGGGTGTCGAAGAACCGGTCCACCTGGTCGGGGTCGTACCCGCTGCCGAACCGGCGCACCTGGAAGCTGCGACGGATCTGGTCGACCCGGTACAGGTCGCTGCCGGGCGGACCGGCCATCGGAGGACCACCCATCGGCGGACCGGCCACCGCAGGAGGACCAGCCATCGACGGCGGACCGGCCATCGGCGGGCCACCCATGCCCGGCTGCGGCAGCGGAGGCGGACCGGCCGGACCACGGCGCATGTCGCGCAGATCCCGCTCCGGCATCCGGATCTCGGCCGTCATGTCGGCGCGACCGTGCCGCCCTGCCTCGAAGCCGTCGAAGCGCGGCTCCTCCGGCGGCGGCGGATAACCGCCGGGCGCGCGCTGGTCGTCCTGGCCGTACCCGCCGCGCTGATCATCCGGGCCGTAGCCACCGGGTGAGCGCTGGTCGTCCGGGGGGCCGTACCCGCTGGGACCGGCGGGCAGGCCGCGCTGCGGCATGCCGTGGCCACCCATCGGGCCGGGGCCCATCTGGCCACCGGGACCCATCGGCGGGCCGGCCGGGCCACGTGGCGCGTCGTAACCACCGCCGCGGGGGGCGTCGTACCCACCGGCGAAGGCACCGGTCGGCTCGTCGTAGCGACCGTAGGGCGGGCCGGGCTGCGCGGGCATCGGCCGGGGCGGCATCGGCTGCGGGACCATGCCGCGGTCATCACGCATCGGCGGACCCAGCCGGTCCGGTGGGCCCATCCGGTCACCCATCCGGGGGTCGCCGCCGCGTCCGGCGCTGTTGCGCTCCTCCAGCTCGGCCAGCTGCCGCTCGACCCGGTCCAGGTGCAGGTCGACCTGCCACTCGTCGTAGCCGTTGAAGCGGACCCGGAAGACGACGTCATGAACCTCCTGGGAGGCCACCGGGGCACCGACCTGTCGGCCGTCGAGCGTCGCCTCGACCCGGTCGAGGAAGGCATCCACCTCGTCGACCTTGTATCCCCGGCGGAGCGCCTTGCGCCGGAAACGCTGACCCTGACTCGCCACTATGTCTCCTGGTCTCGTTCGCCACGCCCGGTCACGCCGGTGCCTCTCCGGCGCGGTCGGTGTTGGTGTCGTTGTCTTCGGCAGCGGCAAGCTGGCCACACGCGCCGTCGATCTCGCGACCTCGGGTGTCCCGAACTGTGGTGGACACCCCGGCGTCGCGCAACCGCCGGACGAACTCCCGCTCGACCGGCTTCGGGCTCGCGTCCCAGCGGCTGCCCGGCGTCGGATTGAGCGGAATGAGGTTCACGTGGGCCAACTTGCCGGCCAGCAGCCGCCCGAGCAGGTCGGCTCGCCACGGCTGGTCGTTCACGTCCTTGATCATCGCGTACTCGATCGACACGCGGCGGCCCGTCCGGGCGGCGTAGTCCCACGCTGCGTCCAGCACCTCGGCTACCTTCCAGCGCTGGTTTACCGGCACGAGTTCGTCGCGCAGATCATCATCGGGCGCGTGCAACGACAACGCAAGGGTCACTGAGAGGTCTTCGCTGGCCAGTCGGTGGATGGCCGGAACCAGGCCAACCGTGGAAACGGTGATGTGCCGCTGGGACAGGCCGAGACCCTCCGGAGCCGGGCTGACCAGCCGACGGATCGCCGCGATCACCCGGTTGTAGTTGGCCAGCGGCTCGCCCATGCCCATGAAGACGACGCGCGAAAGCCTCGGCGGGGAACCCGCCACGACGCCGGAGGCCGCCACCCCGGCCATGTAGACCGCCTGGTCGACGATCTCCGCCGTCGACAGGTTGCGGGTGAGCCCGGCCTGACCGGTCGCGCAGAACGGACAGGCCATGCCGCAGCCCGCCTGGCTGGAGATGCAGACGGTCACCCGGTCCGGGTAACCCATCAGCACGCTCTCCACCAGCGCGCCGTCGTGCAGCCGCCAGAGCGCCTTGCGGGTCGCGCCGTCATCACAGGCCAGCTCACGCACCGGGTTGAGCAAGGTCGGCAGCAACTGGTCGGCCAGCCGCTCCCGGGTCGCCGCGGGCAGATCGGTCATCGCCTGCGGGTCGCGGACCAACCGCCCGAAGTAGTGGTTGGAGACCTGCTTGGCGCGGAAGGCCGGCTCACCCAGCCCGGTGACCAACGCCTGGCGACCGGCCAGGTCCAGGTCAGCGAGGTGCTGAGGGGGCATGGAGGCCCGGCGCGCGGCGGGGGCGACCGAGATGGCGGGGATCAAGGGCAGGCTCGTCATGGCTGGTCCAGTGTGTCACGCCGTCGGCGGCGGCTGCCGGTCCGGAGGTGTCGAACGGGTCGCGACCGCCGGAGCCGGATGACCGGGACGCCGTGATTCATACCTCAGCTCACCACCGGCACGAAAACCGCCAACAGCAGGTAGGCCGTCGGCACCGCGAACAGGATCGAGTCCAGCCGGTCCATCAGACCGCCGTGGCCGGGCAGCAGGTTGCTCATGTCCTTCACGCCGAGATCCCGCTTGATCATCGACTCGGCCAGGTCGCCGAGGACCGCCGCGCAGGAGACGGCCACCCCGAACAGCGCGCCCCACCAGGGGGCCACCTCGAACATCAGCCACAGCAGCAACGCGCCACCCAGGGCCGCCGCGGTGACCGAGCCGGCGAAGCCCTCCCAGGACTTCTTCGGGCTGATCGACGGGGCCATCGGGTGTTTGCCGAAGGAGACCCCGGCCGCGTACCCACCGGTGTCGGAGAGGACCACCCCGATCAGCGTGGCCAGGATGCGCAGATGCCCATCGTCGGGGGCCGCCGCCAGCAACGCCGCGAAACCGGCGAGGAACGGCACGTAGACGGCGATCAGGGTGGCCGCTGTGAGATCCCGCTGGAAGCCGGCCGGCCCGTCACCCAACCGCCAGACCATGGTGCCCAGCACGGTGACCAGCAGCCCCAGGCTGAGCGCGTCCGGGCCGGCGTACCAGGCCAGGCCCACCGTCAACACGCCGCCGGCGATCAGTGGCACCAGCGGAGGGTGCGCGCCGCTGCGTCGCACCGCGCGGGCCATCTCCCAGGTGCCGACGGCGACCGCGGCGGCGATCACCGGCAGGAAGGCCAACGGATAGAAGGCCAGCGGCACCACGATCAACGCGCCGAGGCCGAGCCCGACCCCGATCGCCGCGGGCAGGTTGCGCCCCGCCCGCCCGGTGCCCACCTGCTGGGTGGCCGGTCGGTCGAGGCTGGCCCGACGTCGCCCCTTCGACCGTCGACCGGTCGTCGGCTCCGGATCCACAACCGGCTCCGGATCCGGCCCGATCTCGGCCCCGATGGGCGCCAACTGCGTGGTCGGGTAATCGGCGTCGTCGTCATGACGGAACGGCCCGTCGAACGGTCCCGGGCCGTTGTACCGGCCGGGCTCGTCGAACGGCGGGAGGCCGCCGCGGGAGGGGGCACCGTCCGCACCGGCGGGCGCGCGGTCGCCGTAGCGGTCACCGCGACCCCGGTCGTCGTACCGGTCGGGCTGGTTGCGGTCGTCGACGTGCCGGTCCCGGTCGTCGAAACGGTCGTCCGGGCGGACCGGGCGGCCACGCTCGTCGTACGGGTCCGCGGGCCACGGTTCAGCGGACGGCCGGGCGTGCGGATCGGCGTACAGCTCAGGGCCGGCGGCCGGACGGCGGCTCCACTGGCCGGCCTCCAGGTCCTGGTCCGGCCAGGGCAGCGCCACCGGGCGCTCCGGCCGGTCCCAGCCGCGAGGCTCGCTGCCGTAGGGGTCGGGGTGGGACATCACGCACCGCGAAGCGGCACGAGAACCACCACATGACGCAAGACCACAAGCATCCCCTACACGTGCGATGTTCCTCCGATTGACCGCCCCGACGGTCGGTCGATCCCCGGTGTTCACCACCCGGTGGCCGGGAATCCTGCCGAGCCTACTGCACACGCCGGATCGGCACGGCGGACGAGGCACGCCCACCGACGCCACCCGGCGCCCCCGGCCCGCCGGCCAGCGACGCACACCCATCCGGTACGGCAGACAGCAGGCAATCCGCAGCCGTCGATCCGACTTGTCCGGTGCGCGATCGGTTACTGAGCGAACCCACCCGGCGTGGTCCGCTGGTGCCGCGCGCTGGACACTGGCGAGCAGTTCGCCGAGAGCACCAGGACCGTCTGGATCCCCTGCTGACCCAGGAATGGAACGAGGCCCGTTCCCGACGTCGGGAACGGGCCTCGGAGCATGGGTCACACCTCGAGCAGCTCGGTTTCCTTGTGCTTCACCAGGTCGTCGATGCTGGCCACGTACCGCTGGGTCAGGTCGTCGAGTTCCTTCTCGGCGCGGCGGCCGTCGTCCTCGCCGGCCTCGCCGTCCTTGACGATCCGGTCCAGCTCCTCCTTGCCACGGCGGCGGACGTTGCGGATCGCCACCTTGGCCTCCTCGCCCTTGTGCCGAGCCACCTTGATCATGTCGCGGCGGCGTTCCTCGGTCATCTGCGGGAGCAGGATGCGCAGCTGGTTGCCCTCGTTGTTCGGGTTCACCCCGAGGTCCGAGTCGCGGATCGCCTTCTCCATCGCATTGATCTGCGAGTTGTCGTACGGCTTGATGATGGCCATCCGCGGCTCGGGGACCGCGATGGACGCCATCTGCGTCAGCGGCGTGGGCGTGCCGTAGTAGTCGATGATGACCTTGGAGAACATGGCGGCGTTGGCGCGACCGGTACGGATGGCGCCGAACTCCTCCTTGGCGTGCTCAACCGCACGCTCCATCTTCTCCTCGGCCTCGAGGAGGGTGTCGTCGATCACCGGTCTCCTCGCCTCCTTCTGTGCTCGTGGTGGGCTCTGCTGAAAGTCGTCAGACCGCTGTCGTCGTCGCCGATGGGGCGGGACTCAGGCGGTGATCAGGGTGCCGATCTTGTCGCCACCCACCGCGCGGATGATGGTGTCGTCACCCTGCGCGCCAAAGACCAGCATCGGCAGGCCGTTCTCCATGCAGAGGCTGAACGCCGCCGCGTCGGCCACCCGCAGGTTGCGGCGCAGCACCTCGGAGAAGGTGATCGAGTCGAGCTTACTGGCGGTGGGGTCGATCCGCGGGTCGGCGGTGTAGACGCCGTCCACGCCGTTCTTGCTCATCAGCACCACGTCGGCCCGGATCTCCAGCGCCCGCTGGGCGGCCACCGTGTCGGTGGAGAAGTACGGCATCCCGGCGCCGGCGCCGAAGATGACCACGCGGCCCTTCTCCAGGTGCCGGATGGCCCGCAGCGGGATGTACGGCTCGGCGACCTGGGCCATCGTGATGGCGCTCTGCACCCGGGTCTCGATGCCCTCCTTCTCCAGGAAGTCCTGGAGCGCGAGGCAGTTCATCACCGTGCCGAGCATGCCCATGTAGTCGGCGCGGGCCCGGTCCATCCCACGCTTCTGCAGCTCCGCGCCGCGGAAGAAGTTGCCTCCGCCGACCACCACGGAGACCTGCACGCCGCGGCGGACCACTGTGGCGATCTGCCGGGCGATGGCCTGGACGACGTCCGGGTCGACGCCGATCGCGCCGCCACCGAAGACCTCACCGGAGAGCTTCAGCACCACCCGGCGGGCGCGCCCCGGCGGCGGTGCCGTCGGATCGTCCAGCTCCAGCGTCCGGTCACTCACAACCTGCGTCATCCGCCCCGCCCTTCCCCACGCGCACGCCCCGTGCGGCGCGTACCGCGAACCTGCCGCTGCCGACCCTATGTGACGAGGAGGCCGCGGTGCCTGTCACGTACACCGGCGGCCTCCTCGTTGACGTCTTCTGCCCACGGGCGCGCGTGGCGCCCGGTGGCGGCTCAGGCCTGGCCGACCTCGAACCGCACGAAGCGGGTGACCTCGATGCCGGCCTCGGCCAGCAGCTGCTTCACCGACTTCTTGTTGTCGGAGACGGACGACTGCTCGATCAGGACGAAGTCCTTGAAGAAGGAGTTGACCCGACCCTCGATGATCTTCGGCAGGGCCGCCTCGGGCTTGTTCTCCTCGCGGGCGGTCTGCTCGGCGATGCGCCGCTCGGACTCGACGACCTCGGCCGGAACCTCGTCCCGGGTGAGGTACTTCGGCCGCATCGCGGCGATCTGCATCGCCACACCACGGGCGTCGGCGTCGCCGGCCTCGTCGGTCTTGCCGGTGTACGACACCAGCACGCCGACGGCCGGAGGCAGGTCCTGGGCCTTGCGGTGCAGGTAGACGGCGGTGGTGCCCTCGACCCGGGCGAACCGGTTGAGCACCAGCTTCTCGCCGATCTTGGCGGACTGCTCCTGGATCAGGTCCGCGATGACCTTGCCGTCGAGCTCGGAGGCGAGCAGCTCCTCGGCGGAGTTCACGCCGGCGCGCTCACCGTGCTCGACCAGCTGCTGGCCCAGCGCGATGAACGACTCGGTCTTGGCGACGAAGTCGGTCTCGCAGTTGAGCTCGAGCAGCGCCTTGCCAGAGTGGGCGACCAGGCCGTTCGCGGCCGTACGGCCGGCCCGCTTGCCGACGTCCTTGGCGCCCTTGACGCGCAGGATCTCGACGGCCTTGTCGAAGTCGCCCTCGGCCTCGGTCAGCGCCTTCTTGCTGTCCATCATGCCGGCGCCGGTGAGGTCGCGGAGCTTCTTGACGTCCGCGGCGGTGATTTGGGACATGGCTCTCTCTTCGATGTTGAGACGGCGTGTGGATGGTCAGAGGTGCCGGTTACCCGGATCCGGGCCGATAGTGCCCGGCGTACCGTCGCTGCCCGCCGTCCGCGAAAACGGACGGCGGGGCAGCGACGGTGCGATCACTCCGCGGTGGCGGCCGCCGGCTGCTCGGTGGCGGCCTGCGCGGGCTGCTCCGGGGTGGCGGGCTGCTCGGTGGCGGCAGCGGCGGGCTGCTCGGCCGGTGCGGCCTCGTCGGCCTTCTTCGGCTCCAGCAGCTCGCGCTCCCACTCGGTCAGCGGCTCGTCGCTCGCGACACCCTCGGGCTTCTCGTCGTTGCCCCGGCGACGGCCGGAGCGCGCGATCAGACCATCCGCGACGGCGGCGGCGACGACCTTGGTCAGCAGCTCCGCCGAGCGGATCGCGTCGTCGTTACCCGGGATCGGGAAGTCGACCTCGTCCGGGTCACAGTTGGTGTCCAGCACCGCGATCACCGGGATGCCCAACTTGCGGGCCTCGTCGACGGCGATGTGCTCCTTCTTGGTGTCGACGATCCACACCGCGGCGGGAAGCTTCTGCATGTCCCGCAGGCCACCGAGGGTGCGGGTCAGCTTGATCTTCTCGCGGGAGAGCTGCAGGGTCTCCTTCTTGGTGTAACCGGCGGCGGTGCCGCTGAGGTCGCCCAGGCCCTCCAGCTCCTTCATCCGCTGGAGCCGCTTGTAAACGGTCTGGAAGTTGGTCAGCATGCCACCGAGCCAGCGGTGGTTGACGTACGGCTGGCCGACCCGGGTCGCCTGCTCGGCAATCGCCTCCTGGGCCTGCTTCTTGGTGCCGACGAACAGGATGCTGCCGCCCTCGGCGACGGTCCCACGCACGAACTCGTACGCCTTCTCGATGTACTCGAGGGTCTGGCGCAGGTCGATGATGTAGATGCCGTTGCGCTCGGTCATGATGAAGCGCTTCATCTTCGGGTTCCAGCGCCGGGTCTGGTGCCCGAAGTGGACACCGCTCTCCAGCAGCTGACGCATGGTCACGACGGCCATGGTTGGGGTACTCCTCAAGGTCCCTGGTTGTCACGTCCGGCCGGTGGCCGGGCGTCCTGGTGCCTGGTCGCCGACCCATGGTGGACCCGATCAAGATCGGGACCAGGGAGGCCGTCGCTCCACGACGATTCGTGAAGAGGGCACGCGAGGTCGACCGCACGAGGCGGTCGCCAGTTGGCCAGTGTACGCCCCTCACCCGTTCAGCTGCCCCGGGGTGCGCGTGGCGTGCTGCTCCGCCGCCCCGCCGCCCCGCCGCTCTCTCGCGCGAGTTACGCGGGCCGGGTCAGCCGGCGGCGAGCGCGGCGGCCACGAAGAGCACCAGGCCGACGGTCAGGTAGGCCGTCGGTGGGCGCAGCCAGCCCCGACCGTTGTCGGAGAGCGCCAGACCTCCGGTTCGTAGCCCGTACAGCCCGGTCGCGAAGATCGGCAGTCCGGCAACCAGGGCGATACCCACCACCACGTTTCCAGCGTCCACCGGGTCGCCGGTCACACCCGCGAGCAGCACCCGCAACGCGGGGACCTCGAAGACCAACACCAACAGGGCGAAGAGTACGGCCAGCACCGGTCGCCTGGTCCGATAGACGCCGTCGGCGGCCGGCGGATACACCGATGGCTCACCTGCGGGCAGGTCGGGTCGCGGGCCGATCCCGGGCATCGGGCCGGTCGGCATCTCCAGCGGGTGCGGCGTGTCGACGCCACCCCGGGTCGGCTCGATGATCGGGTACCCGCCGAGCGGAGCGGGACGAGCCTGGTCAGCGAGCACGCCGGCCGGCGCTGTCGACGTGCTGTCGCGGGTGGTCTCCGGCACTGCGCTGGTCACCGGAGATCCCGCCGTGGTCGTCTCTCGGGCGGCTCGGCGTCCGGGTAGCTCTCCGGAGGTCTCCGACGGGTCCCGGTCCGCCCGCCGCGACCGCGTGGCCCGGTAACCGTCCGCCTCCGGCCGCGCCACACCCAACGGGTCGACCGCGCCGAAACGCCCCGAATCAGCCTCGCTCGCGCCGAGCCGACCGGTCTGAGCGTCCAGGGCGCCAAAGCGACCCGAGTCCGACTCGGGCGTACCGAAGCGGCCCACGTCCACCGCGCTCAGGCGACCCGAATCCGACTCCGGCGTACCGAAGCGGCTCTCGTCGACGGCACCGAAGCGTCCCGAGTCCGGCTCGCGGCGGCGGCCGACGCCGGTGTCCTCGACGGAGCGGCCGTCTTCAGCGCCACGCGGCTCGGGGATCTCACCGTCCCGGTACCGCGGTTCGCCCGCGCCACGCCAATCCGACTCGCCGTAACCGCGACCCCGCTCGTCGGGGTACCAGCGCGACTCCTGATCTTCCGGGAAACTCCGTCGTCCGTCCACGTCAGGCACCGTATGCGACCGGCCACGCCCGCGCCATTTCAACCCCGCCGAACGGGCCCTCGATCGTCGGGGCAGCGTAGACACGGGTGGCTCCGTAGCACAGCGCGGGCATGATCGTCCGACTGTCCACAGCACCCCTGTTGTCCACAGGTGGGCTGCTGCCGGGTCGCGACGACCACCCTCCGGCGGGCACCGTGCCGGCCATGACGAAGCGGAACCAGGCGGTTGGCGCGTACGGCGAGCAGTGTGCGGCCCGGCACCTGACCGAGGCGGGGCTGCGCCCGATCGCCCGAAACTGGCGCTGCCCGGCCGGGGAGATCGACATCATCGCGTGGGACGGGCCCGTGCTCGCCTTCTGCGAGGTGAAGACCCGCCGGGGTGAGGGCTTCGGCACCCCGGCCGAGGCGGTCGTACCGGCCAAGGCCCGCCGGCTGCGGGGGCTCGCCGCGCGGTGGCTGACCGAGACCGGCACGACCGCCGAGGAGGTGCGCTTCGACGTGCTGTCGGTGCGGCTCCCCGACGCCGGTCCGGCGCAGGTCGACCACCTCAAGGGCGCGTTCTGACATGCCTACCCGGAGGATCGGTGATGTGCCGTGAGCTACGCCAAGGTGCTCTGCGTGGGATTGGTCGGCGTGACCGGACACCTCGTCGAGGTGGAGGCCGACCTGGCCGCCGGCCTGCCGGCGGTGGTGATCTCCGGGCTGCCGGACACCGCCCTGCACGAGGCCCGCGACCGGGTCCGCGCCGCTGTGGTCAACTCCGGCCAGCGCTGGCCCAACCGGCGGATCACCCTCAACCTGCTGCCCGCCACGCTGCCGAAGTTCGGGTCGGCCTTCGATCTGGCCATCGCCGCAGCGCTGCTGGGCGGCTCGGGTGAGTTGCCGCTGCTCCCACTGGAGGGAGTGGTGGTCCTCGGCGAGCTGGGGCTCGACGGGACGGTCCGGCCGGTGCGCGGCGTACTCCCGATGGTCGCCGCCGCAGCCCAGGCCGGCGTCGCGCGGGTGATCGTCCCGGTCGGCAACGCCGCCGAGGCCGCCGTCATCCCCGGCGTACGGGTGCGAGCGGTGGACAACCTGCACCGGCTCGTCGCCTTCGTTCGGGACGGGACCCCGCTGATCGAACCACCGGCGGACATCCCGGAGCCGCTGAGCGGTGGGCCGGATCTCGCCGACGTCGCCGGGCAGCAGCTGGGTCGGCGCGCCTTGGAGGTCGCCGCGGCCGGTGGGCACCACGTGGCACTGCTCGGCCCACCGGGGGCCGGCAAGACAATGCTCGCCGAACGACTGCCGTCGATCCTGCCCGAACTGGACGACGACGCGGCGCTGGAGGTCACCGCGCTGCACTCGGTCGCCGGGCTGCTGCCGCCGGGTGGTCGGCTGCTGCGTCGCCCGCCGTTCCAGGCGCCGCACCACACCGCGACCATTCCGTCGTTGGTCGGGGGTGGCTCGGGGCTGGCCCGACCCGGCGCGGTGTCGCTGGCGCATCGCGGGGTGCTCTTCCTGGATGAGGCTCCCGAGTTCAGCAAGGGTGCGCTGGAGGCGCTGCGCCAGCCGCTGGAGCACGGCCGCATCCAGCTGAGCCGCAGCGGGGGCGGCACCGTCTATCCGGCCCGGACCCAGCTGGTGCTGGCTGCCAACCCGTGTCCGTGCGCGAAACCGGCTGGCGACGCGCACTGCGAGTGTTCGCCGCTGGCTCGCCGCCGCTACCTGGGAAGGCTCTCCGGGCCGCTGCTCGACCGGATCGACGTCCAGGTGCGGCTGATGCCGGTGCGGGCGGCCGAACTGATGGCGACCGACGGCGGTGTCGAGCCCTCGGCGACGGTCGCTGCCCGGGTGGCGGCGGCCCGGCAGGCGGCGGTCAGCCGCTGGGCAGACCTCGGCCGACGGCTCAACGCCGAGGTGGAAGGGCCGCACCTGCGCCGACCGCCGTGGCGGCTGCCGGCCCGGGTCACAGTGGAGCTGCGGGGCCGGCTCGACTCCGGCTCGCTGTCGGCGCGCGGCTTCGACCGGGTGATCCGGATGGCCTGGACCATCGCCGACCTCGACGGCCGCGACCGACCTGACCAGGACGACGTCCGGGAGGCGCTTCAACTACGGACGGGGGAGGCGGCATGAGCGCCGAGGAGGAACGACGGCTGGCCCGGGTCGCCCTGACCTGGTTGGCGGAGCCGGGCACGCGCGCTGTGCATCACCTGGTCGAACGGCACGGTCCGGTGGAAACCCTGGAACTGCTGCTCGACGGGGGCAGCCCGGACGGCTGGCTGCACACCACTGTCGCCGCACGCTCGGCGGCCGGCGACGCGCGGGCAGTGGCCACGGAGGCCCTGGAGCGGGCGGACCGACTGGGTGCCCGTCTGGTCACGCCGGACGACGAGGAGTGGCCGGCCCAGGTCGCCAGCCTGGCCGCGTTGCGGCTGCCGGACGTCAGCCGCCGGGTGGACGCTGAGACCGCCCCGCCGCTGTGCTTCTGGGTGCGCGGGAGCTGGCCGCTCGGCGAGGCTCTGGATCGTTCGGTGGCCGTGGTCGGGGCGCGGGCGGCCACCGGATACGGGCAGCACGTCGCGACCGAGCTGGGGTACGGCTTGGCGGAGCGGGACTGGACAATAGTGTCCGGTGGCGCGTTCGGCATCGACGCCGCCGCCCACCGGGGCGCACTCACCGCTGGCGGTCTGACCGTCGCGGTGCTCGCCTGCGGGCTCGACCGTCCGTACCCGATGGGCAACGCCGCGCTCTTCGACCGGATCGCCGAGACGGGGCTGCTGGTCAGCGAGTGGCCGCCCGGTGCCGAGCCGCTGCGGCCCCGGTTCCTGATCCGCAACCGGGTGATCGCCGCAGGCACCCGGGGCACCGTCGTGGTGGAGGCGTCGGCGCGCAGTGGCGCGACGCAGACCGCGCGGCGAGCCGTCCACGCCAATCGGGTGGCCATGGTGGTGCCGGGGCCGGTGACCTCGGCGATGTCCGTCGGCGCGCACGAGTTCCTGCGCGAGTTCCCCGACAAGGTCCGGCTGGTCACCGGGGTGGCGCACGTGTTGGAGGAGGTGGGTCGGATCGGCGCGGACCTGGCCCCGCTGGCGCGTGGACCGCAGCGGGCCACCGACGCGTTGGACGACGACGCGCGGTCGCTGCTGGAGGCGCTGCCCCGCCGTGGCGCGATGGGCGTGGACCGGCTCTCCGCGCGCGCCGGCGTCGACCTACGGACCGCGTTGCGCAAGCTGTCGCTGCTGGAGGAACTGTCCATGGTGGTCCGTCGTGACGACGGCTACGCCCTCGCCGCACCCGCCAGACAGCAGCGTGCGGCGGCGGAGACGTCCGGTCGGCCTGTCGCCTGAAGGGGTGCGTCACCGCAACCTGGCCGGCGTGGTCGTCCGGATACCCGCGCCCTCTCGCGGTCGGATCCCGGCCAGCCTCTCGCCGTCGGGATCCCGACCAGCCGACACTGCCGGTACCGTGCCCGCTCATGGGTGCAATCAAGCCGTGGCACATCAGCGTGCTCTTCTGTCTCGTCGTGACCGCCGTGCTCGTTGTCGGCCTGGTCGTGTTGCTGAGCAAGAGGAACAACCGCCGCTAGTCGGGGGTGGACGCCCGGCAGCGTCGTGTGCGGTGGCGGCCGCGGACCGGCCGTAGGCTGGTGCCGTGTCAGCCGTCAGTGAGGGTGCCGGGGCCGAGGAACCGGCCGGTACGTCGGCGCGGCCACGATGAGCCGACCGGACCGGGGCACCCGGGCCATGCACCAGGCACTCCCGCCAGCGTTGCGCGACGCTGTCGACGACTTCGCCGAGCACCTGTCCCGGGTGCGTAACCGCTCGGAGCACACCGTCCGCGCGTACGTCACCGATCTGGTCTCGCTGCTCGACCACGCCGTCCGGATGGGCTGCGTCGACCTCGCCGAGCTGGACCTGTCGGTGCTGCGCAGTTGGCTGGCGCGGCAGCGCACCACGGGTGCGGCCCGCACGTCGTTGGCCCGGCGGGCCGCGTCAGCGCGGGCATTCAGCGCCTGGGCACACCGGGCCGGCCTGCTCCCCGCCGACGTGGGCGCCGCGCTGGCCAGCCCTCGCGCGCACCGGGATCTGCCCAGCGTGCTGCGCGCCGATCAGGCCGCCGCTCTGGTCGAGGCGCCGTCCCGGCAGGCACCTCCCCCGAACCCGCCAGCCGAGTCGGGCCCGAACGAAGCCGTCGAGGCGCTTCCGCTCCGGGACCGGGTGCTGTTGGAGCTGCTCTACGCCACCGGCGTACGGGTCAGCGAGGCCTGTGGGTTGGACGTCGGGGACGTCGACCACGGCCGACGGGTGATCCGGGTGTTCGGCAAGGGCGGGCGGGAGCGCTCGGTGCCGTACGGGGTGCCCGCCCAGCGGGCGTTGGACGACTGGCTGCGCCGGGGCCGCCCGGTGATGGTGGGCGCCCGCTCCGGCGAGGCGCTGCTGCTGGGTGCGCGAGGTGGTCGGCTCAACCCGACGACCGCCCGTCAGGTTGTCGGTGCGTACGCCGAGGCCGCCGGGCTGCCCCCGACCAGCCCGCACGATCTGCGCCACTCCGCTGCCACCCACCTCCTGGAGGGTGGCGCGGACCTGCGCGCAGTGCAGGAGCTGCTCGGCCACTCGTCGCTGGCGAGCACGCAGATCTACACCCACGTCTCGGTCGAGCGGCTGCGTACCGCCTACCGGCAGGCGCACCCGCGCGCCTGATCAAGGGCCGGAGAGCACGCACGCCCGCCCTGATCAAGGGCCGCAGGCGCGCGAGCGTGGCGGTTACGATCATCAGGTGAGCGTCCCGAATCCTCCTGAGCCGATCCCGGGCGCCCGCCTGCTCTTCTCCCTGGACCCGGCGGTCAGCCACCTCAACCATGGCTCGTTCGGCGCGGTGCCGATCAACGTGCAGCGCGCCCAGCAGCGGCTGCGCGACGAGATGGAGGCGAACCCGCTGCGCTTCTTCACCCAGGGGCTGGTGGACCGGATCGCACACACCCGGCGGCACCTCGCCGGGTTCCTGGGCGCCGACCCGGACGGCAGCGCCCTGGTGGGCAACACCACCACCGGCGTCGCAGTGGTGCTCCAGTCGATTGGTCTCAAGGCCGGCGACGAGGTGCTGAGCACCGACCACGAGTACGGGGCGGTGAGCCTGGCGATCCAGCGCGAGTGCCGCCGCACCGGCGCGGTCAGCCGAGTCCTGCCAATCCCCCTGGCCGCCACCGACGAGCAGATCGTGCAGAGCATCCGCGCCGGCCTGCGCCCGGGGCGGACCCGGTTGCTCGTCGTCGACCAGCTCACCTCGGCCACCGCGAAGCTCTTTCCGACCGCCGCCGTCGTCGGGGTGGCCCGCGAACACGGCGTGCCGGTCCTGGTGGACGCCGCGCACGCCCCGGGCATGCTGCCCATTTCGGTGGCCGACATCGGCGCGGACTTCTGGGTGGGCAACCTGCACAAGTGGGCGTTCGCACCCCGTGGGACCGCCCTGCTGGCTGTGGCACCGCAGTGGCGGGACCGGATCGAGCCGCTGGTGGTGTCCTGGGAGCAGGAGTCGGGTTTCCCGGCCCGGCTCGAGTGGCAGGCCACGCTCGACTACACGTCCTGGCTGGCCGCCCCGGCGGGCCTGTTCACGATGCGCAGTCTCGGCGTCGACCGGGTGCGGGCCCACAACGCGGCGCTCGCCGCGTACGGCCAGCGGGTGGTGGGGGACGCCCTGGGGGTGGCTCCCGCCGATCTGCCCGACCCCGGCGGGCCGGGGGTGGCTCTGCGCCTCATCCCGCTGCCGGCCGGCACTGGCACCACGATCGACGCGGCGCGGGCGTTGCAGGCGCGGATCGGTGAGCGGCTCGCCGCCGAGGTGGCGGTGATGAGCTGGAACGGCCGGGGGTGGCTGCGGCTCACCGGCCAGGTCTACAACACCACCGACGAGTACGAACGGCTGGCCGCACGGCTGCCGGCACTGCTCGCCCAGCGCTGACGGATCGCATCGGGGAGCAGACGCTGCTCCGGACGGCCGGGAGCCGACACCGGGCCGACCGGGAGCAGGCGCACCGGGCCGAGGCCGAGCAGGGCCAGCGGGTCGAGATACTCCTCGCCCCGGCGCAGGCCCCAGTGCAGGCACGCCTCGGCCGGGCACCCCGGATGCCCGGGCAGCAACTCGCCCAGCGGCGCGCCGGCGGTGACCGGCTGGCCGGGGCGTACACCGGGTCGGACCGGCTCGTGGGTGGTCCGCAGCCCGTCGGCGTGCCCCACGGTGACCACCGGTCGACCGGCCACCAGACCGGCGAAGAGCACGGTGCCCGGCCCGGCGCTCCGCACCACCGCTGCGGCGGGAGCGGCCAGGTCGACGCCGCGATGGCCGGGCAGCCACGGTCGCGGCGGCGGGTCGAACCGGCGCACGGGACGAGGCGGCCCGTCAAGCGGCCACCGGAACCGCCCGGCGGGCGTCGGGGCGACGATCGGCTCCCCCAGGGCCGCGACCGGCACGGTCGGGGTCGGGGGTTGGCCGGGCACCGCCGCCACCAGCACCGCCAGCCCGCAGAGCTGGACGGTCAGCGCGAGCGGGAGCGCGGCGCAGAGCAGCACGGTGCGGCGGATCGAACGGACGGAGGGCTGTCGCATGACGGCAGCCTCCGGCCGACGCCGGGTCGTCCGCCAGCCCGGCCGACGAGGCTGTGGACAACCGGAGGCGCTGTGGACGACCACCCGACGCCCTCGATGATCTGCTATGCCCGGACGTTGGGCCGACGCCTGACAGACCAGGTCACCACCACTGTTCGTTGGACCCGGTCTCGTAGTCGTACTCCTCGACGTGCTCCCACTCCTGCCCGGTCGCCTTCTGGTAGGCGTTGGACGGGACGTCAAGAAGCGATTCCGCGTGGGCGGCCTCGTCGGTGGTGAAGCGCGCGAACGCCGCCGGATCGACCAGTACGGCATCGAACGCCGCCGGTCCGGCCACCACCACCGCGCAACGGGCGTACAGGAAACTGTCATCGGACAGACGGTCGCCGCCGGGAAGGACGGTCTGAGCGAGCACCCGACGGTCCAGTTGGTAGAGCGTGAACGCGAGCGCCTCCGCGAAGCCGATGATCCGCTCCACCGGCTCTTCCGCCAGCACGGCGGTCAACCGCTCGTACGGCCCGTCGTCGTGCGCCTCGGGCCGGCCGCCCAGCACCGCGACGAGCCGCCAGAATTCCTCATCCGCAATCATCACAACCCTCAATGGTCACTCGGACGAACCGGTACCGACTCACCACCCCCACGCGGCCGTAGCTCCGGTGTCGTTCTCGGGCCGCCACGCAGGGCCTAGGCTGGGCCGCGTACGGCGGGTGCCGCCGTCGGTGCCGGGGAGGCCGCATGACCACTCTCGATGACCGGACGTCGTCCCTCACCGGGCCCACGGTGGCCGACGTGAGCGGCCCGTCCCGGCTCGCGGAGCCGGACGAGACGATCAGCGCCGAGGAGCTGCGACTCGCGGCCCGCAACCACGGCATCCCGTTGGAGGCGCTGCGCTACGACGTCACCCCGGCCGGGTTGCACTACCTGCTGATCCACTACGACATCCCGGAGCTCGACCCGGAGACGCACACACTGACCATCGGCGGCGCGGTCGACAGTCAGTTGACTGTCACCCTCGCCGACCTGCGCGAGCGGCCCCGCGTCACCCGGCAGGTGACCCTGGAGTGCGCCGGCAACGGGCGAGCCCTGCTGCACCCTCGACCGGTCAGCCAGCCCTGGCTGGTCGAGGCGGTCGGCAACGCGGAGTGGACCGGCACCCCCCTCGCTCCGCTGCTGCGGGAGGCGGGCGTCGACCCGGACGCGGTGGACGTGGTCTTCACCGGCGCCGATCACGGTGTGGAGCGTGGGATCGAGCAGGACTACCAGCGGGCGCTTCCGGTCGCGGACGCGCTGCGCGACGAGGTGCTGCTGGCGTACGAGATGAACGGCGCTCCCCTGCTGCCGCAGCATGGCGCGCCGCTGCGGCTGATCGTGCCGGGCTGGTACGGGATGGCCCACGTGAAGTGGCTCCACTCGATCGAGCTGCGGACCGAGCCGTTCGAGGGGTACCAGAACGCGGTGGCCTACCGCGTACGTCGCGACGCGGACGACCCGGGCGTGCCGGTCACCCGGATCGAGCCACGGGCGCTGGTCCGTCCGCCCGGCTTCCCCGACTTCATGTCCCGTCGTCGGGTGCTGCGACAGGGCCCGTGCACGCTGGATGGTCGGGCCTGGTCGGGGCACGCCCCGGTGGTCGCCGTGGAGGTGACCACCGACGGCGGGCGGAACTGGGCGCAGGCCGAGCTGGACCCGGGGGACGCGGGGGACGCGGGGGACTTCGCCTGGCGGCGCTGGCGGCACGAGTGGGTCGCCACCCCCGGCCGGTACGTGCTTGGCGCGCGGGCGACCGACGCGTCCGGGCGGACCCAGCCGGTCGAGCAACAGTGGAACCGTGGCGGCTTCGCCAACAACATGGTGCAGCGGGTCGAGGTCGTGGTGCCGGCCGAGTGATCGGCGGCGGGTGTCAGGCCACGGGTGGGGGGCCCGTGGCACGGCCCAGCGGTTCGGGTGCGCTCAGCCGCCGAAGCCAGAGTCGGCGGGCAGTGAGATGTCGGGCTTCTCGAGCTCCTCGACGTTGACGTCCTTGAAGGTCATCACCCGGACGTTCTTCACGAAGCGGGCAGGACGGTACATGTCCCATACCCAGGCGTCGTGCATCTCGACCTCGAAGTAGACCTCGCCGTCGGAGTTACGCACGTGCAGGTCAACCTGGTTGGCCAGGTAGAACCGACGCTCCGTCTCCACCACGTAGGAGAATTGGCGGACAATGTCGCGGTACTCCCGGTAGAGCTGCAGCTCCATCTCGGTCTCGTACTTCTCGAGATCTTCCGCGCTCATCGCACTCCGCCTTCCATGGCCACATCTTCCCCCACCGGCGTCTGAGGCCGAGGCTGCTCGCCCAACGCCACGCCGACGGTACCCCCTGACGCCCACGAGCGCTCCATCGGCTCGTCCGGGCCGTGGCCGCCGGGCCGTCGGGCGCGCGGCGGCCGGCCGTCGCGGCCGGAGACCGCGGCGACATTGACGTACGAGAACCGGTGCTCCCGGCACGGCCCGTGCTCCCGCAGCGCGGCCGAGTGTTCCGGGGTGATGTAGCCCTTGTGCTCGGCGAAGCCGTACGCCGGGAACACCCCGTCCAACTCCACCATGAGCCGGTCCCGGGTGACCTTGGCCAGCACACTGGCGGCCGCCACACACGCGGCCACCCGATCGCCCTTCCACACCGCCAAACCGGGCACGCCCAGGCCGTCCACGCCGAACCCGTCGGTCAGCACGTACTCCGGGCGGGTGGTGAGCGAGGCGAGCGCCCGGCGCATCGCGGCCAGGTTGCACACGTGCAGACCCCGGGCGTCGACCTCCTCGGCCGGGATCACCACAACGGCGTACGCGAGCGCGCGGTCCACCACCTCCGCGTACACCCGTTCCCGGCTGGCCGGGGTGAGCAGCTTCGAGTCGGCCAGCCCCTCGATCTCGCCGCGCCGCCCCTCGGGCAGCACCGCCGCGGCGGCGACCAGCGGACCGGCACACGCCCCCCGGCCCGCCTCGTCGGCGCCGGCGACGTGCCGGAAGCCACGCCGCTGCAACGCCCGCTCCAGGGCGTACAGGCCGGCCTCGCGGCGCACCACGGTGCGCGGCGGGGTCAGCACGACGCTCCGCCCTGGCCGGCGGCGGTCGACTGCCCCAGCCGGGTCAGCAGGGCGGGCAGTTCGGGCGGGTAGAACCGGTCACCGCTGGCCACCAGCTCGTCCGGAACCCACCAGCGGTGGTCGGCGATGCTGCGGCGCTCGACGTCGTTGAAGCCGGTGGTGTCCACCTGCCAGGAGTCCACCCGGAAGAGGAAGAAATCCTGCTCCTGGCGGTACCACGTGCCGTCGAAGGAAAACTCGGTCGCATCGGCCCAGACCGGCTCGCCCAACTGGGCCGGGTCGAGCCGCAGGCCGGTCTCCTCGGCCAACTCCCGGGCCGCGCCCGCCGCCGGCGACTCCAACGGATCGAGCCCGCCGCCCGGTGTGAACCAGTATCGGTGCCCGGGTCGGGCCGGGTCGAAGCCCTCGAACAGCAGGACCCTGCCGGCCGCGTCGACGAGCAGCACGCGAGCCGCGCGTCGAGGGGTGTAGACGGTCACCGCACCAGCCTGCCAGACCGACGGCGGATCGCCCACGCCCCGTCGGCCTACGGCTTGGGAATGCCGTCGAACCCGTCGGGCACCGTCAGCCAGGTGGCCCGGTTGACCGGCCAGAAGACGGTGAACGCCCGCCCGACCACATCTTTCTCGGGGATGGTGGCCTCGGTGATGTCCTGCTGGGACTGCTGCCAGTGCTCCAGTGAGTCGCCGGAGGCGGAACGGTGGTCGCCCATCACCCACAGCCGGCCCTCCGGCACGGTGATGTCGAACTCCTGATCGGCGGCCTTGTCGCGAATCCCGTCCATGGAGAAGATGTACGGCTCGTCCAGCGACTTGCCGTTGATCACCAACCGTTCCTCGGGGTCGCAGCAGACCACGTGGTCACCGGGGATGCCGATCACCCGCTTGATGAAGTCCTCACCGTCGGGGTTGCCGCTCCACGCGGTCGGTGCCTTGAACACGATCACCTCGCCGCGGTGCGGTGACCGGAAGTCGTAGACCAGCTTGTTGACCAGCACCCGGTCATCGATCTTGAGAGTGTTCTCCATGGACGGGGAGGGGATGAAGAAGGTCTGCAGCACGAAGGCGCGGACCAGCACCGCGACCAGGATCGCCACACCCAGCAGGATCGGCAGCTCCTTCCAGAAGGAGCTGCGCGGCTTGTCGGTCTGCTCGTCAATCACGCAAAGGAGCCTACGTTGCCCGGCTGGACGGCACCGTCCGGAACGCGCGGGAACCACGTAGCGCGGCTGCCAGCGGAAGCATCAGCAGCACACCGCCCTGCGGAGTCGGTCGCGCCGGAGTCGCGCCGGGGGACGCCGTGGCCGGCCCGGAGACGTCCTCGAACGTGGACGGCACCGACAGCGAGCTCCACCGCGACGACGGCCAGACCACCATGAAGGCCCGGCCGACCACGTTGTCGATCGGCACCGGCCCCTGGCAACGCGCGTCCTGGGAGACCTCACGGTGGTCACCCATCACGAAGATCTGACCGGGTGGCACGACGATCTCGTCGAAGCGCCGGGAGCGACACTCCGCCGGGTTGGGTGGCAGGTCCAGGGGTGAGTCCCGCAGGACGTACGACTCGTTGAGCGGGACGCCGTTGACGGTCACCCGGCCCTGGCTGTCGCAGCACTTGACCCGGTCACCGGGCAGACCGATCACCCGCTTGATGAAGTCCTTCTCACCGGGTCGGCTCACCCCGACCAGATCGCCGACGGTGCGGGCGAGCCGGCCGCCGACGCCGGGCTTCGGCTGCTCGTCGACCTGCGGCGCCCAGCGGTCGGTGCCCCGGAAGACCACCACCTCGCCGCGCAGCGGGTCACGAACGTCGTAGACGACCTTGTTGACCAGCACCCGGTCACCGACGAGGAGGGTGTCCTCCATCGAGCCGGACGGAATGAAGAACGCCTGGAGCAGGAAGGTGCGGATCAGCACCGCGAGGCAGAACGCGACCACCAGCAGCAGCGGCAACTCCTGCCAGAGCGGCATCTGCCGGCGGGTGCGGCGAGCCCGTCGGCGCCACGGATCGACGGTGCCGTCCTCGTCAAGCGTCTGCACCACGCCACTCCCCGGTCCGCAGAAAACACCACCGCCCGGGAGCCTCGTCGAGGCCCCACGGGCGGTAGTGGACAACTACCCGCCACCTGGGCGGGATCGCCGCCTCGCTGCGCCCGTACCGACCAGCGTAGTGCGCTCTGGTCGGTACGGCATACGCGCAGCTCGGGCGGCGTGGCGAGCGGGAAGTCAGCTGGGCTGCTTCTCCCGCTTCTCCTTGATCTTGGCCTTCTTGCCGCGCAGCTCGCGCAGGTAGTAGAGCTTGGCGCGACGCACGGCACCGCGGGTCACGACCTCGATCCGGTCGATGCCCGGGCCGTTGAGCGGGTAGGTCCGCTCGACGCCGACACCGAAGCTGACCTTGCGGACCGAGAAGGTCTCGCGCAGACCGTCACCCTGGCGGCGGATCACGACGCCCTGGAAGATCTGGACACGGGACCGGTTGCCCTCGACGACGCGGGCGTGCACCTTGACGGTGTCACCGGCCCGGAAGTCGGGAAGGTCGGTCCGCTTCGACTGGGCGTCAAGGGCGTCCAGGATGTTCATCGCTGCGTCCTCGTAAGGCTCACGGCGCACCGTCACTCGGTGCGCGGGTGGGTGATTCTGATTCCCGGGTGGTGATCGGCGGACCGACCCCGGTCGGGGATCCTCGCAGCCGACCGCGGGCGCGGACGGATGCGGCAACCCCCCTACTTTGCCACATCCCCCGGTGGAGATTGAAATCCGGCCTGGTCCAGGGCCGCGATGTCCCGTTTGTCGAGCCGATCGGCCGGCAGCGCGGCCAGCAGATCCGGCCGGCGGGCGGCAGTGCGCAGCAGGCCCTCCTCGCGCCGCCAGCGGGCGATCTTGCCGTGGTCACCGGAGCGGAGCACGTCCGGCACGTCGTGCCCACGCCAACTCGGCGGCTTGGTGTAGATCGGCGCCTCCAGCAGCCCGTGCGCGTGCGACTCCTCGTCCAACGAGCCAGCGTTGCCCAGCACCCCGGGCAGCAGCCGGGTGACCGCTTCCAGCATCACCAGGACCGCGACCTCGCCGCCGAAGAGCACGTAGTCACCGAGCGAGACCTCGGTGACCGGCATCCGGGTGGCGGCGTGCGCCAGGACCCGCTGGTCGATCCCCTCGTAGCGGCCGCAGGCGAAGAGCAGATGGGACTCGGCCGCCAACTCGTACGCCATGGCCTGGGTGAAGGGGGCACCGGCCGGCGACGGCACCAGCAGCCGTGGCGGCGGGGCGTCGAGCGGCGCGAGGGCGTCCAGTGCCTCACCCCACGGCTCGGGGCGCATCACCATTCCCGGCCCACCCCCGTAGGGGGTGTCGTCGACGGTGCGGTGCACGTCGTGGGTCCAGGTCCGCAGGTCGTGCACGGCGAGTTGGAGTACGTCGTTGGCCCGCGCCCGTCCGATCAGCGACAGGTCCAGCGGGGCGAAGTACTCCGGAAAGATCGACACGACGTCGACGCGCATGCGGGCTGGTCCTAAAGGTCGAGCAGTCCGGCTGGCGGGTCGACGATCACACGTCCGCCGGCCAGGTCGACCTCCGGAACGATCGCCCGGACGAACGGGATCAACGCGGTACGCCCCTCGGGGCGCCGCAGCACCAGCAGGTCGGACGAGGGCGCGTGGTCGATGCGGGCGACCTCGCCGAGGCGTTCGCCGGCCGGGGTCACCACGGCCAACCCGACCAACTGGTGGTCGTGGAACTCCTCCGGGTCGTCCGGTGGGGTCACGTCGGCGCTGTCCACCACGAGCAGCGTCCCCCGCAGCGCCTCGGCGGTGTTGCGGTCCGGGATGCCCTCGAACGCGATCAGCACCCGGCCCTGGTGGAAGCGGGCTTCCTCGATGGTCAGCTCCGCGGGAACCCGGAACGGCACCCCGGGCTCATCGCTGGCCGGCGGGGGTGTCGCCCCCG